>JBKQMK010000701.1:0-34737 GCA_052146735.1 Desulfomonilaceae bacterium | reverse complement strand
TACGACTTGGACCAGATTCTGTCTCTAATGGGCGCTGGCCGGGTAACAAAATTCTTCGCCGTGCCCACTATCTATACGCGCTTGCTGGCTGTCGACCGACTGAAAGAAAGGCTGGGAAAAGTCCGGTACTGTTTTTCTGCCGCGGCCAGCATGGCCGGTGAGATAGTCCGCCAGTGGAAGGCACAAAGCGGTCTCACGATATATGAGAGCTACGGTATGACTGAGGCAATGCCGGTTACGTGGAACCATTATTACCGGCACGTTGTCGGTTCGGTGGGCACCACGGCGCCTGGTGTGGAGGTGCAGATCAGGGACGCCGAGGGTCATCCGGTGCCTCAGGGCCGGGAAGGGGAGATCTGTATCCGTGGGCGAAACACCATGAATGGATACCTGGACAATCCTTCAGACACGGAAAAGGCATTCTGGCCAGGCGGCTGGTTTCGGTCAGGCGACATCGGTGTCTTTGACGACAATGAGTACATCTATATCGTGGATAGGCTCAAAGACTTGATCATTACAGGTGGAGAAAACGTATACCCCCGTGAGGTGGAAGAGGTGATTTACACCAGGCCCGAAGTGCTGGAGTGTGCCGTTATCGGGCTTCTCGACAAGGCATGGGGTGAGCGGGTGACGGCTTTTGTCGTGCCACGACCAGGACAGACAATCATTCCGGAGGATCTCAGCGCCTTTCTGAAGGCACGTCTATCTCCTTTCAAGGCGCCCAAAGAGTACGTGGTGGTGGACGAACTACCCAAGAGCGCAGCGGGAAAGATCCTAAAGCGCGAGCTCAAGAAACAGTTTTCCGGCGTGTAGGTTGGTCGCAGCGTCATGTCCGCGACAGCAAACGCTTTGACCGATTTCCGTCGAAGCAATCGTTGTTCCGAATGTGTCGTTGCGAGGAGTGAAATCCAGCGTTCCGCGGGAAGGGAATCCTTTTTCGTTGAAGTAGAGATTGCTTCGGGCAGTCGCTCTCGCGATGACAACCTGAAGCCTGTAACATAAACGCACTACAAACACGGTTTCCCGTGCAGCCGATCACCTGGTCAAATGGACGCTACTTTTGAGAATCGCTGCAATTCAGATCTGGACCGGTTTTGCCGGGTCAGGGCACAAATTCGTCACCACTTTAATGCCCGAATCAGGACTCTACCCACCGAGGGAATGACGTCCTGTGAAAATTGATCTGTTAATTTAATCCCTTGGTCTGATTTGCAACTTCGGGAGATGAGCGTCCAGAAAATTTCGCTTGACATGTCATCTAGAGAACTAGATAACTTTAATGATCCTTGACTACCAGCACACTGGCGAGGGCCAAAGAGGGTGACGCCCATGATAATCATCGGGGAAAAGATCAACGGCACCAGAAAACAGGTGGCTTATGCAATCCAGCAGCGCGACGCAGACTTCATACGCGAATTGGCGGAACGGCAGTTTGAAAGCGGCGCTTCCTACTTGGACATCAACGCGGGCACTCTCCCAGAGCGCGAACCGGAAGACATGGTATGGCTAGTGGGAGTGGTTCAAGAAGCTGTCCCTGATGGGACACTCTGCCTCGACAGCGCGAATCACAAGGCCCTCAGGGCCGGTATTGAAAAGGCCGCAAAGGCTCCTATGCTCAACTCCCTGAGCGGAGAACAATCCCGTGTCGACGGAGTGTTGCCTCTTGCCTGCGAGTTTCAAACCGAACTTATCGTCCTTGCTCTGGATGATAAGGGAATCCCGAAGACTAGCGAAGGGCGTCTCGACATTGTACGCCGTCTTGTGGAGATGACCCGCAAGGGAGGGCTTCCGGATGAAAAACTGTACATAGACCCTTTGGTAATGGCCATTTCAACGGGAACGGAGAATGGAAATATCACCTTGGAGACGTGCCGGAAGCTGCTAGAGGAATTTCCCAAGGTCCATCTCACTTGCGGCTTGTCCAACATCTCTTTCGGCATGCCGCTTCGGCCAATGCTGAATCAGGCATTCATGGTCCTCGCTATACAGGCAGGGATGGACAGTGCGATTATCAACCCGGAAGAACGGGAACTGCGGGGAATCATGATGGCGGCCGAAACGCTGGTTGGCAAGGACCGTCACTGCATGAATTTCAATCGCGCCTTTCGGGCCGGGAAAATAGGGCCCAAGAGGGATTCGTGATCAGGCCTTCGTATATGCGGTGAAACGAGAACGCACTCCAGAGAGGAGGGAGAACTATGCAGGATCTTGTGAATGCGGTAGCGGAGATGATGGAAGATGAAGCCATGTCTCTCACGAAGAAGTACGTGGAAGAGGGCGTGCCTGCCGTGCAGATTATCGACGCTTACAAGGAAGCTCTGAGCATCATCGGGAAGCGTTTCGAGGAGTGCACTTACTTCGTCCCCGAGCTGATCCTGGCCGGGGAGATGATGAAAGCGGCTTCCGAGATCATCAAACCGCTGATGACGGGCGATCAATCCAATGTCGAAACACAAAAAATCGGTAAGTTCCTTCTGGGCACGGTTGAGGGTGATATCCACGACATCGGCAAGGACATGGTCCACATGCTCATGGATATCAATGGGTTTGAAGTGAGAGATCTTGGCGTGGATGTGCCGGCTCAGCGGTTTTGGGACGAGTATAAAGAATTTCGGCCGGATATCATAGGAATGAGTGGGCTGCTCACTCTGGCATACGAGTCCATGAAGCAGGTGGCGGATGGGCTGAAAGAGATGGGCGTACGCGACAAGGTGAAGGTGATCATCGGCGGCGGGCAAATGGACGAACAGGCTCGCAAGTACGTAGGAGCCGACGCCTTTGTTACCGATGCAGTGGCGGGAATCAACATCTGTAAAGGATGGGTGAGCTAAGGTAGCGTGCTCCGAGCCACGTGATTGAGAAGAAGGAGGGGAAGACATGATTGCAGGTTGGGAGAATATGTCCTCAAGCCAAAGGCAGGAAGCCTTCCTAGCCAAATGGGCCTCAGGAGAAGGAATCACGTTCGCCGACGATGAGGCCAAGGCATCTTACCAGTACCGTGCCGGACTTATCATGGATGCAGTCAAGCTCAAAAAAACTCCGGACAGGGTGCCCGTCGTCCCGCTGGCTACTTTCGCGCCCGTCATGCTGTACGGTTATTCCGCGAAACAGGCCATGTATGACCCCCACATCCTTGGAAAGGTCTGTCTGGATTACACGAGGGACTACGATGTTGACGCGACGCTTGTTCCGCCCATGGTCATGCATGGCCCAGCTTTAGAGGTGTTGGGCTACCATCTTTACAAATGGCCTGGCCACGGGATCAAGGAAGAGCAAGGCTACCAATTCGTTGAAAAAGAATACATGAAAGCGGAGGATTATGACCATTTTATTGCAGACCCTACCGATTACTGGTTCCGTGTCTGGTTCCCTCGGACCCACAGCTCTCTGAAACCCTTGGCAGAATTGCCTCCGTTATACGGTACGATGGAATTGCCCATGGCCGGACCTTGGCTTTGTGCTTTGGGTGCCCCGCCGATCCAAGAAGCATACAAAGCCCTTCTGGAGGCCGGCCGGATCAGCTTTGAGTGGATCCAGGAACTGGGACCATATATTGGGCAGATATTGAGCTCAGGTTATCCGATGTATGCCGGCAGCGCCACCAAAGCCCCCTTTGACGTTCTGGGCGACTCCTTTAGAGGCACCACGCAATTGATGATGGACCTTTACCGGAGACCGCAAAAAGTGCTGGAAGCTGTAGACAGACTTGTGCCTCTAATGATCAGTATGGGTGTGGGCGGAGCATTGGCAAATAACAACCCGCTGGTTTTCATTCCCTTGCACAAAGGCGCCGACGGCTTCATGTCCAACGAGCAGTTCAAGAAATTCTATTGGCCAAGTCTCAAAAAGGTGATGATGGGTTTGGCTGAAAGCGGATGTGTGCCTTGCTGCTTTGTGGAGGGAGGCTATAACCACCGGCTGGAATACTTGGCTGAAGTTCCGGAAGGCGAATGTGTTTTTATCTTTGACAGAACCGACATGGCTCGGGCCAGGGAAATATTGGGAGGCAAATCATGCATCGGCGGAGGATTCCCAGTTTCCTTGATCATCACCGGTAGTGTGCAGCAGGTGGCGGACGAGACCAAGAAACTATTGGAAGTGGCCGCGGGTGACGGAGGATATATCCTCAGCATTGGGTGCGCCATGGACGAGGCAAGGGAACACACGCTCAAAGCGTTTATTCAGGCCGGCAAGAAGTACGGCAAGTATTAAGGTTCATCCGGTTTTCTCCTATCTAACGATAGGATCGAGGGAATGCCTTCTAGTTTCTGCCAGCCGCGTCACTACCGGTCATTTCAGGGAGAAACGCCGAAGGTCAAAGGAGGAGAAACAATGCAAGACCTCGTGAATGCAGTAGTAGAAATGATGGAAGATGATGCCCTCGCTCTCACCAGGAAGTATCTGGCCGCGGGAACGCCCCCTATGCGGATCTTTGATGCGTACAAACAAGCGCTGGGCATCATAGGTAAACGGTTCGAGGATGGGGTGTATTTTGTGCCGGAGCTGATCATGGCCGGAGAGATGATGAGGGCGGCATCTGATCTGATAAAGCCTCTTATGACTACAGAAATGGGAATCGAAAATAACAAGCTGGGCAAGTTTCTTCTGGGTACCGTTGCAGGTGACATACACGATATCGGCAAGGATATGGTGCACATGCTCATGGACATCAACGGATTTGAGGTAAGAGACCTCGGAGTAGACGTGCCCGCCCAGCGGTTTTCTGATGCAGCGAAAGAATTTCAACCGGATATTGTCGGTCTAAGCGGCCTGCTAACCCTTTCGTACGAGTCCATGAAACAGGTGGTGGATGCCTTGAAAGAAATCGGGATGCGGGACAAGGTCAAGGTGATCATCGGTGGTGGCCAAGTGGACGAGCATGCGTGCAAATATGTAGGAGCGGACGCCTGGGTGACGGACGCTGTGACCGGCGTGAAGTACGCCATCAAGTGGATGGAAAGATAATTCGAGGGGGAGCTTTACGATGAGCGATGCACAACAGTTAATGAAGCAAAGGGAAAAGCGCATCCAGGATGCGGTAGCTCTCAAGAAACCAGATCAAGTTCCGATAGCCTCCATGTGGGATTTTTTCCCGGCCAAGTGGAAGGGCGTCACCGTAAAAGAATGTATGTACGATTTCCAGCTCATGTTCGACTTGTGGGTGGAATGCATGCTGCACTTCTCGCCGGATTTGGGGGACAATCCCTATCCTCTCAGGGGGTTCGGCCCCTTGATGGAGATATTGGATTTTCAGCACCTCAAATGGGCCGGACACGGCGTTGGTGACAACATGTCCTACCAGTTCGTGGAACTTGAGGTCATGAAAGCTGACGAGTATGACCATTTTCTTTTCGATCCTTCTGATTTCATGGTTCGACGATTCTGGCCGAGAGTTAACAAAGCGTTTGCGCCTTTCGAGAAATTGCCGCCTTTGAATCAGGCTATTTCTTATACTTGGGGTCTTTACAACGCTGTATTCCTCCTGTCCCCCGAGATGGAAGAGGCTCGCAAAGCAATGATTGAAGCCGGCAAGGCATCTGCGGAAGTCCTGAAATGGACGGCAATGTTCGGCAAGAAAATGGTGGAGTTGGGTTTCCCACCCTCCTCCGGAGGCTTTGCTCAGGTGCCGTTTGACACTCTGGGTGATATCTTCCGTGGCACTAAAGGTGTCATGATGGATCTGTACAGGCGTCCGGACAAAGTTATGGCCGCATGTGAAAAGCTTCTGCCCATCATGATTGACTCAGCCATAGCCTCCGCCAGGCGCACAGGCGTGCCGAGAATTTTTATTCCCCTTCATAAAGGGCTCGACGGCTTTTTGTCCCCCCAACAATTTGACAAATTCTATTGGCCGCACATGAAAGAGCTTCTAATATCGCTCATCCGTGAGGACATCACACCCTGGGTGTTTGCTGAAGGCGCCTGTAATACCAGGCTTGAGGCATTCCGAGACGTACCTCCGGGAAAAGTGATCTACCATTTTGAAGCCACTGACATTTTCAGGGCCAAGGAAATGATGCGCGACCGCTGCTGTATTCGGGGCAACGTGCCGGCCAGCATTCTCGTGGTTGGAACTCCGGAAGACGTCAAGACTTACTGCAAGAAGCTTATAGATGTCTGTGCTGTGGATGGGGGCTTCATCATGGACGCGGCCACCCCACTTGCTGATGCCAAGCCCGAAAACGTGCAAACCATGTACGATTTCGCCAGGGAATACGGAGTATAACTGATTCGGAGTGGTGGCGGAGCACGGCACAGTAGTGACCCCGCTACCATGATTCTAAACGTTAACCCCCCGAAACTTTGAGGAGGTGCAAACATGGCGAGCAGAACAGTAAGCGTAAAGGAAGTTTTTGACACAAATCCATTCTCAACGTACCAGGTCGGCATCTGTGCCCTATGTTTCCTTGTGGTATTTTTCGATGGCTTCGATTTAACAATGATCGGTGTGGCGTTGCCCAAAATAGCGGAGACCCTGAAGACGAGCCCTGCGGCTCTGGGCCTGGCAGTGAGCGCCGGTCTGGTTGGGCCGCTGGTGGGCGCGATCGTCTTGGGCATGCTGGCGGATCGTTGGGGACGCAAGCAGATGTTGTTCATTTCCGCTCTCATTTTCGGTGTGTTTACGCTGCTGACTGCATGGATTACCAGTGTGGAGCAACTGGCGCTGTTCCGCTTCCTCGCTGGAGTTGGATTGGGGGGAGCCATTCCGAATGCCCTTGCTTTCGGCTGCGAATACGCGCCTAGCCGCATGCGAGCTACTCTTACGACGACGATGTACGCAGGCATGCCTGTTGGCGCACTGATTATGGGGCTTTCAGCCGCGTATCTGATCCCACACTATGGCTGGCAGTCGCTCTTCATTGTCGGTGGCATCGCACCCCTGGTGATCGGCTTGCTGGTGGTGCTTTTCTTGCCGGAGTCGCTGGAATTTCTGGTTCGACAAGGGATAAATAAAGCACGGATCCGCGAAATAATCTCGAAGATCTCGCCGACTCTAGCTCGCGATCAGCAAGTTGAGTTTTACTCAGCTGAGGAGAAGCTGCCCGGTGTACCGGTCAAGCACCTCTTCACGAAAGGCCGCGCCCTCACCACCTTGCTGTTGTGGGTGGCTTTTTTCGGGAGCTTCTACTTGATATGGATAATACTCGCCTGGGCTCCAACATTGTTGCGCCAGAGCGGCGCTTCGGTCCAGCAGTATAGCCTGGCCTTTGCGGGCATTAACCTCGGCTCCGCCCTGGCGACGATCACCATCGGTCGGTTGATGGACAAGTTCAATCCGTTCACGACGTTGACATTTGCCTTCATTCTTGCGTTCATTAGCATCGTGGTCTTTGGGCAGTCCGCGGGCAGTTCGTTTTCGGTCGTCGTCATCGTGTCCGTTGTCACCGGGTTCTTTATATTCGGCAGTAACTCCGGTATTATGGCCCTTTGTACGGTGTCGTATCCCCTTGACATCAGAGCTTCAGGACTCGGTTGGGCATACGCGATCGGGAAAGTCGGCTCGATGGTCGCGCCGGTGGTGGGAGGTCTTTGCATCAGCCTAAAGTGGGGTCCGGGCCAAATCTGCGGCGTGAATGGAGCGGCCGCGTTGATTGTCACAGCGGCTGTATTGGTCCTGTGGAAGCACGTAGCCTCTACTCGGAGCAGGGAAGCTTCGGAGGGGACCGGAGCCAAGACCGGAGTTGCGTGAAAGCCGTCCTAACGTGACGAAATGCATATATATGCATGAGGACGCAGCCGCTGTTCACACGGGCCGGGTACACGCCCGGCCCTTTCATGTCGCCTGAATTGACCCCGAATGACATGATGACCTTGAAAACATCAGATTAGAGATTGGCTAGCCATGCCTGATCGAATTAAGAAAGATCGTTTCGAACCAGCCTATGCTCAGTTGGCTGCGATTCTTCGTCGCCAGATAGCTGGAGGTGTCTATCCACCCGGCGAGAAAATCCCTTCCGAACCCTCTATCAGCAAACAATACGGCATATCCATCATGACCGTTCGGCAAGCCATCGGGCTGCTCACCGAACAGGGGTTGATCGAGCGTGTCAGAGGCTCCGGGACATTCGTCAAACCTGTCACGTTGACTGAGTCACGATTTGATCTGGACAGTATCAAAGAGATTTTTGAGGATCCGGAGCGCACTCGAGTCAAGGTTTTGCAGATTAGCCTGGCAAGGGCGGACGCGAAAACCGCGAACATGCTGAGCTTGCCCGAAGGCGACCGAATAATTCTCATCCGCCGTCTCCTGTTGCGTGACAACCACCCCGCTATGTCTCACGTGGGGCGCATCCGTTGCGATCCCACTCGTCCCGTTGTGGAAGCCGAATTGAGCGTCGGGCCTCTTTCCGATCTGTTCAACGGACATGGAGGGGGTACTGCGAAGAAGGGTGAACTGTCCGTTATCCCGACGGTCCTGAGTGAGGAGGAGGCCGCTCTTTTGAGCCGGCCGGTGGGCACTCCCGTTTTTCGATTGGAATACGTGGTTTATGACTTCCACGACACCCCCTTCGGTTGGGGGTGGTTTACGGCTGCACCCGAAACCCTGACTTTGAAGACCAAACTAGGGTCATGGGATGAATCTTAGAGCGCGGAGACATTGTCGTGCGAAAAAAAACTACCAGATTGATGGCCCAGGAGACGGGGGATCTGGCAACCCTTGTGGCGAATCTCAGGGAAGAAGAGGCATTGCAGGCCATCAAGAAGCATCTTTATGCCGGAGTATCGCCCGCTGAACTCATGCAAGCCTGTCAGAAAGGGATGCGCCTGGTCGGTTCTCTGCACGAAAAGGGCCACTATTACATAGCGGGTCTCATCATGGCCGGTGAGATTATGCATCAGGCCGTGGATCTGCTTAGACCGTTCATGATCAAAGAGGGGCGAGATAAAGCTTACGGTCGGGTCCTGCTGGGAACCATTGCAGGCGACATTCACGACATTGGAAAGAATCTCTTCAGAGATCTCCTTGAATGCCACGGTCTTACCGTTTTGGACCTGGGGGTTGACGTGCCTCCGGCCGATTTCGTAAAAGCGGAATCCGAGTTCAAACCTCACCTGATTGCCGCTTCAGCTCTCATCACTGACAGCTTTCCCCACCTTCGGGAACTTGTGCAATTGTTCGAGGATGCCGGTCGGCACAGGTCAGATCCGCGGCCCTTTATTCTCATAGGAGGCGGACAAGTGGACGAACGGGTCTTTCGGATGTCCGGCGCGGATCATTGGGGCGAAGATGCTTTTTCAGGAGTTCATATTTGTCGGAGACTCATGAAAGAACTCAGGAAACGTGCTGTCTGAAGCAGTCCTTCATGATCGGGAACCGAACTCAGCCGATTGCCGAGACAGCCGACTCCTCGGCAGGCGCAAAATCCAGGTGAGAAATAAAATAGTCTCGAAAGTCCGGATGCGAGCTTAGATCCAGCACCTGGACGAGAGGCGCAAGACGCTCCATCTCTCTCAATATCTCCCGGTTGAGCATGGCAAGTGAAGCTCCGGAAAGCGATGAATTTCCGACAAAGGTAATCTGCCCTGCGTACTCTCCGGGGAGTAGTCCGATTCGCTTCAGGCTTTCGGGATTCAAGTGGTAACCGAAAGAGCCCGCCACGATTATGTGCTCCAGGTCGGCAACGGAACGGCCCGCTTCGCTCAACAACGTGAGAATCCCCGTTATGGCCGCGCTCTTGGCCAACTGAACCTGTCTGATATCCTTTTGGCTCAGAAAGACCTTGTCCGTTAGATGGTAACGGTCGCCATGCAAGCGAGCCGTGGGGCCTTTATCGGCTTCAGGGTTAAATGCGCCACCGGGAGCAATGAGTCCTGACCCGACCAATACTGCGACAAGATCGACGAGTCCGCTTCCACAAATCCCCACAGGCGCCAATCCGCCTATGGTGGTAAATCGAGGAATCTTGTCCTCGTCGAGGATCACGGAGTCTATGGCGCCAGGTATGGCTCGACAGCCGCAAGTAATATTCATGCCTTCCAATGCCGGCCCCATTGCACAGGATGTTCCAAGCAATCGATCAGGCCCTTCGATGAGCACTATTTCTCCATTCGTGCCAATGTCAATGAAAAGAGTGCTCCTGGCGCAGGACCGATAATCAATTGCTGTGAGGCCGCCGATAATATCCGCCCCCATATAGGCCGAAGCCCCCGGCAAAAGGATAACCCGACCTCGGGGGTGGATGGGAAGGCCGGAACGTTCTCCCTCCAGGATAAGGGGCTTCAGGAAAGTAGGGCGAAAAGGAGCCAGAGCCAGGGATAAAGGGTTAACCCCGGCTAAGATGTGGAGCATCGTGGTATTGCCTGCCGCGGTCATCAGAGAGACTTGACCTCGGCTTCGTCCTTGCCCCAACGCTTCGTCCAGCATCAGACCCAGTTGTCCTATTAATGCAGACCTCAAAACGGATACGCCGTTCGGATTCTCTCGGCAGTAATTTATACGAGTGATCACGTCGCCGCCGTAGGATGTCTGGGGATTCAGTGCCGAACTCTTGCCAAGGAATTCGCCGCTGTCCAGATCGAAGAGGTAAAGCGAAAGGCTTGTTGTGCCAATGTCTACTGCTGCTCCTAGAACATGATTTTGGTCGAAGCGAATGTCCAGTAGCTCGTTTTCAAATACTACGCCGAATGCCCGGTCCTGGTTTCCATCCCACATCGCTATTTTGTCAAGAACGGGAGGATCGGTGATTCGGTAAGGCAAAGTCTCCGCGTACGGATGAGAATCTCGTCCTTTTTCAGGCAAAGGGATGCGTTTGACGGGACTGTCGAGAGCAACTGTGCGGTACTGAGGACCGAACACAGACTGGAGTTGAGTCCAAGCGTCACTTATGGTCACCGAAACGTTTCCGAGCACTTTTGCCCTGCATGCCAGACGAACGCCTGCGGGTTGGCCAAGCAGATGCTCAAGTTCCGCGTCCTCAGGTGGACTCAACTTTCCGTGAGCTACGACACGGCATTTGCCACAGAGTCCTCGACCGTCGCAAGTGGATTCCACGCCCAATCCACTCCGTCGAATGCATGACAGCAGGGTTTCTCCTCGCGCTGCTTTTGCCGTCAATTTGCTGCCGCTGAAGGTTACTACGGGCAAGAAGCTTTTCCTTTTACATTACGGCCTGGACAGAGGAAGGACGAATTGTCGAATCGAAACCGAGATGGGTCAATTCGATTGTGGTGAGTGGCGGAATGACTACGAAATGCTCATCATCCCACGGACCCGAAAGGAAGTTTTTCAGATAGCGGTCGGTACCTTTGAGAATAAGTAGCTGCAACTTGAGAGTGGCAGAGATCTCGCGCACATCGGTGAGCAGGGTGGGTAGGTCATAAGCGCCGGTGTCTATGAGGCCCAAGAATTTGTAGTGGGCCAGCATCCGCTGGTAGATCCGCTCGGTCCGTTCCGGGCCGAAGCGCTCCAAAACGGCCTGATACTCTTTCCAGATGTTGATCTCTCCCTCCAGCCAGCCTTTCGTGAGAAAATAGACGCCACCGTGCTTAGAACAACGTTCCCTGTTTTCTTTGGAACCCATGAGCAAGGTGATGCAATCATCTACTCGGGGAATGACCAACTGGTGGTCTCCGGACTTCAGGCCGGCCACTGCGTTGCCGCAGAAGCCGAATGCCAGAAGCACTCTCTGTACACCGCTGATCCGGTCTAATTCCTCCTGCAATCGCCGACGCAGCGAATCGGTCACAAGGTGCAGGCCCGATTCCACCCAAACGAAGCTATGCGGACAGCTAGTTTCCCGAGCTGCCTTTTCGAGCTCATTGCGAATAGTGTTGCAGGCCAGAATCACTGCTTCCACTTCAGGCGCCTTCCTTGTCATAAATTAATCAGGAAATTATACCGCACCAGGCTCCGTTTCGGAAGGTCACAACAAATTCTTTTTTTCTGCGACCACTCCATAACCTTGGACCGTTTCTCGAATCCAAATGCGGCAGGCCGCATCTATATAGGCATGTCGGGAATAGGGGGGTGAGAATAATCTTGTGGAGGATTCACATGGAAAAAAGCACAGGCCCTACGTATACGAGATATAGTTGCTGCGCCAAAAGCTCCTGCAGGAAGTTTGACTCTCCGTGGGAAGCCGGCGAGTGTTATGCCGATGGAGGAAAGATAGTGAAGAGTTGCGCTAACTGCAAATAGGAGGCGAGTCGAGGTCACGGTGGCCCGGGAGGAATAAGGCGGATTCGCTTTGGAAGGAGTGAGAGACATGGAACTTGAAACATATTGCGACAATCTTGCCGCAGAACTCGGCGGCTGGCAAGCCAAGTTCGACGACATTGTGAGAAAATTCGACGATGCTTCTTGCGGGGACAAGGCAAATCTTGTCCCGCACGTCAACCAACTACATATCATCAAGGAGGAACTCGAAGACAGAATCAGACGCCTCAAAACGGAATGCCCGACCAACTGGGAGGCCGAGAGAATCGAATTGGAGGGCAAGTTCTCCGGATTCAGGACAGGATGGGAGGACGTTTGGCAGAATGTCTCTCCCGGGGATATTGGCGGCTGAGGAAGGCCACACAGATGGGAGCGGACATTCCGCTCCCATCTGTGTGGCCACTTCCTGAAACATGAACTGATATAACATTTTCCTGACTTGGGATAACCGCGAATTTGTCGGGTCTGGCTGAGGTGTCCCGTTGCGCCCCGGCCGGCATTCCCGCGCATGCATGGCTGGACAAGCAAGCAGTTTCCACTGGGTACAGGGAAACTACTTATATTTATCACGTCGTTACGAGAAACTACCGCTGCCTTCAAGGACAACTGAATCCTTTTTTTGGCTTACAGTACAAACCATTCAGTTTATGGAATTCCTGGGACACTTCTTCTCTGCCGATCTTGGCAGTTTTTTTATTCGCCCCATAGGAAATAGAGTGTTTATGTTATGACATATCAAGACCTAATGGGAAAAGAGGCCTGAATCATGAGGGTTCTAATAGTGGAAGATGATGAGAAGATCGTCTCTTTGATCGTCAAGGGACTTAAACAGGCGGGCTTTGCAGTGGATTATGCCATCAATGGTGAAGACGGCCTTCAACTAGCCCTGACACAGCCTTACGATGCGGCGATTATCGACATCATGTTGCCGAAACGGGACGGATTGAGCCTGATCGAGGAGATTCGGCGTCAAAAGATTATTACCCCTGTGATTATTTTGAGTGCCAAACACTCTGTTGATGATCGAGTGAAAGGGCTTCAAAGCGGTAGCGATGATTACCTCGTCAAGCCGTTCGCTTTTTCGGAGCTTTTGGCACGTGTGCAGGCGCTGATCCGCCGATCCAGTGTGGCTGATGCGCCCAGCAGTCTTGCGCTAGGAGATCTGAGCATGAATCTTCTTACTCGCGATATCGTTCGGGCCGGGAAGAAAATCGACCTACAGCCTCGCGAATTCGCCCTATTGGAATACCTCATGCGGAATAAGGGGCGGGTTGTGTCTAAGACCATGATCATGGAACATATTTGGGACTACGCCTTCGACCCACAGACGAACGTGGTCGACGTACTGGTGTGCCGGTTGAGAAACAAAGTGGATAAGGATTTTGGGAAAAAGATGGTTCATACTGTGCGGGGAGTTGGTTATGTCCTCAAGTCCGACTAACCGTGTTCTTATCCCGATGAGGAAAACTCCGGTCGATAATCCGGGAGGCGAAATCTAACATCAACAAAAAGAGCAAGTTCTGAAAGGAGCAGCGCCGGTTCATTCCTGAGCGCAGTCACAATCTGTTAACACGATGTCGGTCTATTCTGATAAAAGATGCAATAGGTTCTCAACATGATTCGGCTTTCTCAAAAAGCCATAACCTGGAGCGGCTTCGGGGTGGGATTTGCGATTATCGTGATGGTCGCCGCGGCAGGTTACCACAATGAGCTCAGGGACGCCGAGTCTCGCGACTGGCTGATCCACACCCATCAAGTTATTCAAGGGCTTCAACTCACCCTCTCTACCCTACAGGATGGAGAAACAGGGCAGCGAGGATACATTCTTACCGGCCAAGATCGCTATCTGCAGCCATTCTATGAAGCAGTGGATAAAGCTCGACATCAAATCAACAGTCTATCGAAGTTGACAGCGGACAATCCAAACCAGCAGATTCGGATCGTAGAGCTTCAGTCTCTCATTGAGAAGAAATTTGACGAACTGCAAGAAACGATTTCCTTGCGTAAGGAGAAAGGGCTCGAAGCTGCTCTTCAGGTAGTCCTGACGGGAAAAGGAAAGGTATTCATGGATAATATCCGTGAGATAATGGCCCAAATGAAGGACGAAGAGCAACAATTATTGAGGCAACGGGAAAAAAAGCTCCAACTGGAAATTTATTACAGGCGACTGGGCATGATGCTGGGTGGGATTGTTGCAGTGACATTTTTCGTGCTCAGTGCGTTTTTGGCTCACAAAAATATTGTCCGCAAGCAGATCGAAGAATTGAATAAGCGGATGAAAGAATCCTTGGACAATGTGGCCCACGACTTACGGACGCCCCTGACGAGATTGCGAGGCAGGGCGGAACTTGCATTGCAATCGGGTGAAGACCATGAAGCCTTTCAAGAAGCTTTATCCGATTGTTTGGAAGAATCAGAGCGCGTGATCAAGATGCTTAACACTTTCTTGGACATCTCTGAGGCAGAAACAGGGGTGATGAGGCTCCAAGCCGACCTTATAGACATCTCACGCCTCGTGTCGGACGTCTTGGACCTATACAAGTATGTTGCCGAGGACAAAAACATCAGCATTCAATTTACATGCCCGCAGGAACTCTATTTGACCGCGGATTATGCCAGGATACAACAGGCGATTGGTAACCTCATTGACAACGCCATCAAGTACACACCGGACGATGGAACGGTGGATGTGA
The DNA here is from genome assembly GCA_052146735.1 of Desulfomonilaceae bacterium. GTDB lineage: Bacteria > Desulfobacterota > Desulfomonilia > Desulfomonilales > Desulfomonilaceae > CAWBBA01. The sequence goes on along the minus strand of JBKQMK010000701.1, from coordinate 19,887 downwards.
ACGTTCAAGAGAAGGATCAAAGAATTGTCATTACCATCAAGGATAACGGAATAGGAATTCAGCCCGAAGAAATCCCCAAAATCTGGGATCGATTGTATCGCGGCGACAGCAGCAGGTCTCAGCGGGGACTCGGTCTTGGTCTGAGCTTTGTCAGAGCTATCGTACTGGCGCACAAGGGCCGGATAGAAGTCTTCAGCGAACCGGGTCACGGGTCCACATTTACGGTTTCTCTGCCACAAAATATGTAATTCTCCTGTCTTGCCACAGATATTGCTTCACTTCTGAACCTTTCCCAAATGTAATTTTCCAGCAATGTTCCGGTAATCTTCCCTAACTATCATTGTTAACAGGAACCAAAGCAAAAGAATCCGCAAAGCGAGGAGGTCACTATGGACGGGAACCTTGTCGAGATCATCGCTTTGACAGTCATTATGACAGTCGTCGTTACGTTGGTTGAATCGGGTCTGTTGGATAGTGTTCTTCGCTAACAAGACTTTGAGTGTGAAAAAGAACACACAGCCGTCCGGTCAAATGGTTGCAGCAACGTGATAACCAGCAGGAGAGAGAAAATGAAAAGCAAAATCGACTCGATGTCAAGAAGCATATGTCTAGCAGTGGCCGTGCTGGTCTTTGCCTCGCCAACGTTCGCAAAGAGAGGCGGCCCAGGTCCTGGCCCCGGTATCCCCCTCATGACGCCGGTCATTACGGCGGAACAGGCGGTAGGGGTTGTTACGGCCGCTTTACCCAAGTTGGCCACGGATAAGTATTGGGTCAGGACAGGCCCGCGGGGAGATACAAAATTGAACGTGGCTTTAATCCTCGATGGCAAAATCGTGTCCAGAGTGGAACTGAACCCGGCTACCGGCGAGATCTTGCCAAAAGGTCAGGCGATCTTTGTTAACCATATTTCCGCGGACCCTGACGAGGCGGTAAACAGAGTGCGGCAAGTAATTCCAAACTTGCAGGTCGCTGCTGCTCGATTGGGCAAAGAGGGCGAATGGAAGGTTGAATTGACCCTCAACCGAGCCGTCATCGCAGACATTGACGTTCACAGTCGTGACAGCTCAATCCTTACAGATTGGGGAGCAAGCAGAGAGGCAACGCTGAATTGAGACACAGAATGAAAAGCATGGAACCCTTGCTCAGTTGTAACTTTAGAGATCAGCGGAATGAATGCTGATGAGAGAAGCCGAGCGAGGGCACTCCTAACAATTCCGAAAAATGGAATGCCTCAAGCAAGCGCTTGTCTCCATGAACGCGGGAGAGAATAACAATGGATACACATCTTGATCGGAACGGAAGTGAACGAAGTCTACACGCACTCGATTCCCTTAATTTTTTTCTAGCTGATGTGCGTGCGGGTGTCGGCCCATTTTTGGCGATTTATCTACTATCCAGCCTCCACTGGAATCCTGCCCAAATCGGGGTAGTCATGTCCATGATGGGAATTGCGAGTCTACTTGCGGAAACCCCATGCGGAGCATTGGTCGATTCCGTCCAAGAGAAGCGCCTATTGATCGTCGCCGCGGCATTGTTGGTAGGCATTAGCTGTACCTGTATGACGATTTCCCCAAACTTTTACCTCATCAGCGCCGCACAGATCCTCAACGGCGTCGCCGCGGCTATTTTTCCTCCGGCCATAGCCGCGATCACGTTGGGCATCGTGGCTCAGCAGAGGTTCGCCATTCGGATCGGACGCAACGAAGTTTTCAATCATGCGGGAAATGTTGCTGCTGCTCTAGTAGCCGGTATGGTCGGATACGCCTTGGGACAGGAGTGGATTTTCTACTTGGTCGCGATCATTGCGGGTGCCAGCGCTATTTCCGCGCTTTCGATCAGAAAAGATGACATTGATTACCTGCGAGCGCGAGCAGCATCCCAAAAGATGGCATCCGACCGGGTGCGTGTCTCGAGCATAAGGTCCTTGTTCACTGATCGAAACATTCTGGTTTTTGCCGTGTCCGTGACTCTGTTTCATTTCGGCAATGCGGCAATGCTTCCCTTGGCAGGACAATTGATTACGCGGAGTCACGAAACCTTTGCTGCCATCAATATGTCTGCGTGCATCATCGTTGCTCAACTAGTCATGATTCCCGTGGCTTTCTTATCCGGTAAATTGGGAGACACGTGGGGCAGAAAACCCGTTTTTTTGATCGGTTTTGCCATTCTGCCTATCCGAGGCTTTCTCTATACCCTGAGTGACAACCCGTTCTTCATCGTTGCCGTGCAATTGCTTGATGGGATTGGGGCAGGGATTTTCGGAGTGTTATCAGTCATTGTGGTAGCCGATCTTACGCAGGGAACCGGGAGATACAATCTCGTGCTGGGAGCAATTGCCACTGCTCAAGGCATCGGGGCTTCACTCAGCAACTTGGTGTCAGGGTATGTTGTGAATGCTTGGGGCTATGATGCAGGATTTCTGTTTCTAGCTGCTGTTGCGGCATTGGCGCTCGCAATTTACGGTTTGGTCATGCCGGAAACCAGGGGATTTCAGGAGTTATCATCGGCATCCATCACGGAAGACATTGTGATAATTGAATCCGTTCCCACTGGCTGCACTTAAGACGGGTTGTCTTTAGTGCTGAACTCTGGGAACAGATCGGTCACATTTTGACGGAGTTCGTAACATGGTGACTCACGTAAACAGCGATCTTGATTCAAACAACTACAAAATTCCCTGGCTATCTATCCGATTTTGCGCTCTCGGCTCGCAAACGCGGTCAGAGAAGTGAGCACCGGATTCACAGGAGGGCTAAAATGAGCCCAGAGATAATAGCAGCCACCATCTTCTTCCTGGCATACACGGGTATCGCGTTGGGGAGCATCCCCGGATTGGCAATTGACAGGACAGGAATTGCCTTGCTCGGAGCTATCGCCATGCTGGCAACGGGAATTCTGAACGACAATGAGGCATTCAAAGCGATAGATGCACCCACAGTATTACTACTTTACTCACTGATGGTCTTGTCCGCGCAATTCACCTTGGGTGGATTTTATACCAGAGTTGCCTTGAGCATCGTAAGATTTGTAACAAGACCTGAAGTGTTCCTCTTAGCGCTGATTTTTACGTCGGCTCTTCTTTCGGCGGTCATTGCCAACGACATCGTGTGCTTGGCGTTCACTCCCGTTATCTGTGTGGCCGCGGTGCGAGCCTCCTTGAATCCTATCCCGTTCGTCCTGGCGCTTTCCTGTGCGAGCAACATTGGCTCTGCCGCGACCATCATGGGCAATCCTCAAAATATGTTGATAGGGCAGGTTGGGGCACTTCAATTTGGCAGATTTGTATTATGGTGTCTGCCGCCGACTGTGATTTCGCTTGTGGTGCTTTATTTCATAATACTGGGCATGTATCGGGGTAAATGGCGGGACGATTCTATTGTGTTGAGCAAGACTGCCGACGGATGGCCCAAATACGATCCTCGTCAATCGGCCAAGGCACTTATTCTTACGGCGGTACTCATAGTGCTATTCTTTACCGGTATTCCCAGAGAAGTTTCGGCTCTGACCATGGCAGGCATAATTCTCTGCAACAGGAAAATGACGACCCGATCCATTCTCAGCCTAGTGGATTGGCATCTCATCACCTTGTTCTGCGCCCTTTTCATTGTTGTTGAAGGGGTCATCAAGTACGGAATTCCCCAATCGGGGGTTCTGCTCTTGGGGACCCTGGGGTATGACATCAATGACCCGCTCGTGCTATCGTCCGTCACATTGGTCCTCAGCAATTTGGTGAGTAACGTCCCGGCTGTGATGCTGTTGCTCAAAAACATTGATCTTGGACAAACCACGAACCTCTATCTCCTCGCACTTGTGAGTACTTATGCCGGTAATCTTATTATCATAGGCAGCATTGCAAACCTCATCACGATTGAGCAGGCCAAAATCTACAATATTTCTGTTGGCTTCTGGGTGCATGCAAGAATCTGAATCCCTGTTACCGTTGCCTCTGTTCTAGTAGCTCTCGTATGGGCTGCCGTAGCGGGCTAGAATTCCTTTTTTAACGCACTCTTGAGGGGGGAATGCTTATGACTGGCGCTTCCGTGCGACACAGAAAACCGAGAGGCCGAACGGCATGAGAAGCCCGGTCTTGATGACGGAGTTTTCGAACGAAAGTATCCAGGTCAGGGCCTTGTTGATGGAGTTGGGAAGAGGTTTGAGGTCCGAGCGTAAGCTGTCTTGTCCGGGGGCTGAACGGCGTTTCAAGAGGCGTACTGCCGCGGCTACGGGAAAGAGAATCGTATTCCGGTAAGTGCATACTTGCAGTTGGAACCCGATTTCGTTCAGGAGCGAACGGAGTTCGCTGCCATTGAAGCGGTGTAGTATGTGCTGAGCACGGTCGTGCTGACTGCGGAGGGAGTTATACGCTGGCAGGTTAAGGATCAGGGCACCGCGGGGTTTAAGAACCCGGCGCATTTCAGAAAGGGAGTGCGTGATTTTAGCCCCCTCCAAGCAATCGGCGACGTCCAGAGACACAACCATGTCAAACAGGTCGTTTCGGAACGGGATGTCCGAAATGGATCCCTGAACCAAAGACCCAAGGCCGCGGACACGAGAGAACCTGAGGGCTTCCCGGGAGAAGTCGAGGCCCACAGGGTCCAGCCCTGCTGCGTGGCATAGTTTCATCAATTGACCGGTTCCGCAACCTGCGTCCAGGACCTCCAGCGGGCCGTTCCCGCGGTGGTTCTCTTGTGCGAGGAAATGAAGGACGAGGTGATGGAGCCCGACGTACCACCAGTAGTCCGTCTCCATGTCGTACATAATCCTGTACTCGGGCGTTTCCATGATCCGACCTACTCCAGCAATCTCAGGGCTTCGGCCACTGCAACAATTTCGTCTAGGCGCGTGAACGGTGACAACGGCAGCGACAGGACCTCTTCGGCGTTTCTTTCCGACACTGGAAAACTCCCTTTCGGATAGCCTAAATGGGCATAGGCTTGTTGAAGATGGACCGGTCGAGGATAATGCACTGCCGTCTGGATACCATTTTCGGCAAGACCGTCACGAAGTCTGTTTCGGTTCTTCGTTCGAACCACATATAAATGGTATACGTGCCGTGCATAGCTCTTCTCAATTGGGAGCCGGACATCGCATTCCTTCAAGAGTTCGCCGTAGAGCCTAGCCTGATTGCGGCGAATTTCATTCCACCAATCAAGATAGGGGAGCTTGCGAGTCAGAACTGCTGCCTGGATTGCATCCAACCGGCTGTTGTAGCCCTCAATCACGTTGAAATTCTTTGTCTTTTCTCCATAGTTGCGGAGCATGCGGATCGCTCCCGCGTCTTCGTCGGAATGTGTCACGACCATCCCAGCGTCGCCGTAGGCTCCCAGGTTCTTGGTGGGGTAAAAGCTGAAACACCCAAAGTCGCCTATCGTGCCGACCTTTTGTCCCTTGTAAGTTGCTCCTACGGCCTGGGCCACGTCTTCGATCACTTTGAGGTCATGCGTTTGAGCCAGCTCCACGATCGGATCCATATCCGCGGGATGACCATACAAGTGAACGACTACTATGGCTTTGTACCTGCCCGCCGGCGAAGATCCTTTGAGCGCTTCGGCTAATGCGCTCGGTGACATAGTGTAGGAGTCCGGATCGACATCGACGAATACTGGCCGGCCCCCGGCAAAACTGATGGCCGACACCGTCGGAACCGCGGTGTTAGGGACAGTGAGCACGCCGTCACCGGGTTTGATTCCACAGGCGACAAGGGCCAGGTGCAGAGCTTCAGTGCCTGAGCCGACACCTACTGCCTGTGGAGCCCCGAGCCATCCAGCGAATTCGCGCTCAAAATCTTCAACGGGCTGACCCAGGATGTACGAGCCGCTCTCCAGGACACCTGAGACTGCTTCCTGTATCTCCTGTTTGATCGCCTCGTATTCTCGTTTGAGTTCCAGAAATGGGACCCGCATATGTTTACCAATAGTGTGACTTGTATAACCGGTAGTAATCAATTGTGCGTCGGATGCCTTGCTCCAGCGTAACGCTGGGATTCCATCCGACCATCGACCGAATCTTGGTTATGTCGGAGTAATAATGCCCCGGCTCTTGGGCCGCGCGCTCAGGCGTGAACTCGGCAAATTCCCAGCGACCCGATCCAGCAATTCTCACGACCGCCTGTGCGAGTTCCAGAAAATTACTCGGTACGTCTATGCCGACGTTGAAGATTTCTCCGCATGCTTCTTCGGCACACGCAGCCATTAGAATCGCTTCAACCGCATCGTCCACGTACAGGAAATCCCGCATGATCGTCCCGTCGCCAAAAACCTTGATAATTTCATCGTCGAGGGCTTGGCGAACAAACCAGTTGGCCACCCCAAATCGATTGTGCTTCATCTGTGCACGAGGGCCGTAAATGTTGGTCAGTCTGAGGGTGGTGGATCGTATGCCGTGATTATTGTAAAAGATTGTAAAAAGCTTTTGAGCAGTTAAACTGGACAGTTCGTAGATTCCCTTTGGATTTAGCGGCGCATCTTCGCTGACCGGCAGCTTCACTGCGGGTCCATATTCTCCGCGGGTCCCGGTGTAAACCAGTCTCGCCCTGCAATTATATCGCCGGCAGGCTTCCAGAAGAGTTGCTGAGCCTTTGATGTTTATGTCAATGTCCGGAAAAGGGTCCTGAAGACTCAGCACGTGGTCGTTTTGACCGGCCAGATGAAAAATGTAATCCTTGTCAGCGACAAGATATCGCAGTGAATTCAGGTCGCGAATGTCTGAGAAGTTGACATGGATCTGATGCAAAATCGGTCCAATGTTGAACAAATTCCCGCCAAGATCATCGATCATGGCGTCCAGGATCTCCACTTTGGCCCCGAGGTCTACAAGCCTGATAGCCAGATTGCTCCCTATAAACCCCATGCCGCCGGTTATCAGGACAGCTTTGTCTTTGAAACCTTCAGTGTGATGTTGAGCGGTCATGCGTGTTATCCGGTTCGGATGTCGATCTGACCACGAACTGCGGGAGACGATTGCTGTTCAGCAGTGTGCGGCCTATATATTCGCCCATAAGCCCCAGGATGCAGAGTTGAAGGCCGGCAAAGAAGAGGATCAGAAACGCCAAGGAGGCCCATCCCACCTGAATTCCGGGATTCAATATCTTCTCCAAGACGACTGAAACGGCCATTCCCAGTGCCAATAGACTGGCCACAAATCCCATGAGGAGACTGAGCCGCAAGGGCATGATGGAAAAATTCACGAACATGCTCAACCATAGGCGAACCAGTTTCCGGAATGTGTAGCCGGATCTGCCCTGAGAGCGCTCGTTGTGGCGCACTCGCACCCTCCCGATGTTGTCGGTTAAGCTCAAAATCAGGCCGTCTATATAGGGAAATGGAGCGTCATACTTGACTACTTCCCTTATCAGAAAACGATTCAAGCATTTAAAGCTCGATAGATAGAGCCCTTTGGGCTTGTTGAGCATGAAATGAGCGACCCATCCATTAAACGTACTACCCATATTTCGAAACCAGTGATGTTTCTTTTCGTCATAAAACGAGTACACAACGTCGAAGTCTCCTCGCTCGGCCTCTTCAACGAGACGAGTTACCTCTTCGGGTGGGTTCTGGAAATCATCATCCATAATTACGGCATAGTCACCGTTAGCGTGGCGCAGACCTGCCATGACAGCGTTGTGCTCGCCGAAATTGCGAGCGAGCCTGAGGTACGTCACGACATTCGGATACTTATGGAAGATCTCTTCGCAGACCTGATGGCTGTTGTCCTTACTCCCGTCGTTTATCAGCACTACCTGCAAACTGTAAGGCGTCAGACCCTCCACGAGCGTGTCCACCAATGGTCCAATTGTCTTTGCGCCGTTGTAGACCGGTATCACAACGCTTATTAATATAGGCCGACTATTGTCCAGCACATCATTCACGAGTTCACTCCGCTATTTAAGCGTATCCTGCCTCCTCACAGCCGTCAAGAAGTACTTTTGGCTACGGGTCCATTCTGCCGTGATTCAAGTTCAATCTGCCAAACACAAAACGAGCACAAGACTGAAGCCCTTCCGAATCCCTATTGATCCGGTTTTGGCGTCCACAATTCCAGCAGCCAGTTTCCATTGAAAAGTAATGGCATTCTCATGTGCCCCAGCAGGCGATAGTTCTCTTTCAGGATGCTCCGGTCTATCGGCCAGCCGGATCCAGCGTCCTGGATAACCAAGTCCAACTGCTTCTGTCGAGCTTTTTCACCAATTTGCTGCCAGAATATTTCGGACTGCAAAGCGAACTGCTCTGCCGTCGCGGTAAAATTGTGCGGTACCCCGGCAGCGTAATACTCATTTTGTCCGGTATTATATATCGGTTTTCCGTATTTTTTCATGAGTTCGGCCAGGCCCGAGCTGTGATACATATCCTGATGGCTGGCCACAACTTGTTCGAGGGCCGTCCATTCAGCTTCGTGATCCTCCAGGTCTCCGGACACATAATAGACATTTAGCACAGCAAGGTTCGCAATTAACGGCAACAGAACGGCCCAGTGGCGATTCACTTTCAGGCGGTCTATGAACCCGACCACAAACCACAGGGCAAACGGGGTCATGAACTGATGGTAGTAAAGTTGCCAATTCCCGGTGTGAAGGCCAAGCTTCCAGACCATGATTATCGTGCCGAACACGAGCATCATGAACGGCAGATCGCCCTTTATGCTGAAGAGCGGTTTGCGAAAATCCTTAAGGTTAAGAAGCGATCCTACGGATCCAGCGAAAACCTTCTCTCCAGAACCCGCGAAGAATCCGTATCCCCAGACAAACGCTACGATGAACCCCAATATAGATTCAGCATGAAGCCACATCTGCTGCCTGAGATGAGTTAGGCTCGTATACTGTCCGCTGATGTCATTATTGAGGTGGTTGAAGATAGTATTTGTCAGCCAGGTTTCGCAGAGTGCGTGCGTAACGAGAACAGTTACGGCCAGCGCTGCTCCAAACCCCAACGTATACCATAGGCCCTTGCTCTTGCTTTCGAATCCGAAGAGATACAAGGCCAGAAATGGAGCGCCAAGCACAAAATAGGGCTTGGTCAAAAGTGCGACCATCGACAACCCTATACTCAATGCGAGGCCGGTAACGCTGTAACGCAATGCAAAGGGCACCACGACGCTGGCAAGAAAGAGGAACTGGCCCAGGCTGTCGGGACGCGACACGATGCTGAGCCCTGTGGCCAGAAAAGCAAACAGAGTGGCAACAGCCACGGCAGCCATAGACCAGGCAACTCGGCTTACGCGGAGTCCCCAGAGGAGGCAAGCGCATGTCATCAAGATGAAAAAACAGGAGACAACCCGATGCGTAAACGGTGTCGAACCCCAAATCATGGCAAGAGGTAGCACGAACAGATTATATATTATTCCGTACGCGTTCATCGCCACGGGCTGAAGGTCTATGGAGTAGGGATTGTACCCTTGAAGGAGCAGGTCGGTACTGAAAATGACTCCGAATTCCCTGTATTCGAGCGGGTAATCTTTGGCCATGTACCATATCATGAACTGAGCTGCTTTTACGGTTAGCAGCACAGCGCAGCACAACAGAAGCAAAGTGAGCAATTTTTCGATTAGTCGGGAAAATCCGGACGGAAAGGACAAGTCTGAATCCTCCAGCCCCGTTGCCCTTAACGACATGGTGTCTCCGCTTGTCCCAGGAGCCTGTCGCGCAACCAGAGTTGTTGGCATCAGCGTGCTACGCGGAGGCTTCGGCCATTGCGACGGTACGGCACCCAGGCTCCTAGGAGTCTGACATACTAAGTTGTTCCCTTGGCAGCCGCTGAGATCTGCCAACCACATAGGCAGCATCGCGCCATGAATTCGGGAAAGCATTGCGTTACGCAACAGCCTCCTAGCGATAGAAGAACGAGCGCGTGGCCTCCAACATCAGCACAGCTAGGAGCAGAGCTAGTGCAGCATGAGGGAGCAGGCCTGCGACAATCTGAAGAATTTTGTCGCGGCCGGCTCGGCCAAGACGATACATAATTATCAGGCTCCACCCCAGGCCTATATAGATCAACATCTCCTGGATGAAGCGCGTTACTTCCGGGGGCACTGTGATTACGAGCCGCCGGAATACGGCAAAATCAAAATTGTGGCTCAGTAGCGTTGGCAATTGAACGCCGAGATTAATGAGATAGTAGACATGAAAGGCCATGAATGCGGTCAGCGCCACCGGCAGAAGCGCCAGCCCGAACCTGGAGTAATTTCCGCGGAACCGTTCGCGATATATACGGCTGGAGACCTTCGCTGCCAGGACCAACATGAGATTCATCGCTAGTAAGACCGCGATGAATACAACGGTAAAGCGAGTGATAGGAGATAACGGCAAGAATATCGATAGGCTGCCATAAAACGGCATCTTACCAACCATTTCGCTGAATAGCCCGCCTATCATTCCAAGTACGAGAAAAGCTGTGCCCGCGTTGGTATGCCGCACCTCCCAGATCTCACTGCCGGGAACTCGGAGATTGAGGTTGATAGCCCCGTGGGGACAGTTTTTCACGCATGTCCCACAAAGCGTGCACAGCCGATTGCTGTGTAACCTGGGCCCCGCCTGTCCGAAGGGACACCCTTCGTTAGCCGTTGTGCCGAGGTAGCACTCATTGGAGCCGCACTGGGAAATACAAACGTTTCGGTCCGCCCGAAGCTCCAGCATAGACGTCTTGGCCAACACTCCTGCCACTCCGCCCAGCCCACAGAGGTAGTGGCACCAGGATTGGCGCTCGTATATGACGGCCACGATGATAGCCGAAGCCAGCATGATCGACAACAGCAGGCCCAAGGTGAAGGGAGAGTTCCTGATTCCCGTGGCGGTTTCGAACCAGATTATGAACAGGACAGCCCCTGCCATCACAAAATCGCTGTGGTTCTTGAGGAACGCTGGAAACGGCCTTTCCAAGGCGATTATCCTTTTAGCGAGGTTGCCCACAGTGCCGATGGGGCAGAGAGAACACCAAAATCGTGCCCACACGAATGCTCCGATTATCAACAGAGGCCATCCTACCGCCCAACTGAAGAGCGCTGCGGGATTCTTCATGAGGTCAGCAGGACCGAGAAAGAGAAAAGCAATCACGATAAAGAAAAAAGGAGTGGCCGCGCTCTGCAAGACAGCAGGGAAAAGCGGGCTGCTGAGGACTTGTCTTACCGGTCCAAACCGCAGAAGATTGAATTTACCCTCTCCTTCAACCCTCTTGAGATCAAAATAGATGTCTCGGGGTCTTAGCGTTCCGTCCGCCGATACCAATATCGCTCGTTTCAGAGTGCTCGACAGTTCCAGGTCGTTTCCAGGCCAGCCATAATTGACCAGCGTCTTAAGCGTATCCTTTGGAAGCCTTTCAATTTTACGGCCAAGATCCTGGCTGTACTTTTGGAGGTAGTATTTAACGAGGCCCGGTATTTCTCTGCGCCGGGTCCTCAAGGGAGGAATCACAATCGACCCCTGCAGGAGCGCATAGAGCAAAGGATGTCTCTCGAGTGAGATCTTGGCGGCATCCAACCTAGTGGTGGCAAATAGCCGGACCCGCACCTTATGAAGGCGGACTCCCCCGTATCGGCGAAAAGTTCCGGTGACAATTGCTTCAAGGAGCTTTGTCTGCATTACCGGAGTGAGTTGCTCGATCCCTCGGACCAACAGAGTTCCCTCTTCAGTCAACTCGAAATAGCCAGGCTTCTCCTTTGTGCCGCCATCGCCGGCCGGTTCATCCGACCCGAAAAATAGGCGCAGCTGTTTCTCCGTACGATCTGCTTCGACTCTAGAAACCTCCGGGAGCGCATCTTCCGAAGAATTCTTGCGGCTGGTTCTCAGGAGATCGGCCTGCAGGAATACTTCCTTGCAATGATGGCTCGCCCTGAATATGGAATGCGCCAGCCCTTCTTTTCCGACGCCATTCTCACCGATTATCAGGACCGGACCGTCCGACAGCGCCAACTCTTCAACTCGTGCCGACAAACGGTGCCGAACGTAATCTCCCATGATGTAATCCGGGAAAACATGCTCTTCGCGGCTGATGAGAACCTGCAGGTCCCGTCTCCTGAGCTTTCCTTTCAAGATAGCGCGGTCGAGCTGCATTATTTTGCGAACCAGGTTCTTGACCATAGTAACGGCAAAGTCAGGCTCTCCGCGCATCATCCGCTCGAAATCTTCCGGCGGAATCTCCAACACCCGGCACGGTTCATCGGCCACTAGCTCAGCGTCTGAAGGCCAAGGAATACCTGTGAAGAAACTGATCTCGCCGAAAATGTCCCCAGCCCCAAGGCTGTCAACAGCGAGTCTCTCTTTGTCGTCGTCGCGTAACACCAGGCTGGCTTCGCCCGAGACCAGAAAGCAGATCCGGCCGCTACCGTGATCCGGCCCGATGATCAAATCACCTGCGCGATATTCTCTGAGCACATCCTTGTCGCGAGCCAGACGCCTCAGGGGTTCAGGGAGACGCACCAATGGGTCAAGGCTAAATTCAGGTGAATGATTCGTGGTCGGCATGTCTTAGTCTATTTCTCACTGCATCAAGGTTGACTATGGAACGAAACCCAAGCTTCGCACCAACAAAAGACTATCAGCCCGATCGTTGGTTAAACACCGGATGGTCGTACAATATCATATTTCATCGCCGGCGTGCGATATCGGAATCGGGATGTGACGCATGAATGCTCGCCTGTGCCTTCCAATTCAGCGCTTTCGAGCAACGCATACGGGACAAATGCTGCAATAACTGTGAACTGACGCGGGGGCTACAGGTGCTGACTTAACGTGTTCACACGGGCGGTGTTCCGGGCTACTTTCCAGCCATCCCTCCGGGACGAATACGATTCAGAGCTTAAGCCAGCGCCTATGCCCGGAAAAGGTGAGGACCCGAGAATCATAAGACCATCTCGTGCATCAAATTTGTACGGACGGGTGTGAGACCTCTGTGAGAAGGTCTGCCCGACTCCGGAAAAACTATTTGGAGTGCATGCGTCATGAGAAACAATAGAAATGTCAGCATATCGTTGGCCCTGATGGCCGCTTGCGTCCTACTGATAGGGCTCTGGACGCTTCAAGCTACGAGTTCCCAGGCGAACCCGGTTAGCGCGCAACACCAGGTCGCTGCGGACTCTGCCCGCTCTGATGTGGAGCAGGAGGGACCAAGCGGCGGCTCGCCGGGTGTGAACCCAGGGGTCGGTCCAATAACCGGACCGGCTAAAGGTGAGGGCGCGGTGAAGGCACCCGGCGCTGGTGAAAAGATCAAGAACCTAGGCGGGATTTATTGCACCAGGATGTGTATGTCCATGCCCGATCTGTGGGACCAATCATGTAGTTCTGTCTGCACCTACTAGGAAGCTGTTTCGTGTAGGGCAGGGGCCACAGGCTGTTTGTCCGTAGCCCCATGCCTCAACGGTTTTAATGGCCTGCGGGGAAAAACGTGTAGCTCACCCACACGAGAACTCCCAGCAGAACTATTCCCAGTCCAATGCTCCACCCGATGAGTTTCTTCTCAACGGGGAGAAGCTCCTCCACTTCCATCTTCCGTATTTCTTCAGCCAGTTTTGGTTGCTGCGCCATAGCCGGTTCCTTTCATTGCTTGAGTACTTAGGCCAGGGGAGGCTTCACGCCGTGGAAGAATATCCACGATATGATAAGTCCTATCCAGATGATGAAGCCGAAGAGGCACAGTAGATATACTGCCGCGAGTCTGCCGATGCCCTCTTCCCAGAGCTTTCGAAAGTTTGAAACAACGCCTATGGTAAAGAAGGTCATGACAAAGAATATGCCTCTAAAGACGTTGGCTTCACCCGTTGCAGCCTTTGCTTTGCCGAGTAAAGCGGGAGAACTCACCGCCACGAAAATGATTATGAAAAAAGTCACAATGTAGCCGAGCACGAACTTGGGGAAGCGCTCCCAAATCTGGCCCGGACGGAATACTTGACCCGGCTGCCGCTCGATTACAGAGCACCAGATAATTGCCAAGACGAAAGCCCAAACCCCGATAAAAACATCGATGAACACTTTCACCGTGGTTGCGGCCCCCATAATCCAGTCTGCTTTGTAGTTGATCCCGGCTTCAGCCAGCGCCTTTGCCCGGATAAGTGAGTCAGTTATAGCGCCACTGGCTACAGCCGCGCCATCTGTCTTCACTGCGAGCCCCATCCACGCGCCCGCCACCATAGGCTCCTGCCACAGGAAGTGTTGAGCCATGAACGGCAGAATCAAAAGCTCAACGACTGCAAAGATGACCACCAGCGATGAAACCATGATCGGGATCATCGGTCTGGCTTTAATGGCTCCTCCGGTGGCTATCGCAGCGGACACACCGCAAATTGATATACCGGAAGCAAGGGGCGCTGCCCATTCCCTGCTGAATCCGAAGTACTTCCTTGCGATGAAGTAGACCAAGGCCCAGTAGATCAGGTAGGCCTCAACGATGGCGCAGAGGCCGCGGAACATAACAGCAGTTGCCAGACCAAGTTGTTCTGCCGCTGTAGCGCCGAGAGCCCCTCCCAAAATAACTATAGCGGTCTTAATGTACAGCTCTGGCTTCACTGCCTCATTAATAGCTTGGGCGAAACCAGGGAAGAAATTGCCTACGATCAAACCGACTATCAGGGCAATGACAAATCCGGACTCCTGGGTCAGATTCAGTGACCATGAAATTCCAAAAGCCTTCAACTTGTCCGGGGTTGCCGCAATATTGGCATAGCTGCCCAAGATCCAGCAGATGTAGCTGATCCAGAACACTGCGGTGAACCCCACGATAAAACGCCCGATATTCGCCTTTAAGGCTACGGCGCCGATGGACATTACAACGAGCAGGAACACATAGGTGAGGACAAGGGCGCCTATTCCGCCGATCCCTGCGTAAGGCTTGGCAAAAGGTTCCAGGGACTTCGATAGGTTGGTCCAAACATTCGCCTTTATGCCCCAGCCCAGCAAATCTGCTCCAACAAACACTCCCAGGGACAGGGCAAAAATGAAAAAGCCGATTATGACTGCAAGCCAGTCTTCGCTCATCCCTTTCTTAGTCTCTTCCATTATGCACCTCGCTGATATGTGTTGAAATAAATCGCAAAACACCAGATGAGCCGCGTGCAGAACGCGGCATTCACCTCACTCCAAGACACATTCAGATTGAACCTAAAGACTATTCGAAGCCCACTGGTGGACGACAAGAACGTGTCCGGGCATGGTCCACCGAAAACTCGGAGCCGTCGAATACCCCATAACCGAGACTGATTCTCCCTCACTCCGTGTTGCTGGCACAACCCGTTTGCAGACGATTCTGCACTTGACCCCTTGCAGCCTAATCGAAGTCTATATTAGGGAAGGAACGATTTGCAAGGTATTTCTGCCGTCTCCCAGCAGGCATTAAGTTACGCATTGGAAAAAGGTAACTCCTTGTTGTGGCGGCATTTTTTGCTCCGTTCAATAACGCCGCAAATCCCCTTGTAGAAATTCGCGAGAAGGTGCGTTCCGCACTCGTCATTACTAAAGGGACTCAGAGGGATTTGCCCCGGCAATCGAAGTATTAGGCCTCGTGGATCAACCATTTGATATGGTAAGGCAAATCGGCTAAAGTGAAGCGTTGTCAGATGCTCGGCAATGGCGAAAGAGAAGAAGACCCTTTGATCGGAGAAGAATGTCACCCACGAAAATGAGCCACAGATCCAAAGGCAATAAATCGAGGGCCCGTGCTCTGGCTCTCGGACTGCCGTTGGACTCTCCTCCATTCTTTTTGGAAGGAGAAATCCTGTTGAGCGGCTCGCGCATGAACATCTCGTGCGCCGCCATCGGATTGATCGTGCTACTGGGTTTTCGACTGTTTCTGCCCGACCCCGACAGACCATTGGCCTCCCTGAGCCTCTTGATGATGTCTTCAGTCGGAGCCGCGGTTTTATATTTGAGCATCCGGCTCGTGGCATACTGGGCTATATGGCGTAAGGTTTCCGGAAATTACCGTCAAAAAGGTGGGAGGTATCTGGGAGCGAACGGTGAGCTGCCCAAAAATGCATTTCTACTCGTCTTTATGGTTCCTTTGGCGGCATTTGCATCACTGTACTTGATCTTGGCAGGCCGCGGCGACGGGTTGGGACCCGGCTGGTGGGTGGCGATTGCTGTCGTAGCTGGCATCGCATTCCGGGACCTGAAGGCCTCTTGGCATGTTTTATTTTTGGATCAGGCTCGATGGCTCAAGGAGACCCCCAGAGGTCTGGACGTTCTGAAGCCCGTTGTCGGCGACTCTTGAAGGGCCGGCTTCGATGTACGGGGCCCAAACAGCCAGTTTCTTCTTACCGATCCCTTGGATTCTTGCTAGTTCCTCTATCCCCGAGAATCTCCCTTGCTCTTTCCGCCGGCCAATAATCCTTTCCGCGAGTCGTGGGCCAATCCCCGGTACGGCGGTGAGATCCTCCACATCGGCCAAATTCACATCGATGCGTTTTCCTGCCGAGATGAGGTGCGTCCCACTGATCTTTTCTATGGATGCTACTCTGAGATTTCCGCCAACCTTGATGGCCCTGTTACACGGAATTTTCTCTTGAGGCCACTCCCATTCTCCTGGCCGCGTAACCCCAATGATTTTAAGTATCCGCGGAATAGTGTCCGGTTGTTCCAAAAATATGGTACCGAGGCACTCCTCATTTTCAAACGCCTGATACATACAGTTTCCGCGGCCAACTTCCAGCTCCCGCGGAGAACGAGTTGATAGACCATCCCACGACGCCAGGAATTCCAGTAGGATAGCCGCCAACCCCAGAATTATGAGGCCGTAAAGTGGATTAAGTCCGCAGCGATTTTCGTCAAGAGCAGGCACGTCTTATACCAGTTCGCCTCCACACATGTAACGAGAGCAGATAATGGCCAGCATGGACGCCGGTCCCACCACGACATGGTAGCGGCCCCGCGGGACGCGGGGTGCCCACGGTTACTAAAAAACCTTCCTCGAAGATATGTTGGGTTCACTCGTTGAGAACCGCTCCGGTATTATTGTACCAAATCCTTTTGAAGTTTATAGTCGATACTGTCTACAAGAGCATCCCAGGACGCCTGTATGATGTTCGGGTTGAAACCGGCGGTCCACCAAACCTGTTCTCCATCTGTGGATTCTATCAAGACCCGCACCGTGGCTCCTGTTCCGGAAGTCCCTTCCAGCACGCGCACCTTGAAATCCGTGAGCCTTACCTGGCTCACATTGGGATAAAAGGCTTGCAAAGCCTTGCGGAATGCCGCGTCCAAGGCATTTACCGGACCATTGCCTTCCGCGGCTGAAAATTCCATTTTGTCCCCTACTACGATTCGTATGATGGCATCAGAATAGGTCTTGGTGTCACCCTGCCTTTTCACGTTGCTCACCTGGAACCCGTGCAGGCTGAAAAACTTTTTGTGAAGGCCCAGCATCCGCTTCATGAGCAGCTCGAAAGACCCGTCAGCCACTTCGTAATGGGCCCCCTGTGCCTCGAGATCTTTAATCGTTCTCAAAATCTCCGATACTCTCGGATCTTCCGGTGTGAGGCTGATGCCATATTGGGCGGCTTTCTGAACGAGTGCGGCCCTTCCTGCCTGCTCCGACATTGGGAATATCCTGGTGTTGCCAACAACGCTGGGGTCAATATGTTCGTAAGCCTTCTTGTTCTTTACTACTGCGCTTGTGTGCAAACCGCCCTTGTGCGCGAAGGCCGATGCCCCGACATACGGCTGTGACTTTACGGGGGTTCGGTTGGCCATCTCGTCCACGAATTCGGAGACCCGCTTGAGGAGACGCAAGCGCTCCGGTCGAGCTTCTATTCGCCCCATCTTGAGCGCTAAAGCCGGGATAATCGAAATAAGGTTGGCGTTTCCGCAGCGTTCGCCTATTCCGTTGATCGTCCCTTGTACATGGACGGCGCCGGCTTCCACCGCCATCAATGTATTGGAGACAGCCGTATCGGAATCGTTATGCGCATGGATACCAAGAGGAGTTGAAATCCGTTCTCCGACATGTTTCACGACGGCCGCGAGTTCGGCGGGGAGAGTGCCGCCGTTTGTGTCGCACAAAACCAGAATGTCCGCTTTCCCCTCCTCGGCGGCCCGCAGAGTTTGCAGGGCATACTCGGGGTTCTTTTTGAATCCGTCAAAGAAGTGTTCCGCGTCGAAAATGACCCTGGCAAAGTGAGACCTAAGATACGCGAGTGAGTCTCTTATCATCTCCAGATTTCTTTCCAGAGGGATAGCGAGGATTTCCCTCACATGCAGGTCCCAACTCTTGCCCACTATCGTGACCACTTCAGTGCCGGATTCCACCAGGGCGCTGATTTGAGGATCTTTCTCCGGTGACGTTTCGGATCTGCACGTGCTGCCAAAGGCTACGATCTGCGCATGCTTAAAAGAAATGTCTTTGGCCTGGCGGAAGAAGCGACGATCTTTGGGATTCGAACCTGGGTAGCCCCCCTCGATAAGATCGATGCCAATATCATCCAATTTCTGTACAATCCTCAGCTTGTCTTCCAGGGAAAAAGTAATACCCCAGGTTTGCGCGCCGTCTCTAAGGGTCGTGTCGTAAAGTTCGATAATCTCCAACTGTCTACTCCTGAGGACCGGAATCCGCCCGACTTTTCAGGCCCCTATGCGACCATCTTTTCAATTCCCCTGCTAGGAAGCCTTTTCCAGTTCGAAAACGTCATGGAGAATTCTAACCGCAAGTTCCGCGTATTTTTTCTGGATCACGCACGAGATCTTGATCTCGGAGGTCGAGATCATCTCTATATTTATACCTTCTTTGGCGAGAGCTGAAAACATGGTGGAAGCCACGCCGGAATACGAACGCATTCCAAGACCGATTATAGAGACCTTCGCAATGTCTTCGGTTCCGCTCACATTCTTGGCGCCGAGCTCCCCCTTGATTCTGCCACATATCTCTAAACTTTTGGCAAGGTCTGCTTCAAGGACGGTAAAGGAGATGTCGGTAATCCCTTCCGCACTTGCATTCTGAATAATCATGTCCACGACTACATGCGCCTCTGCAAGCGCCGAAAAGATTCGGGATGCCACACCCGGTTTGTCCGCTACTCCCGATATCGTTATTTTCGCTTCCTTCATATTGCAAGTGACAGCTGTGACTGACTCTCTTTCCATTTCAGAATTCTCCTCTGTAACCAGGGTGCCTTCTCGGTCGTTGAAACTGGAGCGGACAACCAGGGGAACGCGGTGGCGCATGGCAAATTCGACTGCTCGTATATAAAGAACTTTGGCCCCCAGGGAGGCCATCTCGAGCATTTCTTCATAAGCTACCTTCTTGAGCTTGCGAGCCTTCTTAGTAATACGCGGGTCCGTGGTATACACGCCGTCCACGTCGGTATATATCTCACACAGATCGGCATTCAAAGCCGCGGCCACAGCCACTGCAGAGGTGTCAGACCCGCCTCGTCCCAGTGTCGTAATGTTTCCGTTTCCGTCTACCCCCTGAAAACCTGCCACTATTACAATTTTCCCTGCGGCAAGATCGGTCATAATTGATTCTTTTCTTACCTCTGCAATCCTAGCCGCACCATAGGCATTGTCTGTGACAAAAGGGATTTGCCAGCCGCAATACGATCGCGCCTTAAATCCCATCGACTCAAGAGTGATCGCCAAGAGGGCAATTGTTACCTGTTCGCCCGTGGAAATTAGAACATCGAGTTCACGTTCGTTCGGCGTCTTGATTATTTTGTTGGCAAGGCTTATAAGCCGGTCTGTCTCTCCGGCCATGGCTGATACTACTACCACTATGTCGGCGCCTTGTTCCTTCCGCGCGGCTATTCTCCGTGCCACGTTGGCAATCCTGTCCACGTCTCCTACCGACGTTCCGCCGTATTTTTGCACAATCAAGGGCATGGCATTTGCTCCAGATCCGTCTGTTTGAACATTGCTATCGCTATACAAAAACTCCGCACTCCCTTTATAAGTTGCCCAAAGCGGGCACGGCCGGCACC
>JBKQMK010000700.1:0-8788 GCA_052146735.1 Desulfomonilaceae bacterium | reverse complement strand
ATGCGCCAGGAAGCTTTTCGTTTTCGAATCTTTTCAGCCTGGCGCGAGGGACTGAGACCAGCGCTATCTCCAGGCAGGCAAACAAGCTGTTCAAGAGAATAAGTAGCCCGATCACGCAAACTAAGACAGGCATGGACCCCATCGCAACCTCCCGGGGGAAAGCGTGTTCGTTCTCAGATTAGCAGGTTTGAGGGTACAGAACCTAACACAACGAAAAGTACCACCATTCGGCGACGTGGGTAGGAGGATTCCGCTGTGAGACTGAGGAAATGCTATAGACTATCTGCCGTCAGTCCATCCGAACACAGGGGTTCACAACTGACAGAATTAGCGTTAAGATGTGGCCTATGCTCACTGGGGGGGTATCCTGATGGCGGTTGCCAACCCAGTCTGTAGACTCCCGAACCAGTCCGTCGCGGTATAACGAGGCGCCTGGGTGCGGCGGTCCATTGTGCAGTGCGCTGCGAGGCATGTGGTTCATCAAAACAGTCAATGGGGCCGCAAACCGTCGCCGACGATGAGAAAAAAGTACTTTGCCACAAATTCTCCGTGCAAGAAATCGGAATAAGGCTTATCCAGAAGCTATACGACTTGAAAACTCGGCAGCGTTGTAAGGATTGAGACAGGCCGGTTTTGGCGCGGCCATTTGAGATGAGGGAGGGCCTTGTAAAGCTTGTCAAGTCGTTGGGGTTCCGTTAGGAACAGAATGAAGGGGAATCGCGAACAGTTGCCGCAATTCGTGATGCGCTGCTGAAACCATTATCGGCCAAAATTAGCATCAAGGAAGCGGGGAACCTTGTGGGGGCCACGTTATGAGCGTATCTTATCCGACCAAACTTCTATTGGCTTTTCGTTCCGGGGATCGATGTGCATTTACCGGTTGCGAACTTGCCCTTACGGTAGACAGCGAGATTGGAGATGAGCCGGCCGTCACTGGCGAGGCAGCACATATCGCTGGTGAACGCCCAGACGCCTCCCGTTATGATCCGACTATGACCGATGAAGAGAGGAATCATTACAACAACCTTATCTACCTATGTGGGGACCATCACACCCGGATCGATCGGCAGAAAAAGGCTTTCACCGTTGCCAGGCTGCTGAAGATAAAGGCGGACCATGAATCTAAAGTCCGCGAGGCTATGAACGTGGCCTTTGCACAAGTAGGTTTCCCCGAATTGGCTCGGGCAACGGCTTGGATTGCACGAATCCCATCGGGACAACCATCTGACGACTTCTCTATTGTCCCGCCAAATGAAAAAATCCGGAAAAACGAGTTGTCATCATGTTCGCAGGTCACCATTAGAATGGGTCTGGGAGTTGTTGGAGAAGTACGCGCGTTTGTGGAGCGAGAATCTGTCGTCGATGCAGATTTTCCAGAGCGCCTCAAAGCCGGCTTCCTTGAGCAGTACTACCGTCTTCGTAAGGGCGGTCACAAGGGTGACGTGCTGTTTGACTTGATGTGCAAGTTTGCCCAGCAAGGAATGAAGGACCAGTCGGAGCGCTCCGCTGGACTTGCCGTGTTGATCTATCTGTTTGAATGTTGTGAGGTGTTTGAGAAATGATCTTGCCCACCAAACACATTTCGGCCCAGTACTCTCTCCTGGGTGCGGGCGCAGCTATTCTGAGGAAGCTTGACTCGCCACAAACGGTGACCGGGCTGTGGGAGCGGGTGCGGGTTGAACCAGAGGTCGGTGTCTACTGGAGGTTCGTTCTCGCCCTTGATTTTCTCTTTTCCATCCGTGCTGTGGAGTTAAAGGATGGTCTAGTCTCGAGGTTGTATACGTGATCAAAAAAGTCCTAGCTAATAAGTCCTCTTTCAAGTCGGTCGAGTTCAAGCCAGGGTTCAACGTCGTTTGGGCGGATCGCACAAAGGAATCCACCAAGAAGGACTCCCGCAACGGACTAGGAAAGTCGCTTCTCATTGAGATCATCCATTTCTGTCTCGGTGCGAAGGCTTCTTACGGCAAAGGTCTTCTTGTTGAACCTCTGAAGGGTTGGGAGTTTTCTCTCGTCCTGCAATTAGGAGATGAAGACGTTACCATTACTAGAGCTGTAGATCGTCCTAGTGTTGTGACCGTTGACGGAGATACGTCCTCATGGCCGATTCATGGAGAGGCACAAAAGGGACGGCTAACCTACGGCATCAAAGAATGGAACATTTTGTTGGGCCATCTCCTGTTAGGTCTCACGCTTAGGGACAGAGAAAGGAAGTACCAGCCGACCTTCCACAGCCTCATCTCTTATTGCATCCGACGCGGCAAAGATGCCTTCTCCACGCCTTTTGAACACTATCGAAAGCAGATGGAATGGGATAAGCAAGTCAACAATGCGTTTCTCCTTGGATTGTCGTGGGAGGACGCCTCAGATCTTCAGGATCTGAAAGATCGCGAAAAAGGGCTGCAAGATTTTAGGAATGCAGCCAAGACGGGAGTCGTCAAGGAGTTCATTGGGTCGTTAGGCGACCTGGAAGCTCAAAAAATCAGGCTAAAGGCTGAGTCTGAACATGAAGCGTCCGCACTTAAGTCTTTCAAGGTCCTTCCGCAATATGAAAAGGTACAGACGGAAGCCAATGCACTTACAAAAGCGATCCATGAGTTAGTCGATGCCAACACAATGGACAGGAGGCTGGTGGATCTCTATGAAAAGAACCTTAAAGAAGAACGACCGCCGGTAGATGAGTCTGTTGAACGACTCTATCAGGAAGCGGGCATTTCCTTGCCTGGTGTGGCTTTGCGGCGCCTTGAGGAAGTGCGGGAATTTCACAAATCCATTGTCGAAAATCGTCGCGCTTTTCTTGCTTCTGAGATTGACAGGCTCAAGCGTGAAATCGTCAAACGGGACCGTCTCGTTCGAAGAAAGACGGACAAGCGCGCACTTGTTATGGAGGTCTTGCGTACGCACGGAGCGCTTGAGGAACATATGCTCCTGCAAACGCGTCACATGGACACAATTAACAGGCTTAACTCAATTTCCACTATGATTGAAAATCTCAAAACCTTTGAGAGCAGCCTCAGCGACGTCAAGATTGCCAAAGAGGAGCTTCAAAAGAAGGCGCGACGAGACTATGAAGAGCGAGGCATAATTCGCGAGCGCGCCATTTCACTTTTCAATGAATACTCAGAGCGTCTCTACAATGCGCCGGGCAAGCTTGTTATCGACGTAAGACCTACGGGCTTGCGATTCGATGTGGAGATCGAACGATCGGGAAGTTCTGGCATCAGCAATATGAAGGTGTTTTGCTACGACCTGATGCTTGCACGCTTGTGGGCGCAGCGAAGACCATCTCCCAAAATGTGTGTCCATGACAGCATTATCTATGATGGCGTGGATGAGCGGCAGAGAGCGCTTGCACTGGAGATTGCTGCAGCAGAGTCCCATCGACATAATTTTCAATATATTTGCACCCTTAACAGCGATTATGTTCCGTGGGCGGAATTTTCCAAAGAGTTCGATCTGAGAAAGCACATCAGACTGAGACTTACTGACGAGAGCCCCGAAGGGTGTCTTCTAGGGATACGTTTCTAAGGCAAAAAGAGGGAGCCAGCGCTAGCTTCACCTAGAGAATTGTGGAAGAGGCCGCCTTAGAGTGGCTTGAAAGTCAGGGTTACGTCGTCATTCATGGTCTTGACAGCCATCCTGGCGAAGCAGCGACCAAGCAAAAGACCTGTCATAACGTGATCCTTTGGCAAGAGCTATGGGACGGTTTCGTGCGCCTCAAGCCGGCTGTTCCCAAAGGGGCCGTTGCGGCAGCCTTGCGCAAGGTCTCGCCCATCCATCGTTCAGGGCAATCATAATTCTCCAAGACATGCTGGTAGAAGGTGTGGACGTGGAATACCAAGGACGGGAACCAATCTGGTACGATAAGGTTCAGAGTATGGATTTCGAGGACCCGGGTAACAACTACGGTCTCGCGGTCATCGCAATCAAAAATCCAGCTGACGCGAACACTGCCATTTGGGTGGGGCTTAATTAGTTGCAAGCGTACAGGAAACAGGCAACGTTCAAAGCTTCTGACTGCCCAGGACCTAGAGCATCTTATCATTGATGGTAATTTTGGATTTTTCTTCGAAAAGACGTAGCCACCCCTTAAGAAATTCCGTCTTCCGAACTTCAATTACCCATCGTTCGAAGGCATCACCTTCCTTGGCGTACTGCTCGTCACTTGCCTGTTCCAAGCCAACAAGCCGGACCACCGCAGCCCCCTCGGGGGCCGAAATAGGGGTTGGAAAGATAGGCGCAGCCATGGACAACGTTGTCAGCATCTCGCTTACTTCCGGCGAACTCCCCAATTTCGGGGTGAACCCTGCGGTCCGCGATACGGGATCAATTTTTTCCCAGGTTACTCCGAATTTCTTTGCCGCTGCTTCGGCGTCGCCCGGATTTTTTTTCAATTCCTCGATGACTTCTTCCGCCTTTTTGCGCGCGGTCAGCATGGCCTGTTGCTTCAGATAATCTTTCTCAACAATGCTGCGAACCTCGTCCAGTGCGGGCAAGCGTTCCTTGGACTTTTCCAAGAGCTTCATGACTACGTAATTGTCCCCGATTTTCAATAGCTTCGAGATGTCGTCTTTCTTCAATTGAAAGGCTTCATCCATTATCTTTGGATCATGGCCCAAATCGGGGATGCTTCCAGCTTTGGTCACAGACTCCGCTTGTTTCACCTGAAGTCCGAACTGTTTTGCGGGGCCTTGGAGGTCCTCTCTGCGATAGACCTGTTCATAGAAATCCTGTGAGATGGCGTCCACCTTCTTGCGAGCCTTTTCCTCAAGAAGCTTCGCGACGATCTTATCCTTGACGCTTGCGAAATCCGGCTCGGTCTCGGTTTTCTTCTCCTCCACTTTTATCAGGTCGTAACCCTGAGGAGTAAGAATAGGCTCTGAGACCATCCCCACGTCCAGTTTGAATGCGGCAGCTTCCAGTGCAGGATTCAGGCTGCCACGGGAAAAGAAACCCAGATCACCGCCTTTATCAGCGGTGGCCTCATCCTGGGACTCGTTTTTGGCTGTTTTCGCGAAGTCTTCTCCAGCTTTGATTCTGGACAAAATCTCCTCGGTCTTCTTGTGGATCTCCTCGCGCGTTTCCTTGTCGGCGTTATTAGGAATTCTTAGCAGGATGTGCCTGGCCCGAATTTGCTCAGGCTGCGTGAATTCTTTGGGATGGTTCTGAAAGTAGGTCAGGGCTTCCTCGTCTGAAACTGACAGGGTCTTCTCAAGATCATGCCACGAGAAGGCCACATACTGGAGCTTCAGGGAAGGAGGAACCTCGTAATTTGCTTCGTGCTCCTTAAAAAAAGCCTCCAGGTCTTTAGGATCCGGCGACACCTTTTCACTTGTTGCATCAGCCTTGATAAGAAGGACGGATAAGACAAGCTTGTCATTTTGAAAGTGCCATAGTCGCTTTATTTCCTCAGGATCCGTCTTCACCGCATCGGTCAGCAGACGAACCACCTGTTGTTCAAGCAGTTCTTGCTTGCGGAGGGTTTCGTAGGCCGAGGGGGTGAGCTTGATGTTACTCAGATAGGCTCTGTATAGGCCGAGATCGAAGACCCCCTCTCTCTGAAAAGAAGGATTGGACCTGACGTCTCGAACCACGTCCTCGTCTGTTACCATAAGCCCGAGGCGGCCGGCCTCTTGGAGAAGAAGTACCTGGTTTACGAGGCCCTGGACCACACTCTTTTTCAAATTGAGTTTCTCGAGAAGGTCAGCGGGGAGTGCTCCTTTGAATCTGAGCCTGATCTTTTCCAGCTCGCTATCGTAGACCTTGTAAAAGTGATCGGAAGTGATGACAGTGCCGTTGACCTCTGCAACATGGTTGCCCGACTTTTCTCCAGGTCCGGACCAGCCGTAAATAAAGACAAATGTAACTATGATGGCGCCAAGGGCTACTTTGATGAACCAGGCGCGAGCATGTTTTCTCATCAGATCAAGCACGGGCATCTCCTTTCCGATGACCAAGGGATCGTGCGGATGATAAGAGTACCGAGTTTTCTTGTCAATGAGCCGCGGCAGGGAATAATGAACGCTTGATCATCTCACTGCCTTCTGTTAGATTTCGCAAAATTTTCTTGGTATTAAGACAGTGATTCCCGGAAAAATACCCCATGCTGTTTGACGCGCTCACAGGTTTTTTTTCCAACGATATGGCCATAGATCTTGGAACGGCCAATACGCTGGTGTACGTGCGGGGCAGGGGCGTTATCCTCTCCGAACCGTCCGTGGTGGCCGTAAAAACTGACTTGAGGCGCGGCCCCAGAATTGTTGCTGTCGGAACAGACGCGAAAAAGATGCTGGGGCGAACGCCGGACAACATCAGGGCCATACGTCCCATGAAGGACGGCGTTATCGCGGATTTTGAAGTTACCGAAGCGATGCTGAAACACTTTATCTTCAAGATCCATCGCCGTCGTCATCTGGTGAAGCCCAGGATCGTCGTCTGTATACCCTCGGGGATCACCCAAGTCGAGATGCGAGCCGTCCGCGAAGCTGCAAAGAGCGCCGGGGCGCGGGAAGTTTATCTGGTCGAGGAGCCCATCGCAGCAGCCATAGGCGCTAATCTGCCTATCACTGAGCCTACAAGCAGCATGATTGTCGACATAGGGGGAGGAACAACAGAAGTAGCAGTCATCTCCATGTCGGACATTGTTTATTCGAAGTCATTGAGAGTGGCGGGAGACAAGATCGACAATGCCATTATACGGTACGTCAAGCAGAAGTACAGCCTTCTCATTGGTGAGAGGACCTCGGAAATGATAAAGATGATGATCGGAGCCGCCTGTCACGGAAGCGAGGAAGACGAAGAGATCATAGAGGTCAAAGGCCGGGACCTTATTGCCGGCATTCCCAAGATAATTGGCCTGCGCTCCGGTGAAGTGGTCGAAGCAATTGCGGAACCGGTCCGTGCTATCATTGAGACCATAAAAACTGCTTTAGAACAGACGCCACCGGAACTGGCAGCCGACATAGTAGATAACGGTATTGTCCTCACGGGTGGAGGGTCCCTTCTGAAGAATCTAGACGAACTAATCCGCCGTGAGACCGGCTTACCCGTCATCGTTGCTGATGATCCGCTCTCTACAGTCGTCGTGGGCTCGGGCCTGGTATTCGAGCATTTCGACCTTCTCAAAGAGGTCTTAGTCAGGTAATCTTGTTTTGCAGGCAAAACTCTCCTGTACACGGCCTTGAGAGCAGAATCTTCCAGGACAAGGCTCACGGGAAGGTGAGATTGATCAGATTTGCCGACCAATTTAGATTTCCCAAAAATCGACACCTGCTCGATTTTCAGCCCCATCCTTATTCACGGGATTGAATTCGATCCGTTATGCCCCGATCCGTTCGCGACATTGCCATAATCTTGATCCTCATAGGGGGCGGTCTTCTTATCCTGTTTTCTTATCCGAAAAAACCTGAAGGCGGTCTGTTGAGTAGAGGCCTCTATACCGTGCTGGGACCTTTACTGCAGGGGGTTTCGTCGGCACACGCGCAAGCAAAGCATGTTTGGCAGTCCTATGTATGGCTGATCGGTGTGCGGGAGCAAAATGAGGCCCTTAGAAAGGAAATTCGCAAATTGAGGCGCGACAAGGCGGCCCTCTTAGACCAGGAGAGTGAGAATCGTCGGCTCAAGAAATTGTTGGACCTTCGGGCCGGCTATGAATTTCCGTCCGTAGTAGCCCAAGTGGTCGGCGAAGACGCCGCGGGATGGTATCGGACCCTGTTTATCAACAGGGGACTAGATGAAGGAGTACGTCCGGACATGCCTGTCACCGTGGCTGAGGGTGTGGTGGGCCGAGTGGTGAACAGCTCGTCTGCCATGTCTCGGATAATTTTGTTGACTGACCCGAATCATTCCGTGGACTGCCGTGTGGCCCGCACGCGAGACCGAGGTATCCTGAGCGGATCCTTGGAACGGGGGTGTATCTTGAGATACATAAACCTGAAGTCAGGGATCAAGTCGGGTGACGAGGTGGTCACTTCGGGACTGGACGGGATCTTTCCTCGCGGCCTACCCATCGGTAAGGTGGAGACGGTTGATAAAGGGACTCAGGGGCTTTTTCTGGAGGCACGAGTAGCCCCAGTGGTCGATTTTTCCGAGATAGAGGAGGTCGTGGTGGTCCTGGGCCAGCGAGGAGGATTCGACATCCGTCCTGGCTTGGAGGACAAGCGTTGAGAGATGTCCTATTTGTAATCGTCATCGGAATGGCGGGCCTCGTGTTGCAGACAACCTCTTGGGGATTTCTGATCCCAGCAGCTTACAAGCCGGATCTTATTTTGATTCTTGTTCTTTGGGTGAGCCTTAGAATGACGTTCGCCATAGGTGCGGGCTTCGCATTTGCAACTGGAGTGGCCATTGATCAGCTTTCCGGTTCGCCCACGGGACTGTTTGCCATTATCTATTGTCTGCTTTTCGTCACTTGTGGCTTTTTGCACTCTACCTTCCGGATAGACGTCCTATCCGGCAAGGTTGTAACCGTCTTTGGATCAACCCTGGCAGCAGGAGGAATCGTGATCTTCGTGCGATGGTTATCGGGCCCGTTTGAATTGGGTTGGAGCGTCTCTCACTGGATCTTGCTGAAATCAGTGGTTGCAGCGATGGCTGCGCTGATAGTTTTTCCCGTGGTTGATCGGGTGTGGTACGGTTATTCACGTCTTGTGGGCGAGCACTGATTAGAGCTGGTTGCAAAACCTCATAAACGTTTTATGACAATCATGATACAGGCTATCTGGATGAAAGCCTCGTACATACAGACCTGGTGCTCGTATCGGACGACTATGCGTCGAAAGTTTCCGAACCA
>JBKQMK010000699.1:0-5308 GCA_052146735.1 Desulfomonilaceae bacterium | reverse complement strand
AGAAAACTGTTGCTTGCATGAAGATCAATCGCCGCATATACTTCCATTGGGCACCTCCTTTGGTTAATGGCAGGTCGGGGATAGCACATTCCCGACTCAGAGGTGCCTTTTTATGATTATCAGGTCTTGAAATGTGCAAGCTCTGCCCGCGGTATCCCGGGCCCTGGTACGGACCGGGTCTCGTTGTGCCGCGGACAAGCAGCGTCTGGCAGAATTGCCGCAGAAATAATTACCGATTGACAAGGTTTTTGGTGCAGGCTATATAGAGTTGTCGGTTTTTTCTTTTACGCAGGCGACAGGGTATCAAATCACCTTGGGGACGCCAAAATATGACAATGAAAAGGGCGGGGAAGCTGGGAATACCCGGCTTCCCCGTTTTTTGTCGCAGAGGAATTCAAGGGGTCCGAAGCGCCCCAGGGAAAAATGAAACGTATCGTCCGGACCAACAGTCCCCAGAGGGCAAGGAATGGGGTATGGTGTACCCCGAATTCCGCGAAACCTGGTTGGTCGATACGGAACTTCTGTGGTGCAGACGCATACGATGGACTCAATCGCAAGATAAGGGGACCCAAGGAGAAAAGAAACGGAGAAAAGGATCGTGAATAGATTGGAACATGATTTGACAGTTGAAGAACTAAGGGCGAGGAGTCCCTGGGGGCTCGGAGAGACTAAGATAATTCGCGGTTACTTTGTGACCCGCATTGAACCCGAAGGAATAGGGGTTTGGGTTGTCCAGGATATTAAAGATACAGTCTCAGTGGCTGCTATCAAAGATGACTGATGGATGCGTACGATAGGTGTCGGATTCGCTGTGATCCTCGAAACTAGTGGACACCGCGCCTAATTTCACATCGTCTTGCGACTCCGGCTCCCGGATGGCGAACAGGGCCAACAAAATGGCGGCTTGCCGGCAAAGGCATGGCCGCTAAGAGGCTTCACCATACGGATGCAGTGTCCAGCAGTCGAGAACGGCTTCCCTTGATGGTGCCGGTGTGGCGAGGACAACGCAGTGGACTAACTAGTCTCGGGCATGCCATTAAGTAAAGTCAGCATCGTGCCATAGGAGGTTCAACAAATTAAGTGCAGTTTCATTAAAGTCTTACCTTGAACACGTTGGCGTGTGAATAAAGCCTACTCTATGACAGAGTCCTCAAGGGCCCAGGAGATTCTGCAAGAGTCAGTACAGCTAATTACTGAAGCGAAAACACTGGGAGCTGCGGGCGATGTTTGTCCTCGTTGCGGTGGAAGCGGCCGGTTATAGGGAGCAATTGCACAGGAAAGTCAGCTTCACCGGCCGCCTGTGATCCACTCAGACGCAAGCCGGTGTGGATTCCTGACCTATTTAGCAAACCATATTCCGTTCTTGATCCAAAATGCCTTCAGATTTCGCTGTGACGTATTGCACAGACTGCACGGGTGCTTGCCGCGGGCGCCCCTCATCATGTCACACAAATGTGCAATCGGCGGTGGCAGACCTTCTTCTACTTGAGACGGACAAGTTCATCGTTTTTCTTGAGAAACGCTTGGCCTGGTGCCCCTAAGAAAAAAAACGCCGCCAAAGAAGAGCGGGCGCAATTGTGTATCGCGTGGCCGGAATTCCAGGTAAGCCTATCCGGCAAAGCAGAGGTCAAATGACTGGTACAGAAGCCGTCGCGTATTACGCACTGATTGGGGTGTTAGCCAGTTCTTTGGTAGCTGTCCTGATTGGGCTATTGACCAGTATCTATAATGCCAGGAATCTGAACTGGAAAAAAGAGCAATGGCTCAAGGATAAGAAAGAAACAGCCTATTTTGAGTGTCTGAAATGCCCATATGAGTCACGAATTTTCACATATGAGGGGCTTGACGGACAGCGCTATATAGGCGACAGACATTTTAATGATCGTATAGCATCTCTAAAATTGGCCGTTCCCTGGCTCACAATGGTTGCAGGCTATTCACCTGGGATATCGCGGACCCAACTCGAACAGATTCGTGACGAACTCCACGAACTGATAAGAAAAGTTCAGACAGCGGATTCAAGATTGATTGAAATTATGGAATCAGACGGGACAGTGCCAACCATCGAAGCGCGACTCGACGAAGGGCTGTCAGAGGCTTTAGAAAAGGCAATGAGTGTAGTTGCGGAATGTGCTAAGACTGAGCTCCTGAAGGGGATCAGTTGATGAACAGAAGTGTTTCATCGGAAATCAGTCATGAGAGCTTTGGAATTTCGGGTGCAACGCCCTTAATGGTTAGCTGAAAATGCCGTTAGGCGTCGAGTTGAAGTATGAGACACGTTGCACGCTGCGTCCCTGCCGGCCATCCTCATCACATCATTCATAAAATCAATTCGGCAGCAGACTTTCTTCTGCTTGCTACCGACGAGTTCATCGGCCACGTTGAGAAAACGCTTGGCTGGGTGGTCCTAAGAAAAAAGCCGGGGCTGAAGAAGAAGGGCGGGTGGGCGCAATTGAATACGGCGTACGCGGAACTGCAAGCAAAACAGTTGATCTTGATGTAAGATTGGATAAGAGGAGGTCCACACTATGGATACGCCAATTGTAGAAAAAGTGATTGAGCAACTTAAAGCCCTGCCTCAAGAGTTACAGCGGCGGGTACTGGAGTTCACGCGTGCCTTGGCTGAGTCTACTCCTCGCGGTGCACCTGGCCGACAACTACTCCGCTTTGCCGGTGCCATACCACGGGACGATATAAGGTTGATGAGCGAGGCAATCGAGCGAGGTTGTGAACAGGTGGATGCCAATGAGTGGTAGATACCTGCTGGATACGAATATCATTGTTGCCCTCTTTGCTGACGAAATAGATGTCAAGGCGAATTTGGCGGCTGCCTAAGACGTCTTTGTTCCTACCATCGGAATCGGCGAGCTGTGGTACGGTGCAAGGAAGTGAGGTTTGGAGCAAGGTTTACAAAAATGGGCCATGCAATCTTCCTTCAGTCACATATCCAAGGCGGATCACAGAACATTACGACGAGTAAGGTGCTGGCGTGCTTCTCTCAGTTCATAACGTATAGAGAGGATGCTTTAATTCGACTCCAATTCACAGAAACTGATTCCTGCACAATCTTTTTCGACACCACTAATCCGAGTATTGACAACTTGATGGTAAGTCGGCCTTGTGGCGACAAACGATTGTTCCAGTGTATTTTTCAGGTCATGAAACTTGGAAACTTCGTCCTTTTCGAGCCTGGCATAGACAGATTCATTGTGCTTCGGGAAGAGGTCATCGCGCATTTGCCTGAAGGTATGGCTGAGGCGCTTGGTGAGGCCAGGATTGCGGCAAACATCGAGTCGTTCATTGAAGCATACGAAAAACCCGTAACCTGGGATGGAACACGTGAAGTATGGTGTATCCGGAACCAGGGGCAAATTCATAATTGACTTTCAGAGTGCGGGGACGTAACCTCAGAAAAGGCGAGAAGAATCCAATTGTTCCGCATGACAAGGGCTGCTGTGCCTCAGTGGCCGCTTGTCGGCAACCGCGACGCCACCATCTTGAGTCTAAGGAGCCATCGAGTGACCGGTGCGCATTCCGAAAAACTCCAAAAGGGTGACCGAGCCTTATAATTCCAACCTAAGGGGGGTCCTGCCATGTGTGCAAAAGCAGCGAAGTACTTCACGGTAGTAATTCTTTCACTCGGTTTATTGTCCCTTTTGTTGCCTCAGCCATTCGCACAGGCCTGTACCGGCATAATGCTGCGAAATTCGGACGGTACTATCGTCAATGGCCGCACGCTGGAGTTCGGCATAGTTGTCGACACAATGATCGCAATTGTTCCGCGAGGCTATGAGTTTGTCGGCAAAGCGCCGGGCGGATCGGGAATGAAATACAAGTCGAAATATGCTGCCGTAGGCGCGATCACGTTTAACGACGTAGCAATTTGCGACGGCATGAACGAAAAGAGTCTGGCGATCGGATCATTTTATTTTCCGACTTTCGCCAAGTATGCAGAGATCACGAACGACAATCGCTCGAAAGCACTGTCACCGATCGACTTTCCGAACTGGATACTGACGCAGTTTGCGACAGTCGGCGAAGTGCGCAGCGCCATCCAAAACGGTGAGGGCGTCATCGCACCGACTGTCCTGGAAGGTTGGGGGCCGGAAGCTCCGCCTTTTCACTATGTAGTTTATGATAATACCGGAGCGAGTATCGTAATCGAACCAGTGGATGGGAAGCTCAAGGTTCACGACAATCGTATCGGTGTCCTGACAAACTCGCCTGACTTTGATTGGCACATCACGAACTTGCGCAATTACATTGCCCTCAATCCTCGCAACGTGCCTCCGGTGGAGATAGACGGAGTCAAATTGCAGGCGCTTGGACAAGGGGCAGGCATGCTGGGGCTTCCAGGTGACTTTACTCCACCTTCCCGATTTGTTCGCGCGTCTGTTTTCAGCGCTGCGGCCATCCCCTCACCGAACGCGGACCGAGGCATCCTACAGGTCTTTCACATCCTCAATAATTTCGACATACCGGTGGGTGTCGCGCGCACGGTGGAGAAGGGGATTATTCATTCCGACTACACACAGTTTACCGTAGCGCGCGACCCGCAAAGCCTTCGTTATTATTACAAAACCTACGACGATCAGACCATCAGGATGATAGACCTACGGAAATTCGATCTTAACGCCAAAGAGGTGAAAAAAATTAGCACGATGGGCAGTAAGCAGACGATTGTGGACATGTCGGCTGAAGCGAAGTGAACGTGAACTCAGAAGAAGAAAGGGACATTCTACTTTTGGGGCGCATTTGTGCTTGTCCCCGGTCGATACGTGAATGCAAAACCGATGTGGGCCATGGTATCCTACCGCTGGCTCTCACTGCGGGCCGGGCGCACGGTGGCACGCAAGACCGCAATAGAAAAGAAGAATGTCCCCTTTTCTTCCGTCTAAAGTATTTTAATATGGTAACTGATTTCGGTTATTGCTAAAAGGAGTGGGTAATGGACACGACCGGCATAAAAGAAGAGGCCGCCGCTTAGTGGATCAACTGCCGGACGACTTTACCTGGGACGACCTGATGCATGAGATTTATGTGCGTCAGTCTATAGAGAAAGGTCTTGCCGACAGTAAAGTCGGCCGAGCTACCAGTGTTGAAGGGGTCCGTGCAAAGTTCGGGCTCAACAAGTGAAGGTCGAATGGACTGACAACGCGCTGGAACAGCTCTGGGCGATTCATGACTATATAGCTCAAAGCTCTTCGGAATACGCCAAGACGGTTGTACCCAGAATTCTTGCAGAATTCACGTGAGGTTATTGACACTCACTGAAATCATCCCACACAGTGAAAGCGGACCGCCGTAT
>JBKQMK010000698.1:0-12209 GCA_052146735.1 Desulfomonilaceae bacterium | reverse complement strand
GTGAAATATGAGAAGTCAAACTGGTGCGTGTACTGGTTTTCAAAGAAACAGTCCAGGTCCGAAGTCAACTTTACCATCAGGCTCACGTTGGTCTGGCGGTTCAGGTCCTCCTGCCGTTCATCTTCAGTAAACTGATGCAACACCCGCACCAGGTCACCTCGATGATCCATGAGCCCCAAGTTGACGCTATATCTGCGTGCCCTGTTCAGGATCGGATCGTATTCGGCTTGAGCTGTAAGATCTATGAGAGAGTGAGGTCTCAGCGTCAATTCGGCTGCTGTATTGGTCCAGCCGGATTGATACAACCGCGGCTTGTCACCCGAGAAATCTTGAACCGTCCTGGACTCGGTAAAATCGTACCCTTGTGTCACGCTTAGCGTTATAAAGTCCAGATATTCGCCGGGACCGACGCGGCCAGTCCAAGTCTGGCGCATCTCTGCCGTGAGTAAACTCGCACGATCCAACCTGTCGGTCTCATCAAAATAGGGATAGGTCTGTTGGCTGGAAAAAGGCCGATAGGTCCAGGAAAAGCGAGGCCTAATTGTATGTTTCACTCTCTGGAACCCGAGGAATGAGCCAAGGTATACACTGTCCAGGTCCGTGAACGCGTCGGCATTCACCTGGTAAAGATCGGTTCGCAGGGCGTTCACCGAGTTTACGCTTTTCTCATGCTCATAATAATCTGCGGCATACGCCTTCGGAAAATAGGTCATAGACGGCTCTAGCTTGAGGTAACGCCCTAACGCGACAGGTAGACCAAGACGCGTATTCATCTGCAAGCGGCTTCCCAACCACTGCTGCTGCATGCTTGGCGCGTAGAAATGATCGTAAACGAGATTAGAGCTTATATATAGTGGAGTATACGGGATCTGCTGGTTGAATACTGTGCCGGTTACGATAGGCAAGTTCTGGACAGTGACCGCATTGTTGGGCAGGTCGAGATTGTCAAAGTGTCTGGCCTCTGCCTCGAACAAGAAGTTGTTCAACTGCTTGTACAGGACAAGGTTTGACTCAAGATACCTCACTCTCAGGCGCCTGTCGAATCGGCCTCCCCAGAATTCGAAGTAATCCCTGTCCGAAACCCAGTTTCCGTTGGCTTTGAGTTTGATCTCGCGGGTGAATTCCTGGTCGTGCCGCCAGGTCACGTAGAAACGGTGGCTCCTAGGGTTTGTTTCCGGCCCGTATTTCCAATCGTACGTATACTCACCGTAAAAGCGCCCCTCAAAGTCTTCGTACGGAAAGTATCGGAACTCCAGCGAAGCCTGTGCAGCCCTATTGGTGCAGATTCGTGGGACAATCGTAGCGTCTGTGCTGGACGAGATATCTAGAAAGAACGGAAAACGCATGTCGAAGCCTCTAACGCTGCTGTTGGCGACAGTAGGCATCAGGAAACCGCTCTGGCGCTTGCGTTTGGCAGGGTACATCAGCCAGGGAAGGTAAAAAACCGGTATGTCTTTGATGTAAAAGAACCCATGCTTGAGGGTGCCGTAACCCTCGAGTGTCACGTCCAGGTTCTTGCCGGTGATCCTCCAATCCGGAGTGGCTCCGTTGCAGGTGGTGAAGCTCCCTTCTTCCACAACGTATGTGGACTCGCCTGTTTTCTCTAGTTTTTTCCCTTCCAGGTACACGTTGTGCTTGGTCAGGAGCAGTTTTCCATTGTACAGGACGCCGGTTGCTCCTGCGAGCTTGATAGTGATCTTTTCCGCTTCGATCAGGTCGCCCCCCATTCGGACGATCACTTTGCCCGTCGCGGACAGTTCGCCGGTGGTGCCTTGGTAGGTAATGCTATCAGCCCGCAATCGCATGTTACCTTGGCTCAGTGTGACATTGCCCTGGGCAGTATAGGTGTTTGTCTCGTAGTTGAACGACAGCCTCTCGGCCGACACCTGAATAGGAACATCTGTGGGGAGAATGGTTGACTGCTGAGTGCTATCGGTCGCGTTGGTGCGCTTGGGAGCGGCTTCTTGAGCAGACACAAATGATGCCCATAACACTGCCGGCAGTACCAGGACAAACAGAGCGCGTAATCGAGCCGAGGGTCCCGGGGAGCAATTATGGGGAAGAAACACTTTCAGTCGTCTCCGATTCCGCAGGCCCGCCTAACCGGACCGATCATGTAAAGCGATCCGGCGGCAACGATGACGTCCTTTTTAGAAGCTTTTTCCAGAAGCAGTTGAAAGCCTTTGGTAATGTCCTCAGATGTGCCCGCGGGCACGCCGCAAGCACGGACCTGTTCAGCCAGCTCTTCCGGATCCAGCGCCCTATTTCCCTGAGGCGGGACACAGACCACTTCCCGAGCGATTGGAGCGATAATTTTGATCAGTGCTTCATAATTTTTGTCCCGCAGCATTCCCAGGAGCATGTAATGTTTGATTCCAGGGTAGAGCTGCCTTAACGTGCTCTTGAGCAGCCTCATTCCTTCGGGGGTGTGGGCACCGTCGATAATTACATCAGGCTCTCGCCGCAGAACCTCGAATCGTCCGGGAAATCGAGTCTTTCGGATACCGTCACGAACAGCGTTATCAGAAATCCGGTGACCCTGGGTCCTCAATTCCTCTACTACCGCTACTGCCAGGGCCGCGTTCTTAATCTGGTGACTTCCGGGCATGGAAAGTGAGAGATCTTCCAGGGTGAGCGAATCTGATCTGTAAGTAAAACGGCCGGGTCCTGTCTTGATTCCCACGAAGGAACGGCCCAATTCCTTTACAGGCGCCTCAAGACCTTGAGCGGTTTCCAGGATGATTGATCTTGCTTCTCGTCGGGCAGCTCCTGTTATGAGTGGCACCCCTCTCTTGATGATCCCGGCCTTTTCGGTTGCAATGGCACGTATGCCTACACCGAGGTAGTCCTCGTGTTCACGTGATATATCGGTGATTACCGTAACGCACGGGGAGACGGTATTGGTGGCGTCCAGACGTCCGCCAAGACCGACCTCTATGACGGCCATGTCCGGAGCCGCCTGGGCCATGCAGTCAAACGCCACCGCAGTGGTGAACTCAAAAAACGTGGTCCGGCTAGGGTCGTACAAAGAACGAATCTTCTCGGTGGAGGCTATCAGGGCTTCTTTGGAGACCATCGCCCCATTCAATTTGATCCGCTCTCGAAAGTCGTTCAAGTGCGGCGAAGTGTAAAGTGCGGCCCTCAGCCCGGCCTCTCGAAGGACCTCGTAAATCAGCGAAGATGTAGAGCCCTTCCCGTTGCTGCCAGCCACGTGCACCGCCGAGAATTTCTTCTGAGGATTCCCCAGTCTTTCCAGGAGTACGCTGATGTTGTCCAGCCCCAGGAGTATGCCGAACCTTTCCATGCTGCACAGAAATTCTACGGTCCTGTCATATTTCTCGTCGAGGTCTTGCAGCGATGGTGAGGGCATGAATGAGCCTCCGCAGGAACTCTTGTTGTCCGGCGTTATAGCACACCGCAGTACCCGGGTCAAGGACGCTTAGAAGTTAACATATTGTATTAATTGCATAATCACAGGCGGGCAAGGGCGCATGTTTCGTGGAACGCCTGCCTTCTCAGAGTGCCTCTTTCAGCCTGGCTATCATCGCGCTCCAGTGGGATTCATCACGAAAAATCACGAATCGCCCCCCCAGTCCCACCAATTCATTCTTCTTCTTATCGGCTTTCATCTTGTATTTCCCGGCCAGGAGTATGGCATGTTCCAGCGGTTTCTTCATGTGAACCGTCCCTACGATTTTCATGCCCGGGTTATCTGCCAGCAGAGTAGGAACAGTATCCACGACATCTTTCTCAAACCAGCAATCGAAATATACTATTTTACTCAGCCTACCGCGGAAGACCTCGGCGTACGGGTCATTTTTTTCACTGTGCGCCAGCCAGTTGCCGATGGAGTTAAGGACGCGGCCACCTCCGGAAAAGCCCGCCAATACGATATTGGTCTTTTCTTTCCGGACATGGGGAAACGAGGTCCGAAAAGCCTTGAATACCTGATTCACCGTCCGAAAGAGGCGATCCGGTCTTCCGCCCTTTTGCGGTACCAGCGACTTCCAGCGATCTTTGCTCCGCGCTTCCGAAGGAGGGTAGGGCGTATCGACAAACCCCACGAAGAGAAACGGCCGGTTGGGCCTCTTCTCGGCGAGCAATTCCAGTTCCTTGCGAAACGCTGCATAATAGTCTTTGGAGTGCATCCCGTGGAAGTACAAGATTATCTCTACTCGATCGAATCGCCTGAAATCGTAATTACCCACCATCCAGACATATCGCAGGTGTTCATCCCATGGGGGTATCCTCCACCGCTGGTAAGGGACCCGACCGGAAGATTCACTGATCAGCAGATGGTTGTCCTCTAAGACCGGTATTTCACTCATTCGAGCAATGAGTGGCGAGTGCGACAGTATCGTGCACGAGGACAGCAAGATGGCGATTATAATGAAAAGGGGTAGGCGGAGAAAGAGCGGCAACCTAAGACGCGATTTGGCCGGGAAAATGTAGCCGGGCCAGGAAACGGAGGTCTCCGCTGAAACGGGCATTGGGACGAAAATCCCTCCAGATGGGATTTCCCTCCCCAACGAGCGAATTCTAGCAATCTCTCACGGTACTTGTCAACTAAGCATTGCGTGAAGCGCATGGGTCCACGCGCTCTGAGCACGATCAATCGGTTCGGGTGTAGAACTCGAAAAAGGTTTTCATGATAAAGTCTACCGTGTCCTGATTGACGTGAAAATTCTCCCGCCCCTCCGTGAATATCGGTTGCCCCATGAGCGGCCTATAGATGGTGGCAATCTCAAACGCAGGAAAATAGAAGGCATTCTCATGCCGTGCGCAGAACTCGTCCGCTACGGCCCGGAGAATGGATTTGGAGTTGCAACTCGCGCTAATCACGTCGAGATCTTTACGAAACGTGGCCCAGAGATGCACCGGAGAGACCGTGACGATCAGTTTACAGGCTGGATTATGAACGGCCATTATTGAATGAATGCGCTCCAGGTTTTCGAGGTTCTCCGCATACCTGGTCACCCGGAAGGCATAGCGGCTCATGTCTCCCCCTTCGTTGACGTAGGGGCCTGAGGGGAGACAGATAACAGATCCATCCGATCCATCCTCCCAGATTTCCGTCAAACCTAGAGTCAGAATGAGCACCTCCGCGCTCTCCAGAGCCTTACGGGAACATATCCGATGGCGCTGGAAATCTGCTTCGGCCTCCTCGTAGCTTTCATAGAGTATGATTCTGCGAAACGGGTCCTGAATCTTTCCCGAGAGCGGAGCTTGCCACCACCTCAGTGCCGGCGTCCACTCTTCAAAAGTGTACTCGAAGATCTGCCGCATGGAAAAGAGGTTATAAAGCCTCTCCCAGGCCGCGCTGGCATGTTTAGAGGCGGGATGACGGGATTCCTCGGCGATGTATGAAAAACCTTCTCGGAGCAACACGGTCTTGATCTCGCGAGCAAAACAGGAACCCATAGACGCGATGGGAGTTGAGCGACTAATCTCCAGAGTGGAGTTTCCGGGCGAAGGGTAAAATTCGTCGGGGGCGGGATTGTCGTACGAGCCCGGCCAAACCTGCCAGGGTTCGAAGCGATGAATTGGGTGAACGTCGGAACCTGCCATCTTATTGTTAGGAGTTTTTGGGGGATAGGTCTGGGGCATCGGGGGTAATATAACGACATTCTCCCCCCTTTAAGAAAGGGGGGCAGGGGGGATTCTAGCGTAACCCTTTGGAAATCCCCCTAAATCCCCCTTTACGAAAGGGGGACTTTGATGGGGCCCGGCTCCTTTTCCCGCGATTCTCCCCTCCTATGCGCCGTATTTAGCCTGTCGTCTTCCGTAGGCTGTGATCAGTTTCATGAGGTCCTTTCCGTTAAATTGGCCTAAAGCCCCGCGGAGGCATTGGCTCTCGCCGAAGCCACGGACGTCTGGATTCGAACGTGTGACACCGGGGGCCCAAAAAAGGAGCGGCACAGGATGCCAGCTATGCGACTTTAATACCGCCGGGGTGGAGTGATCCCCCGTAACTACCAACACATCAGGCTTTTGCTCCAGTATTCTGGGTATGATGCTGTCCACCTTCTCAATCTCTTTTACCTTCGCGTCGAAGTCTCCATCCTCACCACGACTGTCCGTGTATTTATAATGCACGAAGAAAAAGTCATGAGCATACCAAACGTTGCGGAGAGCTTCAAGTTGGCCCTCAAGGTTGGTCAAGCCTTGGATAAGGGTCATTCCCACAAGGCTCGCCAACCCCTTGTACATCGGGTAGATCGCCAGCGCCGCCGCGTTGAGTTTGAATACGTCCTCAAAACTGGGCAGGCCCGGTTCTCTAGACCATCCCCGTAGCGTGACCATGTTGGCAGGGTGCTGATCTTTGATGCGTTCTCTGACTTTTTCAACCCACTGATTGACAAGATCGGCAGTGCGCCGGGCAGCACCGGAATTCTCTACAGGCTCTACGGTAAGCGGCCTCAAACCCTTCTTTTGAGGATCTGTCTCGTTGAGAGACTGCGAGAGTCCAGGCCCTCTAAGGATCAAGACGAAACGATAATCTCTAACAGGCTTAACTATAAGATCAATGCCCGGCACAGTAATTCCCTTTATGAGGCCGACCATCCGGGCGCACTCCTCCGTGCTGATTCTCCCGGCCCGGCGATCGGTGATAACTCCATCCTGGTCTACAGTGCAGAAATTACCGCGCGCCGCCACGTCCTGATCCGTCAAGGTTAACCCTATACCGACCGCCTCGAGGACTCCTCTACCGATAAGATATTTCAGAGGGTCGTACCCGAACAGCCCAAGGTGTCCCGGCCCACTCCCAGGTGATATGCCGAGTCCCACCGGATGCATCAGTCCCAGCATGCCTTCTCTGGCAAGCCGGTCCAGATTCGGCGTGTCAGCGGCTTCAAGTTCCGTCGCGCCGCCGACTTCCCGTGGAAGGCCCCCAAGGCCGTCCATGACCAGCAGAATGATCTTGGTGTCGCCTTTCTGCGTTAGAGTCCTCATCAGATCCAGATCTGTCATGTTCCACCCCTCCGGAGCAAAATATCAAGACTTCCCGCCCTCTGCGGGCTGTAAACGAGCCTTTCCGCCATCCAGAATCTTGAGCGCATGCTGGTGGTTGTAGCCCCCTGCTTCTCGGAAAGCTCGTCTAAACCGTGGCAGGTATATCAGATCGAACACGTGCTCTTTGCCTGGAAACAGTTTCAGGGCCAGTTGTTTCAATCCTCTTATCATCTTTTCGGCTTCGGGTGGGCTTACGGACCGTGTCATCAAAACATGGACCAGAAGGTCCGAGGCAATCCTGATAAGCCTGATTCGCCGGTTCTCTTCGCGTACAAGCTCATTCGTTGTCCGCATTCGGGTCACCTCTCTGGTGAAGGATAACTGATTTCTCCTGCTAAACCAAGGAACTCGGAGAATTGCGGCGCTCATTTTGGCTCAGCAGATCGAGGTCCCTCGAACGGGAGAATAGCGATCCAATCTACTGGGCCATTTGACCCAGACCAGGTTTCATTTTACACTGAGATGCGAATATGCTAGGAACTGGCCTTCACTCTACGATTGAACCTCGCGGGGCAGTGAAATATCGATGAAATTGTTGAAACCCACCATCAAACTCATGCGGCCCACCCAGTGGATAAAGAATGGGTTTGTCTTGATGCCTCTTATTTTCAGCGGGCGGCTGTTCGTGATTGAAGATGTCACGAAGGCCGTTGGAATGTGCCTGGCGTTCTGTCTAGCATCCTCTGCCACGTATATTTTAAATGATTACATGGACATGGAACAAGATAGGGCCCACCCGCTAAAGAAGAATCGTCCCCTGGCTGCGGGGCTTATATCTCCCAGAGCAGCTCTATCCGTCATGTTCCTTCTGATCGTCGGCATCTTCGTCCTGGCGATGGCGGTGAAAACTCCGCCGCGGGGCTTTATCTTCCTGGGCATTTACTTGGTCCTTCATGTCCTCTACTCGTTTAAACTGAAGGACTTGGTCCTGGTGGACGTGCTGACCATATCGGTCGGGTTCCTGCTCAGGGTGTTCGGGGGAGCAGCGGTCCTCGATGTGACGGTTTCAAGCTGGCTTGTGTTATGCACTTTTTCGGTGGCAATTCTCCTGGCCCTTGGGAAACGACGCCACGAGGTCGTTATCCTATGTGACGACGCTATTTGCCATCGGCCTGTTCTTGAAAACTACAGCGTATCTCTGCTTGACCAGCTGCTACAAGTCGTCACTACCTCGACATTTATCTTCTATTGCCTCTACTCAGTGCGCGGTAACCCGACCGGCGGGATTCATGCCGAGACCATGATGTTTACCATTCCGCTGGTAACCTACGGCATTTTTCGTTACATGTATCTCATTTACCAGAAAGAGGACGGCGGCTCTCCCACTGTTATGCTTCTGACTGATCCCCCCCTTCTAATGTGCGCCATTGTCTGGATGGCCGCGTGCATTGCGATCATCTACTTATGAGAAGCGCTTTTCAATAAACGAGAGCGTCGGGCGGTGAGTTCATGGGCGAAGGTCAATTCCGGAAGGAAAAGTCGATGTTAAGGATCCTGAAATATGCCGTGTATTTCCTTTTCTTGGCGGGTGTCGGCATCCTTCTGGGCTGCTACATCCACGGTGTGAGATCCAATCAGCCCACGATCATGAGCGGCGTGGCCTTCGTACGGGAACTGCCCTACGGAGAGCGCATCGTAGGCGCGATCGAGACAACGGTCTTTTCGTATCAAGAGAAGAAGAATCTCGAGGACTACGAGAAGAAATACAAGGGACAGATTAAGATAGATCCCAAAGTCCTGGAGGACCAACAAAGATTGTTGCAACAAGGCGGCCCCAATAGATAATGTGATAAGTTATATACAATAATATCCAGCTGCTAAAATAAAATATAAAACCATAACTTGACAATAGGGGTGCAAGGTGCTAGGGAACCTCCCCGTTGCCTGCATAGACGAGGCGACTGACGGGAACCCAGCCCGATCAACGGAACCCCGGAAGCTACAGGGAGCACCTATGAAAGCGGACAAGACTGCCCAGGACACCGACCTGTCCAGCATCCCCGGAGAATTCAGAGAAAACTACAGATTCTTGAGCGAACTAATCAACTGCAAACACAAAAACAATTCCGCTGCACAGTGCCTGGAAAAGGTCCTGGAGCCTCGCCTCTGCCACATCCGGGGCAAACTGAACCGCAGGCAGATTAGGATCTTGAACCTCTTCGTGAAGGACTTGGAAAATAGCGAACCCGAATCTCTGGCCCCTCCTGTTCCCGCGGAACTCGAGGCAGCGATACTGGTCAGGAAAAGATCCACCTGGCTCCCGTGGGAGGCCGAAGCGATCCGCAAAATCGAACGATGGCGGGAAGACCTGCTGTGTATCTCCCAGAATTGGGGCGCGGGGTTCGCGGCTTCGCACTCACCGAAATACCTGAGGAGATCGGCTGAAACATCCGGCTGACGCGGCGACGGTGAGGACTTCCTGGACGTAGGCGATACATTCACGGGCATGAAGTAAATACAGCCGATCATCCTTCATTGCGGCATCGCTTCCTTCAACACGTGTTCCCGAATGTATGGATGCAGGGCTCTGGGGGTAACCACATGGACGCGGTGCCCCAGCAAGCCTTCGAGGCCCAGTGTAAGTCCGGCTGAAAACCATCGTGAGACATCGGGCCTCATGTCGACGAGGATATCCACACACTGTTGAGCCCCGCTTCACCCCTCACTGCCGGCCCGAACGGGCGCACGTTATCTGCGCCACGCTTGGTAGCAATTCGGATGATTACTCAGGCTTGGCGTTGATCAAATCATTCAATGCCATATCCAAGCTCCTTCGGATCGGCCCAGATGGCCTCGTCGAGCTTTGCTGTTTGGGCGCACTAGCCACTCAGCCTGGCGGTAAGCCGCCCTAAAGTATACGGCAGGACATTGTCAGATTGGTACAATAAAGACCAAAAATTCTCTCAAGCCGGGGTTAGCGACTCAGCTTTCGCTCCGGATTGTTATCTTTCGCGGCCATGAGACCTCCCACATTTTTCCACAGACTCTTTGAATCTCGCGGCCAATCTGACCGCCTCGGGGTCACTCGTTAGCTCCTCCACCGAATAGAGCATCTTGGTCACCCAGTTAGGGTTTTCCCACGTAGTGCTCGGTAGGTTCTGTTGGCGGAGATCCAAGAAAATGTCCTCCTGACTGATGACAACTAATCGGGCGGGTGTGCCGAACAAGAACTCCAGGACTGCTGAATGGAGTTCTCCTGTGGGGAACTGAGATTCCGCGGCAGACCGCGCGGCCTGGTCCGTGATTAACCCTTCCTGGACCAACCTCTCGATTATCTTGGTCTTGTGCAGGCGGCGATCCTGTCTGAATTGCTCCCCCGACGACTCGTCAAGCAACCCTACTTCCAGTCGAAGATCCACGTCACGGCCGCTCCAGAAGCCTGCCAGAGTGGGCAAATCATGAGTCGTGATTGAAACCAACGCACCCTCCGGATACACATGGCGGGGCAGCAAATTCCCTCCACCGTCGCGTTCGAAATACAGAAGTCTGGACGAAAAAACGCCTTTGGCCATGAGTCTTTCTCTGAAATTAAAAGGGACTGTTCCCAGGTCTTCGCCAATAATGAGCGTTCGGCTGTTTTGGCTTTCCA
Organism: Desulfomonilaceae bacterium; assembly: GCA_052146735.1. Lineage (GTDB taxonomy): Bacteria > Desulfobacterota > Desulfomonilia > Desulfomonilales > Desulfomonilaceae > CAWBBA01. The sequence goes on along the minus strand of JBKQMK010000698.1, from coordinate 1,606 downwards.
GGGCCACAAGGTTCAAGAGATCCTTCTCGTAATCTTGTACATAGACGCCGTTCACCGGTTTACCCTCTGCAGGTATCCAAAACAGGTGATGGAACTGCATCACGTGGTCGATACGTAGAGCTCCCCCGTATTTGCAGTTCGCCTGTAGTTTCTTCAGGAAAAGCTCGTAACCAGCACTCCGCAGTCTATCTCCGTCCGGCGGCGGGAACCCCCAATCCTGTCCCTCTGGTGCAAAGGCGTCGGGTGGCGCGCCAACTCTGAAGCCTTCGTGGAAGAATTCTCGCCATGCCCAGAAGTCTGCGCCGTTGCGATCCACCGCTAGCGCCTCGTCATTGTACAGGCCGACGATCATCCCGCTCTTGAGGGCATGTTCCTGGACCTGCTTCAATTGCGAGTCTATCTGCCATTGCAAATACATCCAGAAGAGGATCTCTTCCTGATTCTCTCTCTGGAACGTCCTTATTTCGTCGGACAATGGGCTGTGGAACTCTTCCGGCCACTCTCTCCATGATTCAGCTCGGGGATGGACGCGGCGAAAATGTTCATCAAGGGCGCAAAACGTGGCAAATCGCTCCAGATATACCCCTTCGGAAGCGATAAAGCTCTCAAAATCTCGCCACCTCGCGCCCCGGCGGTCGCCTCTGCCATGATTCTCCATAAAACCCGCGAAGATCACCCTGAGTATATGCAACTTTAAGGCAGAGATCTCCTCATAGTTCACGTGTTCTTCATCCCGGAGTTCTTGGCATTTTTGACGAACGTCCAGGGAGTCCAGTAACGATCTGGCAGCCGCGGAATCGACTACATCGCCAATACCCGGCACATCAAGGTAGATGAAGTTGCGGAACAGACGGCTGGATGGAAGGTAAGGACTGCTGTTGTACGGTCTCCTGTTAAAAAGCGCGTGAAGGGGGTTAAGCCCTACAACATCGACGGACAGATCATTTGCAGCCCAATCGATGATCTTCGTCAGGTCGGAAAAATCACCGATCCCCCAATTTGTTTCGGACCGAATCCCGTAGAGCGCCACAGCGATACCCGCCAACTTTTTCCCTGCTTCAAAGGCAGGCGGCACATAAGCTTTGGGCGGACAGATAATCCACAGACAAGACGCACTGAACACTTTTTCTGCCACTACAGCGTCAACTCGGACGCGATGCGTACCAGAGGTAAGCCCTTTGGGAAAGGGGATGGAAACGCGTAACAAGCCCGTCTCGTCGTCAAGGCTGAATGGAATCTGATCGGAACCAACAGAGTATTCAGCCTCTTGCAGCGCCCCGTAGCTCTCTGAAATTCTTATCGTGGCTGTCGGAGAGACCGAATCGCTCTCGTTGACTTTTCCGGTGAAGTAAACCGTGCATCTATCGGGAAGGTCGTCTGTGGATACCACCAGGACCTGGGGGTTCAATTGCATTCGGTCCAGCGGGATGCTGATGCCTTTTGATTCAAGAACGCCGCGGGCCGTTTCGGGGTCAGTGTGACGGATCCGGCCGGTTGCATCGATGTAATGAGGTTCAATTCCGCAGGCGTCTGACAGAATCCTCAAGGTCTTATACATGGCACACATTCTCCGCTTTCCTCTCCGTGGTCTTTTGTATGTAATGTC
>JBKQMK010000697.1:0-3418 GCA_052146735.1 Desulfomonilaceae bacterium | reverse complement strand
TTCCGGGAGAGGGTCGGGGTGAGGGCAATAAAATACATGCCTGCCTCAATCGTGGCACGACTTGAATCTCATCCCGTGTTTTGAGACAGTTTCATCTTGCCGTCCATTCGTCACCTCGGACTCCGATACGGGGTCCAGTCTGGATTCCTGGTGGGACATCCCGCGAAACGCGGGACTGCCTATCGCTTAATGACGGGCAAGATGCCCGTCCCACCGAACAAGGGATTTCTTCGGTCTTGCGCCCTCGCAATTACAATTCGGCGAGAACCTATTTCTCCGGTCAGAACCGAATCGTCACAGCCCGAGCACGCGTAGCGACTATGTTGAACCCTGCGTTCGCGGGGGAACCGCATCGCTCGCGAAAGACTCGAATGATGCGGTTCGCTTCGCTCACCCCATCCTACGGGGCTAGTAGGCAAGAGGGGCGTGCAACTAATGGGAAGACAAAAGAAAGTTGAACCGGATGACCCGGAGCGATCCGCTCGGTTCATAGAGACTGCCGAACGGATTCAAGCTGATGATGCAGAGGAAAGGTTTGAAGAGGCAATGAAGCGAATAGCGAAGGCGAAGCGACGACAACCCGAAGCTAAGAAATGAGCGTTCCAAAGTTGGTTAGAAAATCCGCAACAGAATTGAAACATGAGTGATCCAAAGGAATTAGGTACTCTTCTCTTTGAAACCAATGATGGGTAAAGCTTGTGTCCGGACAAGTCTCACAGGTGGCTGCTAAGGTGGTTTGGAGCTTCATTTTAGATTGTTTGCTAGGTCGCCATCCATTAGCTGGCGTCTCGATAATAAAGCGGGCAATAGGGTCAGCCAAATTCCATTTGGAATCGGCTGCATGTAGACATAGTGTTTCTAAATTGCCGGCCTCGTCCATTGGAATCATAAGTACGACAATTGAGGGAAAGCCTGGAGCTTTAGCTACCGTGCATTCTGCCAAGGGGACAGGGAATCCGGATGTTAGAATTTGCTGCTGAACTATGCCGAAGGACTCTGCCTCATCATCATCTTTGTCGGCGACGACCAGAATGGCTTCAACTTTTGTTCTAAACGTCTCTGAAACAGTCCTATTCTCCTGTAGCCACCAACCAAAATTCGTTCTGCCTCCCGTTCGATGTTCGCCACGATCAGGAAACTGTACATAAAATCTGCTGTCTAGTTCTCGGTCTTCTATTAATCTATTAAAAAACCGCAGATCTGATTCTCCTTCGCAAAGTAAAACCCACGGTTTTTCGAACACGTTCGGTGGATGGCGTCTCATCTTATTTCGATATTTCCCTCTATTGCCTCGGCAAAAGGCTTTCCCCCAAATTGACGGACTTCAGTACCCTTATCTGTTTTGACCGTGCGAATTATAGAAAAATCATCAGGGTACTGCTCGGCAACGCTGGCCGCTGCCTCCAAGCATTCGTCACTGTGTGTTGTTGCGAAGAGTTGAACGCCGCGCTCGACACAGAGTTCTCTTAGCCTTTTCCAGATATTTGGCATTTTCCCCCAATAAATACCATTTTCAATTTCATCGACCAATACAACCCCTTTTTCAGACGAGAAGATTGCCATTAATAAATTGAAGTATCGAGCAGCACCGGCGGATATGGCAGCTAGTGGTACTTTCTTGTCGGGAATTGATTCAATCCTGACAAATAATCCTGCCCCCCCACCATCTGGAAGAATTTGAATGTTAGATAATCCTTCAAAATCTTTTGCCAGCGTTGCAGTGACATAATCTTCCATATTTCGCCTACTGAGTTCCCCATAATGCACAATCATATCGTCTGGGAGATATTGAGCAGTAGACGGAAGCATATAGACGGGAGGCATTAAAATCATCGGTCCTTCTGACACGAGACGACCTTGGTCATTTATTCTCAACAAAGTTTGTGTTTTGACCCTCTTGGACCACTCTGTTTCGTTAGGATCCAACCGTGTAATCACTAAATGAGGAATAGGAACGGAAAAGGCTGGACTTGACTCCGGCCACATATAGAAAACCTCTAGCCCTATCTTGCCCTGTAGGGAATCGGTAAATTGAGATCTGATTGTTTTGGAATCTTGAAAATCAAAAAATAAATCTTCCCACAAGGACTTAAAAAGAGAACTATCCCAGTTGAGTTGATCCTGTGGAGTAGGTCGCCTCCTCGACGCTCGAATCATTGAGAGCGCTGCTGGATGAGCATAGGTCGATAACAATAATGCCTCTAGTAATGCCGTCTTACCAGAGCCATTGTCGCCCACAATGATGTTGATGGTGCGCAGGTCTTCTAAGTGGAGGCGTTCAAAGCAACGGAAGTTTTCAATGTCGAAAGTTGTAATCATGCGGTAACCTCTGCGCGGTCGGTTATCTTAGCGCAAAGCCTTGTCTTTTTGCAACTCAAATGAGAAATTCATCTTATCCCCCTTTCTTGGGCGTCACCTTGGGTATGTCAAGGTTAATAACGCCTTACAAAAAGGCGGAGAAAACCAGCCTCACAGCTACCTTTGTGACAGGGAGCGGTAGTTTTCCCTCGCATAGATGACCGCCACCCTTGCATGCAGTCCAAGCTTGTCACCGGCTTTCAGAAGTGTTAAATGAATCCCATCTATTATTCCCGCGAATCCTGAACAGGAGCCGGCCTTGCGAGCACCGCAGACGACTGAAGTTACATTGAACCTCAGGGCTGATCCGGCTTTCTTACCGTTGGCCACGGCTTTTGTCGAGAAAGGGGCTGGAGCCTTCGGCATGGGCGGGCCGGAAGCGTTGGCTCTCACCCTGGCTGCGGAGGAGATCTTCGCTTACCTCTGTCAGGTAGCTGCGCTCGGCAAAGATGTCTGCATGCGCTGCCGATCCGGCGGTTACTACGTGGATCAGGAATTCGTCTTCCAGGCTCAAGACTTCAATATGCGGGCCTTTAACCTGACAGCCTCAGCATCTTTCGATGACGAAGCAGGCCGGGAAGAGACAGGGCTCTTGATCGCCTCACGTATGGTCGATCGCTTTCAGTTCTTGCAGGAGGAGACCGGTCTCAGGCTTATTCTAACTAAAGAGAAGTCTTATCCGTCGTTATCCGACTTGCCCGTCCCCGATTCCAAACCCTTGCTGGAATTCACTGTCAGGCCTCCTGATGCTGACGAACTCAAGATTTTTGTCAGGCTTGTCAACGGCCATTATCCCTCACACACGGTTCCCATGAGCTTTGCCCTTCCCGGCAAGGTCGTAGATATGACGGCCTGTGGCGAGTTGCACGCTGCAATAGCGGTCGATAAGATCGGACATGTCGGTGGTGGAGTCGTTTGGCGCTGGGAAGGGACGCAATTGGTGGAATTCTATGGCCCGTACGTCTTCAATCAGCCGGCTGAAGCGGAAATGGCCCAGGCGTTGACCGATCATTGCATTGGAGCAATAGCCAGGACCGACGCGGGTGGACTAATCAATCGC
>JBKQMK010000696.1:0-5410 GCA_052146735.1 Desulfomonilaceae bacterium | reverse complement strand
CCGCCGTATTTTTGCACAATCAAGGGCATGGCATTTGCTCCAGATCCGTCTGTTTGAACATTGCTATCGCTATACAAAAACTCCGCACTCCCTTTATAAGTTGCCCAAAGCGGGCACGGCCGGCACCCGCTTCGGCGCCGCGGGCGTTAAGCCCCATTTTGAAACATCCTCAGCGTCTCCACGATCCTTTCCGGCCACGAGCCGTTGTCAGACCATTGGAAGACAATGTTCCGGAAATCGTCCTCGTCTCCGAATTCAATGAAGATAGCCAACGAGTCTTCTTCGAACCCTTTGGTCTTTTCAGCCCATTCTATGATGAGAGCACCTCCGTCTTCCAGGGCATCTTCCAATCCGATGCCGTCAACTTGATCGGATTCGATTCTATAGAGGTCTGCATGGTATACGGGGAAGTCACCTTCGAACCGATTGATCAATGTGAAGGTGGGGCTCACCACCTCGCTTTGAGGCACTCCCGTTGCTGTGGATATCATGCCTTTGGCAAGTCTCGTCTTGCCGGACCCCAGCTCGCCGATCATCAACACCCTGTCCAAAGGTTTAAGAATTGTCCCTAGGGCCTCACCCAGTCGAATTGTCTCTTGTTCGGAACTGCTATGAATCTTCATGCTGTTAAGCAATGTGCAAACCCACTGAACGAGCGAGATGATTTGAGGCCACGAAAGCGGCGTTGACTTCCCCTTAGCAGCGCTACTGCGCCTGCACCGCTAACCTGTAAACATAGCGTCCATCTCTACTTCCTGCAAGAAATTCGACATGATTTTGCAGATTTTTTGCGTCGGGACGACCGTTGCTGATGAATTCAACATGAATCGTGGAGCTGTTCTTGACAGAAATCCTTGTATCTTCCTACACTTCGTGCTACAGTTCTATATGGGAATTAGCAATTGGCTACGATTCCTGCGCTTTAAGGTTAGGGTTTGCAGTGACAATTTAATGTTGGAGCGATGGATTTCATAAAATCTCTTTTGACAGGAGCGGCGCATCACCGTCGCGAGACGGGACGCCCGTTTGTCACTCTGAGTTACGCTCAAAGCCTCGATGGTTGCATATCCGCACGCGCGGGAGAATCGTTGCCTTTGAGCGGCCGCCAATCTCTGACGCTCACCCATCAGCTCAGAGCCGGCCATGACGCCATACTTGTCGGCATTGGCACCGTATTGTCAGACGACCCTCGTCTAAACGTCAGGCTGGTAGATGGGGACAGCCCGAAGCCAATCGTCGTGGACAGCCGCTTGAGGGTTCCCCTCAACTGCAAACTCCTTAAGCAGAATTCCCGTCACCCCTGGATTGTGACAAGAGAAGAGCCGGAAAAAGACCGACGTGAAGCACTTGAAGCCTCAGGCGCTCAGGTCATCTCCGTACCCTCCAATGCCAGAGGGCAGGTTAATCTGGAAGTCATGCTCAAGCAGCTCGCTGAACGTGGAATCAACAGCCTCATGGTGGAAGGCGGATCTCGCATCATAACAAATTTTCTCCTGGAGCGACTCGTCGATTATCTTGTTTTGACTGTAGCCCCTGTGCTCGTGGGCGGCTTGCGGGCTGTGAGTGATCTTGGCCAGTCCGATCCCGATCATTTCCCCCGTCTACGAAATGCCGGTCATCAATGGCTTGGGGAAGACCTTATACTTTGGGGCGCTCTGGCCTAAGCATGAAGAGGCTATCGCTCGAATTTACTCAGCCCTATCAGGTGACGGTTATTGACGAGCCCCTCCCTGAGCCGGCTCCGCACCAAGTATTGGTGCAAACCATCTGCTCCGCGATCAGCCCCGGCACCGAAATGCTGGTCTACAGGGGCCAATGGCCCGAAAGCCTCCTTCTCGACGAAACTATCCCTGCTCTGGCCCGTGGATTTTCCTATCCGTTGAAGTACGGCTATTCCGCTGTCGGTCGGATAGTCGAGATCGGGTCGGAGGTCGACCCTCAATGGCTTAACAAACAGGTGTTCTCCTTTAATCCCCATGAGAGTCACTTCTTGGCTTCGCCTGACCAATTGATTCCTCTGCCGATTTCCATGCCATCGGAGGAGGCGGCTTTGCTGCCAAACATGGAGACAGCAGTCAGTTTCATAATGGATGGGCGGCCCCTCATTGGCGAGCAAGTGGCGGTTTTCGGCCAAGGTGTGGTAGGCTTATTGACTACAGCGTCGCTGGCGCGATTTCCCCTGGCCCGTTTGCTGACGCTCGACAAGTATTCGCTGAGACGGCAGCGCTCCGTGGAATTTGGAGCGGAAGAATCCCTCGATCCCACTGGAGCGGACGTCATCGGCGCACTGCGAAAGTGGGCCCACGCAGAGCAGGCCGGCGATGGGTTCGATTTGACCTATGAGCTGTCAGGAAATCCCGCGGCTCTCGATGAGGCAATCGCAGCCACAGGGTTCGGCGGCCGTGTAGTGATCGGATCGTGGTATGGCGCTAAGCGGGCGGATCTAGACCTGGGCGGAAGGTTTCACAGGGGCCGCATCAAGCTGATAAGTAGCCAAGTTAGCCGCCTTGGGCCGGAATTCACCGACCTTTGGACCAAATCGCGGCGTCTTGGGTTTGCCTTGCGCATGCTCGAAGAGTTGAAACCCGCAAGCCTGATCACGCACCGTTTCCCGATTCTTCAGGCCGCGGATGCCTACGACCTGCTGGATCGCATACCTGAAGAAGCGATTCAGATCATCTTTACTTACGGGGATGTGGCATGAACCCTCTGTACACTGTGGCAGTCCAGCGCGACTTTGTTGCTCAACATTTCCTATTCGGCGGCGATTGGGGGCCTGAAAATGAGTTGCATTCGCATCACTACAGGGTAGAGGTGCAATTGGAAGGGAACGGACTGGACCAACACGGGTACCTGGTGGATATAGTGGACATCGAATCGGGGCTGGAAGAGTTGGTGTCTCATTATCGCGATAAAGCCTTGAACGCTATGCCTCAGTTCAAGGAACTCAACCCCAGCATAGAGCATCTGTCCAGGATCTTTTGCGACCAACTCTCCGAACGTATCCATGCGTCCAATATTACAGCCGTCACAGTGAAGATCTGGGAAAACAAAATTGCTTGGGCGGCCTTTCGCAGAGAGCGCCTTTGAAGCTCGGGCTCGTCATCTACGGAGATTTGCAAACACTTACAGGTGGTTATCTCTACGACCGCATGCTGGTAGAGTTCCTCCGTTCACGGGGGGATGTTGTGGAGATTTTTTCCTTACCCTGGCGCAACTATGGGAGGCACCTTTTCGACAATCTGTCGCAGAGGCTGATTCGCTCTGTTTCGGCGGCGCAACTTGATGTCTTGCTCGAAGATGAACTCAACCATCCTTCTCTGTTCCGGCTTAATCAGAGACTGAAGGCGAGCCTGAACCATCCTCTGGTGTCTATCGTCCACCATCTTCGCTGCAACGAATTCCGCCCCGCGTGGCAGAATAGCTTCTACCGTCTCGTAGAGAGTGATTACCTTGCAGGAGTGGACGGCTTTGTCTTCAATAGCGTGACCACTCGCTCCAGCGTCGAGGTCTTGATTGGCAACAGCAAACCATCTGTTGTGGCTTTCCCGGGTCGCGACGGCGTAAGACCTGACCTGACAAGAGAGGCGGTAGAGCGCCGAGCCCTTGAGATCGGCCCTCTCCGAATTCTTTTCGTAGGGAGTCTTATTCCTCGTAAAGAACTGCACACGCTGCTCGCCGCTCTTTCCGGCTTGCCAAGCGATAGCTGGCGGCTAGAAGTTGTCGGGAGCCCCAAGACCGATCCGGCCTATGCAGCTAGGGTGTTCGCTGAAATCGAACGGCTGAGAATAAGCGATCAGGTTCGGTTGATGGGTTCCCTGACAGGTCCAGAACTTGCGGACTGTTATTCCCGAAGCCATTTGCTTGCTGTCCCGTCGTCCTATGAAGGCTTCGGGATTGTCTACCTGGAGGCTATGGGGTTCGGCCTGCCTGCCTTGGCCTCTACCGCAGGCGCGGCCCACGAGATAATTACCCATGACCGGGACGGATTCCTAGTACGGCCTGGAGATGCCGGGGCCATAGCCCGCCACGTGGGGGAACTTATCAGTAACCGAGGAAAGCTTGTTCGAATGGGTTTAGCGACGCTTGATCGCTATGCAGCGCACCCTACCTGGGGTGAAGCAGCCGCGATTGTCCGCAATTTCCTCGAGGAGATGGTCAACTAGATCAATGACTGTTCCATCGGCTTACAATTTCACTCGTTACCTGGCTGCGAAGAAGAGTGTGGACGACCGCGCGCTCAACAGGACAGTATGGAAAAGGCTCGCTCAAGCCGTGGCCTCATATCCAGTGGAAGACCGACTACGCGTCCTTGAGATCGGGGCAGGAATAGGCACCATGGTTGAAAGGGCCCTTGATTGGGGACTCCTGACCCGGGCTACATATCTTGCTCTGGACTCTGAGCAGGCCAACATCTCAGAAGCCTCGTCCCGGTTACCGTTGTGGGCCTCGGGTAAGGGTTACTCCGTCGAGAATGGGGGCGCCAACAACTTCAGCTTGAGAGGCAAGGATCAGGACATCCTAATCAATCTGGAAACAGCCGATGTCTTTGATTTCCTGGATCGAGAATCGGGTAATTCCAAGTGGGATTTGCTCATTGCAAACGCTTTTCTAGATCTGATAGATGTTCCCTCTACTCTGCCTGATCTGTTGTCGCTGTTGAAGCCCGGCGGCCTCTTCTACTTTACGATCACGTTTGACGGGGCCACAATCGTACAGCCTGAGATCGACCCTGCTTTCGATGCTCAAATCGAAGCGCTATATCATGAAACAATGGACCGCCGCGTTATTGGCGGCAAGCCTTCCGGGGACAGCCGTACCGGCCGCCACTTCTTCGATCAGGTCCGGTCCGCGGGGGCCACGCTGCTGGAGGCGGGCGCTTCCGACTGGGTTGTGTTCGCCGGTCCAAACGGTTACCGGGGCGACGAAGCCTACTTCTTGCACTTCATTGTTCATACAATCGGCTCTGCCTTGGAGCGGCAACCAGCCCTGGATCAGGAGCGCCTGGCCTGGTGGGTTCGCGAACGTCATACGCAGGTCGACCAAGGGCGATTGGTCTATATAGCCCATCAAATAGACTTTTTGGGCCGTGTCTCCGAATAAGCTCGTTGCGGCTGCCACTGGAAACGTCAGAAAAGAAGGGATCGGAAGGGGGTCGTCATGAGTGGCGAGCGTAAATATTCGCGTGTTGCGTTTTGGATAAGTTTGCTCACCCCGCTGATCATATTGGGCCTGCTTGCCTTCGGAGGCATCCTGGGAATCACCAAGCTGATCAAGATGATTTGGAATCTTTTTTGAATGAATCAATCTCGTAAGTCCCGCGTTTCACAAGCACGGCACCGTTTTAACAGTGGGGCCGGCATCTTGCCGGTCGTTAGTTCTTCCGCTGACCGGCAAGATGCCGGCCCTA
>JBKQMK010000695.1:0-15381 GCA_052146735.1 Desulfomonilaceae bacterium | reverse complement strand
GTCTGAGAATTTTTCAGGGAAATCCATGATCCTATCATAGGCCAAAGATCCGGAGACAAAGATTTGCATCCCACACTCCTCATTATCAGTCGAGAATTCCAGAATTCATCAGCCAAAAAGATAGGAGAAGCGGGTTCGGGTGTCAAGGGAGATTCAGCTTCGGAAATTCCGTCCTATGTACTTGAATACAAACCTGAAATTTCAAAGCTTGAAATGGGCGGAAGAGTATCGGATATAATGAGGGTGTCATGGGATTAGGAAAATGACCGAGCGACCGTCAAAGACCGGCATGTACGGGCACGTGGCCGTGTGGGCCCTCATATTTTGCGGCCTCTATCTAATGAGCCTTCAAGGCTACTTGTTGTTTCATACAGCGGTCGAGCTATTCAGCATCGCGGTGGCCTGGGACATTTTCTTCATCGCCTGGAATTCACGCCGGCTGCTGGCCAACAATTACCTTTTATTCCTAGGCATTTCTTACCTATTTGTCGGCGGCATCGATCTGTTGCACACTCTCGCCTACAAGGGCATGGAGGTTTTCCCGGCCTCCAGGTCCGACTTGGCGTCCCAACTCTGGATCGCCGCCAGGTCCGTCCAAAGTGTCTCTCTTTTGATTGCACCTCTGTTCCTGGGACGGCGTCTCAGAGTCAATCTGGTCATTGCAGGTTTTTCACTGGTTGCGGCCGCGCTGGTCACATCCATCTTCTACTGGAAAGTCTTTCCTGACACGCACCTTGAGGAAGTCGGACTTACAACGTTTAAGATATGGAGTGAATATGGTATCTGTCTGATTCTGGTCGCCGCTGCCATGCTGCTTTTCAGGAAAAGGGATGAGTTCGATCCTCACGTGCTCAAGCTCCTGATTGGGTCCATTAGCGTTACCGTCGCCTCTGAATTGGCCTTTACCTTATATGTAGACGTATACGGTCTTTCCAACCTAATCGGTCATTTCCTAAAAGTGATTTCATTCTATCTGGTGTACAGGGCGATCATACAGACCGGCTTGAATAAGCCTTACGATCTGGTGTTCAGGGAGTTGAAGCAAGGGCAGGAAGCACTCGCCACCAGCATGGCCGATCTGCAAAAATCCAGCGCTGAGACAAACGCCTTGCTGGCCGCGTCTCGGACTCTTTTGGAGCAGCGTGAATTTGCCAAATCCGCGCGGTCTATATTCGACATCTGCAAATCCGCCATTGGAGCTACGTCCGGCTATATTGCGCTGCTGGATCGGTACTGCACGGAAAATGAGGTGCTGTTTCTTGATTCGGGGGGATTGCCCTGCACCGTCGATCCCTCCCTATGCCCATACGAGGTCTCCGCGCCGAAGCGTACCGGTCCGGAAAAGTAGCTTACGACAATGACTTTTCGAGCAGCGAATGGATGGAGTTTCTACCCGGCGGCCATGTACGTCTCGAAAACGTGATGTTTGCCCCTCTCATGATCGAGGGCAAAGCTGTCGGGCTGCTCGGTCTGGCAAATAAAGCGGGTGGCTTCAATGATAATGACGTCCGTTCGGCAGCAGCCTTTGCCGAGTTCGCTTCAATCGGCCTGCTTAACAGCCTGACCCTGGAATCCCTGAAGCATAGCGAAGAACGGTTTCGGACGGTCGTAGAGAGCGCAAACGACGCCATCATGTCCGTTGACAGCGTCGGCAGCGTGGTTCATTGGAATAAAGCAGCCGAGGATATCTTTGGCTATTCGGCGCAGGAAGCAGTGGGCAAGCCCCTATCACTCATGATGCCTGATCGATTCCGGGAAGCTCATGACAAGGCGCTGCGGCAGATGGTTTCAACCCTCGGATCGCGTCCTTCCAGGAGGACCGTGGAAGTAGCCGGCCTCAAGAAAGACGGGAATGAATTCCCCGCGGAACTGTCCATTGCCGATTGGGAGACGAGGGAAGGAAAATTCTTTACCGGAATCCTGCGAGACATCACCCCTCGCAAACGCGCGCAAGAGGCCCTGCAGAACACTTTGGCGGAGCTGGAGCGGTCCAATGCGGAGCTGCAACAATTTGCCTATGTTGCCTCGCATGACTTGCAGGAGCCGCTTCGCATGATCTCAAGCTACGTGCAACTACTCCAACGTCGGTACAGGGACAGGCTTGACGAGGACGCGGACGATTTCATCGCCTTCGCGGTTGATGGAGCCAAAAGAATGCAGCGCCTCATCAATGGCCTTCTGCAGTACTCACGTGTAGGAACGCATGGAAAGCCTTTCGAGTCCGTTAATTGCCAGACAATCCTGGATAAGACGTTGGTCAACCTCCAGATGTTGCTCACCGAATCCGGAGCCCAGATTACCCATGACCCTCTCCCCACATTGACGGCGGACTCCACGCAACTCTTGCAACTGTTTCAAAATCTGATCGACAACGCCTGCAAATTTCGCGATGATGAACCACCACGGATTCATGTGTCGGCTCGGTCGGAACGCGATCAATGGCTTTTTTCGGTGAGTGACAACGGGATAGGAATTGAACCGGAGTATGCTGAACGAATATTTATCATATTCCAGCGCCTGCACGGCAGGGAGGAATTTCCCGGAACCGGCCTAGGACTGGCAATTTGTAAAAAAATCGTTGAGCGCCACGGCGGCAGAATTTGGGTCGAATTCGGAAATAATAAGGGCGCTACCTTTTGCTTTACAATCCCGGAAGGAAAGGCACCATAATGTCTGTAGAATACGATATCAACGGAATTGAGATCCTCCTGGTTGAAGACAACCCGGGTGACGTGCGCCTGACCAGAGAAGCTTTAAAAGATGGCAAGATAGTCAACAACTTGCACGTGGCGGAGGACGGCGTTGACGCCCTGGCATTTTTGAGGCGCGAGGGGAAGTATCACAATGCGGTTCGGCCGGAACTCATTCTTCTTGACCTCAACCTTCCCAAGAAAGATGGACGGGAAGTTCTGGCTGAAATCAAAGCCGACAATGATTTGAAGCGCATCCCGGTCGTCATTCTCACCTCTTCCGCGGCCGAACAGGACATTGTCAAGAGCTATAACCTGCACGCAAATTGTTACGTGACGAAGCCCGTCGACCTGGACCAGTTTATTAATGTGGTGAAATCTATTGAGCATTTCTGGCTATCGGTCGTCAAGCTTCCACCGGAGACCTGAAATGAGAGACAATAGACTCCAGGTGTTGCTGATCGAAGACAATCCGGGCGATGTCCGCCTGATAAGAGAGATGCTGGCCGAGACCCGATCTGCAGACATCGGAATTGAATCTGTAGAGAGCCTCTCCGCCGGCCTGGACCTCCTCACCACGGGCGGTTTCGACGTAGTCCTCTTGGATCTTGGGCTACCCGACAGCCAGGGTCTTGCTACGTTGGGCCGGCTTTACGCCCGAGTTTCCGACATCCCTATCGTGGTCTTCACAGGCCAAGGAGACGAGGCCGTGGCCCTTGAAGCCGTCAAACAAGGGGCTCAGGATTACCTTGTTAAGGGAGAAGTGGACGAGAAGCTCCTCACGCGTTCCATCCATTACGCTGTCGAGCGCCGACGACTCCTGGCCGAGCTTGAAGTCAGCCGAGCGAGCTTCACCAGCATAGTGGAAAAGAGCGCAGACGGCATATTCGTACTTGGGAACGACGGATCGGTGCTCTATGCCAATAGCGCTGCGAGCGAGCTAATGGGCAAATCGGAGGAGACTTTGCTGGGAACACCCTTTCCCCTTCCTGCGGTGCCCGGCGAGAGGACCGAAGTAGAAGTGGTGCACCCGAAAGGGTCCGAGGGAATCGCGGAGATGCGGGTTAGAGCCACTGACTGGAATGGGTGCCCTGCATCTCTGGCCATCCTGCGTGACGTTACCATGCGCAAGCAAGCCGAGGAAGCTTTGCGTCAGAGCGAAGAGCGGTTTCGTGCCGTTTTCGAGGGTGCTCAGGACTGCATCTTCATTAAAGATCGTCAGTTGAAATACACAATGGTCAATCCAGCCAAGGAGAAGCTGCTGAATCGTCGGGCCTCTGAAATAGTGGGACACACCTCCGAAGCGATCTTTGGAAAGGAGATTGGCGGACATATTAGGGAGGTAGACCTCCGTGTCTTGGATGGGCAGACTATCGAGGAAGAACGAGTCAGACCCATAAATGGAGTTCCGCTGACCTTCCATGACATCAGGGCCCCCCTACGTGACAGCTCGGGGGAGATTGTCGGCGTATGCGGCATCAGTCGCGACATAACGGATCGAAAGACAGTAGAACTGCCTACTTCGCAGGCCGCAGGTGAGTACCCTTCAAAGGCCATGAAGTCCATTATGAGGCGGGTGAACTTCGCGGCGGAAACCGAGTCCACAGTGCTGCTGTTGGGGGAGAGTGGCAGCGGCAAGGACTACCTGGCTCGATATATCCACGATCGGTCTAAACGCGCGGATGGGCCTTATTGGGCGATAAACTGCGCGGCGGTGAGCGGGACTCTGGCCGACTCCGAGCTTTTCGGCCATGAACGTGGCGCTTTCACAGGGGCCCAGAGCCGAAAGCGGGGACTCCTGGAACTGGCTGAAGGCGGGACCCTGCTCTTAAACGAAATCGGGGAACTCTCTCTGCCTCTCCAGGCGAAATTGTTGACTTTCCTCGATACCAGACAGTTCACGCGCGTGGGAGGTGAAAAGAATATTACGGTCAATGCCCGACTCGTTGCAGCCACTAATCGGGACTTAGAAAAAGAGGTCGAGGCCGGACGATTCAGACAGGACCTATTTTACCGTCTAAACGTGCTTTCCGTAGTTGTTCCTCCTCTCCGGGAGAGGCGTGAGGATCTCCCAATACTCATCCGGGAAATGATGACTCTCCTTTGCAAAGATATGCAGGTGCCCGGAGTCCCTGCCATCGACGCTGCGACCGTTAACTCGCTGAAGAGTTATGACTGGCCGGGTAATGTGAGAGAACTTCGCAATGTTCTGGAGAGGGCCCTGATACTGTCGGGTGGACAGTGCATAAAACTGGCGGGCCTTGGAGTGGACACAAATAACGGAAATGCCAAGGACTGGTCCCTTACAGTATGTTTCCCAACCGAGGAATCTCTGAATGACATAACCCACCATGTGAAGCGTTCATTAGTAAATGAGGCCCTTCGACGCTCAGGTGGTAGCAGACAGGGAGCGGCCCGGCTGCTGGGTATTTCCCGTTATTCTCTCAAACACTATATGAAGTCGCTCGGCTTGGAATGGGATTGATTTTGATATTCGAAGGTCGGTCTTCTATGTACGAACGGACCAGGTTCCTGCCGCTAAAATGCCCTAACGTTATGTAGGCTATCGGCATTTCTCTACCGAATAGGCGGCGGCGTATTCGACGTCGGCTCCAACCTTTGCGGTGCAGATCCAGCACCCGTTCGCCCGTCTCTTCCAAATACTCGATCTTGCGCAATAATTCTTCATGAGGAGATACGCGTGTAGTGCCGCTTCCGGGGAAAAGGACTTTCACATCCAATGACGCCAGGCGTTTCAACGAATCGATGATTTGCCAGATGTTGTAATCAAGCCTTAGAGCGCGATCGCGGCCGCCCACGTACAAGTCCCCGGTGAAGAGCCATCCTTGCTCCGGCTCGTACAAGCAGATGTGATCGGGGCTGTGGCCCGGCGTATGTATGACCTCAAAACGATGGCGCTCGGTTTCCACGAAATCTCCGATAGCCTTCGCATCTGATGGTTCCGAGTAGCCCCACATCACCAACTGATATGGGCGCAGTCGCCTCTTGCTAGGCTGGGCGAGAATCGGTAAGGCTTCAGGATGGGCGAGTACGTCGGCTCCAAACTTGGCTTGCAATGCTGCGTTGCCCGCAATGTGATCTTCGTGGCTGTGAGTGTTCACAACGCAACGAACCGGGAGGCTCTCCAAAGATTCTAGCAACTCACCGACAGTGTAGGCGCAGCCGGTATCTACCATCAGATCGTCAACCCGGTACGCCGAAGTAAAGTAAAGGCCTCGGCCGGCTATCGTTCGGGCCAAGCGAAATTTCCTTACTTCACCGATTTGTTCGACTTCTATCATAGGGGCTACAACACTAGAGGCCCATGAACTTTGCGGCTATCCCCTTCATTATCTCGTTGGTACCCGCGAAGATCTGCATGACTCTTATGTCCCTCCAGGCTCGTGCAATAGGGTATTCCTCGCAATAGCCGTACCCGCCGTGGAGCTGCATGCAACGGTCGGCTACTCTCATGGCCATCTCAGTAGTCCAGTATTTGGCCATGCTGACTTCTACCACAATATTCTTACCTTCCATGTGATCGACTATGAGCTTGTCCAGGAAAGTCCGGCCTAGCTTTATTTCAGTCGCCATCTCCACGATCTTGAACTGGGAGTTCTGAAACTTTGAGATGGGGCGACCGAACGCGGTCCTCTCTTTGCAGTATTTGATGGTCAACTCCAGCAAATATTCCGCGGCGGGGACTGCCCCTATGCAGACCATGAGCCGCTCCTGCTGAAGCTTTTCCATCAACATCAAGAACCCTGAGCCCTTTTGACCCAATCGGTTAGCCTTGGGAACCCGGCAATCATTAAAATACAGTTCCGCGGTGTCCTGGCTGTGCCAACCGACTTTCTTAAGCTTTCTTCCCTTCTCAAATCCTGGGGTTCCGGCTTCCACCACGTAAAGATCAATGGCCTGATGCGGATTCTGCTCTTTGGGATCTCGCGCTGCGAGCACGATAAGGTCGCAGATGATACCGTTACTTATAAAGGTCTTCTGTCCGTTAATCACCACATGATCGCCATCCTCGGCAGCGGTCGTCCGCATTGCGGCAAGGTCGCTCCCCGCGTTGGGCTCAGTCATTGCCACTGCTGTGATGAGGTCTCCGGATACGCATCCCGGAAGGTATTTTTGTTTCAATTCCTCTGAAGCGTAAGCCGTGATGTAAGGGACCACTACATCGCTATGGAGCGCCGCGGCCAATCCTGCATGGTTGGTTCTGACCAGTTCCTCAGAGAGAATCACGGAATAGAGGAAGTCCGCACCCATGCCGCC
This sequence comes from Desulfomonilaceae bacterium, assembly GCA_052146735.1. GTDB lineage: Bacteria > Desulfobacterota > Desulfomonilia > Desulfomonilales > Desulfomonilaceae > CAWBBA01. The sequence goes on along the minus strand of JBKQMK010000695.1, from coordinate 8,413 downwards.
GTACTCTTCAGGCACGTCCATGCACAGAAATCCCTGGTCGCCCATCTTTTTCCAGATGCTCCGAGGGACTATCCCGGCCTCTTCCCATTCCTCCACGTACGGCGTAACCTCTTTTTCAAAGAACTTTCTTATTGCCTGCCGGAAGATTTTGTGTTCCTCGGTATACTTTATGATTTCCATTGGTCAGACCTCTTCTCCTTCATGGATGATTTCCACTGGATATTCATTCCCTTCACTATCATGGAAAACCATGCGTCGAGACCGATTCCAGAGCGCCTCGTCCATGTAGCAATAAAATGCGATGATTTCACCGGCTCTGATCCGATGCTCCCCAGGAGGGGTCAGCGTATCGATCCGATGACGGAATCCTCTTTCTCCCTCGATGTCAAAGTAGCTGGGGACTGTCACAGGTCCGGTTCCCCGGTTCGTCACATGAACCTCAAGGTTCTGATCGAACATCTTGAGACTGCAGCAAGTCCTGAAGGCCAGGATGTCCTGTACGGGCGAATTCATTATGACGCGAATTTCCAGCATGGGGTGTCAATACGACTTCGTCTCCACGCCCACTTCCGGAACATGGGCTTGTGTCGGATAATGGGCCAAGAATCGGTAGGGGCGCACCTGTGCGTGCGCCCAGGGCAGACACGCAGGTCTGCGCCTGCACCAATCTCCTCCTTTGTCAGGGGAAGAGGCCCCTCTTAAGCAGGTTCAATTCTAATACTTTCCGATTATCGCTATGCTGCATACGTTCATAAAAGGCACCCCTCCCAGATTGTGGGTGAGGCCGTACCTGGGATCGGGGATCTGCCGCTCCCCTGCTCTCCCGTGAAGTTGCAGGTACATCTCATACAGCATGCGCAGTCCTGATGCGCCGATCGGATGGCCGAAGCACTTCAACCCGCCGTCAACCTGACAGGGGACACCGTGCCCGTCACGATCGTAAAACCCGTCAAGAGCGTCCTTTACGGCTTGGCCCCTTTCCGAAATATGGAGGTCCTCGTATGTGACCAGTTCCGTGATGGAGAAGCAGTCGTGGACTTCCATCATGCTGATTTCTTTCCTCGGATCGGTTATACCGGCCTCCTTGTACGCTCTGGTGCTGCACTGGTCGGTGGTCATAAAATGGTCCCCGTCCCAACTGTTGAATCCCATTTCTTCGCCGCTGCTAAGGGCCAGTTGGAGCGCCTTGACCGTGACAAAATCCTTCCTGCCCATCTCCTTCGCTTTTTCAACGGTGGTAACGATCGCGCAGGCCGCTCCGTCGCTCACACCACAGCAATCAAAGAGTCCCAGCGGGTGGGCGATTATTGGGGCCGCCATGACTTGATCCACCGTGACCGGCTTTCGCAAGTGGGCTTTGGGGTTGAGCGTACCGTTCGCGTGGCTCTTCACGGAGACATGAGCCAGTGCGCGTTTGAGTTGCTGATCCGGAACGCGGTACTTTGCCGCATACGCTGTGGCAAGCTGGGCAAAAGCCCCCGGCGCGGTCACGTTGGGCCACCACAGCCAACTCAGAGAACCCCAGCCGGAGCCGGGATTCGGCAAGCCGCCGTACCCGGTATCTTTCAGCTTTTCCACTCCCATGGCCAGGCAAATGTCATAAGCTCCGGAGGCAACAGCATATACCGCTCCGCGAAAGGATTCGGTCCCGCTCGCACAAAAATTCTCTACTCTGGTCACGGGGATGAATGGTAGGCGGAGCGTTGTGGACAAGGGGAGAGCGCTCTTCCCTACGTTGACTTCCTCGAGGCACGTCCCCAGCCATGCAGCCTGAATATCATCGGGTCCGAGGCCTGAATCGGCCAAACATTCGGTGAAGGCCTCCACCATCAGCTCCTCCGCTCCCACATCCCAGCGTTCACCGAAGTGGGTGCAGCCCATGCCGATTATTGCAACCTTGTCCTTGATTCCTGTGGCCATTTTCAACCCTCCATGGGCTTAGTAAGAAGATCTTGAATTGACACCGCCCAAAGATGTAGTGCCATGCGTTGAGACCTTAGAGACGATCACCATCAGAAAATCCCTCTCACCCTTCCCTCTCCCGCCAGGGGAGAGGGTCAGACAATTTCCCCTCCCTTGACGGGAGGGGCCAGGGGAGGGTGATTTTTGGCGCCGGATTTGTCGTTTTTGGCTACCGTTCAGCGACGGCGCGACTCTCATCCGAACTTGAATAGCTTCTCGATGAGCTGAGATTTCATCAGATCTCCTTCGATCTTCAGCTTGCCCGCTGTGAACGCCTGCATTGCATTGAGCTTTCCCGCCATCAGGCCGAGAAAATCCTCATCGGACATGATAATCGTGGTTGTGGGCTTCTCATGGGCGCCCTGCTTGACTTCACAAGAGCCCTCTTTGACAGAGACAAACCATTCTCCGCCACCAGTACCGCTAATCCGGTACTGAAAGATCACGTCCACACCGGCGGCATTTTCCGGGCGAAACGCCTCCGGCACGCCGTCGAACACTCCCTTGACCGTCATGCCCGAACCCGAGGCGGCTACCTTCTCCTTGGGGACAAAAGCGTCCTGCATTGCGGCCAGGGCGGCCGTGAGATTATACGGCTCCTTCGCGCCTTTAAGGTTGTTAATCGCCTCCCACTGATGATGGATCTGTTCCGGTGTGGGGGCCGTCTGTCCATCACCCACGACAGCGCCCGGGCCATCTACCACTGCAGCCCGATTGAAGCAACCCATGCCCGCATTGAAGATCATGCCCGTCTCCGAGCAACCTTCGGAACATAGATATACAGCCAGAGGCGCCACAAACTCGGGCTTCACCCTCGGCAGAAGATCCGGGGGCAGTATGTCTTCAGTGAGCCTCGTAGCTGCTGTGGGAGCAATTGCATTCACCTTGATGCCATGCTTCTCGCCTTCCAGCTTCAATGTGTTCATGAGCCCCACCAGCCCCATCTTGGCTGCAGAATAGTTGGACTGGCCAAAATTGCCGTACAGGCCGGATGAGGAGGTGGTCACGATGATCCGTCCGTAACCGTTTTCGCGCATTCTCAAGAAAGCGGGTCGAGTGACGTTGAATGCGCCGTCAAGATGCACCGAGAGGACCGTGTCCCATTCCGCGGGCTCCATCTTGGCAAGGGTTTTGTCCCGGAGAATTCCCGCGTTGTTGATGAGGACATCCACTCTGCCGAACGTCTCGACGGCCTTATGGATTATGGCCTCCCCTCCCTCAACCGTGGCCACGGAATCGTAGCTTGCCACGGCTTCGCCGCCCATAGACTTGATCTCTTCGATCACCTTGTCAGCCGCGCTGGTGGAGCCCTGACCCGAGCCGTCTCGTGCTCCGCCAAGATCGTTGACGACCACTTTCGCTCCGCGCTTTGCCAATTCCAGTGCATACACCCGCCCGAGGCCGGCACCGGCACCGGTCACAACAGCCACCTTGCCATCAAAGCGGATCTCTGGCTCTTCCCCTTTGTCTGCTTCTTTTACGGGAAGCGGGGTCGCTTTCCAAAAGTAACCGGTGAAGCCGCGTTCCTTGTCGGTGAGCCGCTTTCTGAAAGAGAGCCTAACCGGTTGGCCCACTCGCACATCCGAGAGTTCGCAATCAGTGAAATCGGCCATGAATCGGCCACCGCCTTCAAATTGCACCATGCCGTAGATCGCGGGGGGATCCATCGATACCGCCAAGAGATCTCCCGTGAAGCTCTTCACGGTCGCCGGCACTTCCGCGAACTCATAGTCTTCCTGGGTGTACTTGCCGTGGCACGCCGGGTTCACACAAATATCCATCTTGGGAAACTGCGGGGTCCCGCATTCCGTGCATTTCCCGCCGACCATTCCCAGGATCATCCGGCGTTTTCGCCAGAGCACGGTCATTGCGGTCTGGGAGGGATATTCCGCACGAATCCCCATTTCAGTCTGAATCAGGTCCCTGAACTTCAGGAACTTAGGATAATTGTCTATGACCTTTTTGTTCTCAAGAGACCCGTTAATACCCGATCTTTTTTGAATCTTCCGTATGTTCTCAGTGACCTCAAAGTAGAGGGCGTCGCACCCCTGCCCGAATCCCGCGAGCAATATCCGGTCGCCGGGCTTGGCTTGTTCAAGCGCTTGGACAAACATGACTAGGGGATGTGCAGCGCCGGTTTCACCGCAAACCTCATGAAGGTTGTCCACCAACTTTTCCGTGCCGGCACCCAGCTTCTTGGTGATCTTTCTGTGTTCCGCCTTGAAAAAACAGGGAAAAACAAGTTTGTCCACATCCTCCATAGAGATTGAGAGCTTCTTGAACAGCCCTGAAACGGCCTCGGGTATGATCTTCGAATACCCCTCGTCCCGAACCCATCGCTCCTCCCACATGTAGTCGTATTTGTTCTTGTCGCCGCGATAGTGGTCCACAAAGTCGCAAGAAACCGAGTACGATCCCTTGAACTCCGCAATTACATCCGTGTCGCCTACCAGAAGGGACGCCGCACCGTCTCCGAACCACATTTCGTAGAAGTACGCGGCCTTGGCCTCTCTTTTGTCCGAAGCTGTTACCAGCACTTGCCTGGCATCACCGTTTCCAACAGTGGATAGCGCTGTGATCAAGCCGCTCGTGCCCGCTTTGAGGGAGGAAGTCAAATCCTGCGCGATGATGTTGTCGTTCAAGTTCAGGGCAGTCTTGACAACACCCGCATTGAGGCGGTCCGCAAAAGGCAAAGTAGTGGAGCAGAGATAGATTGCATCTACTGATTTCTTGTTTATCCCTCGAAGGCAATCCCGGGACGCGGCCACGGCCATAGTAAGACTGTCTTCATCCCAGTTACAGAATGATCGTTCACCCTGCGCAACCATTATGATGGCAGGTGCAAACCAGCCCATACTCTGGAATATGCTCATGCGGTTAAGACGCAGCCTTGGGATATAGCCGCCGTACGAAGTGACGCCGATCATGGTTGGGTCTCCTGTATTGGATCAGAACCTGAACAGCTTCTCGATGAGCTGGGATTTCATCAGATCACCTTGAATTTTAAGTTTTCCCGTGGTGTAAGCCTGCATAGCGTTCAATTTGCGCTGCATGAGGCTCAGGAAATCCTCGTCGGACATGAGAATGGTTGTAGTGGGGCTGGGATGTACGCCCTCACTCGCCTCGCATCGCCCGTCTTTGACTGTCACATTCCATTCGCCGCCGCCCGGTCCGGAAATCCGATACTGAAAGACAACATCCACTCCAGCGGCTTTGTCCGCCTGAAACGCTTCGGTGATGCGGTCAAACACGCTCTTAACTGTCATGTCCTCAGCCGTAGCCTGCTCTTCCCGTTTGGGGGTAAAAACATCCAACATGGCTCCAAGTGCCGCTGTTGCGTTGTGTGACTCGACTGCCCCTTCCAGAGAAACTATCTTTTTGATGTTTTTTGCCACCTGTTCAGCCGTGGGGACCTTTCTGCCGTCACCGATGACCGTACCCTCACCGGTGATGACTGCGGCTCGACCGTAATGGCCCATTCCAGCATTGTAAATCGAGCCGGTAACCGGGCACTGCTCTGAACAGAGATAGAGAACAAGCGGGGCCACGAATTCCGGTTTAAGCTTTTCCTGCAAGTCGGCGGGAAGAATGTCATCGGTGAGCCGTGTAGTGGCTATCGGGGCTATTGCGTTTACCTTGATGTTGTGCTTTTCACCCTCGAGCTTCAGTGTGTTCATCAATCCCACGAGCCCCATCTTTGCCGCGGAATAGTTGATCTGACCGAAATTGCCGTGCAGTCCTGCTGCGGAGGTGGTCACGATGATGCGGCCGTATCCGGTCTCCCGCATCTTCAAAAAAGCAGGGCGGGTAACGTTGTAGGCTCCGTCAAGATGTACGGTAAGAACCGCGTCCCATTCAGCCGGCTCCATTTTGGCCAAAGTCTTGTCCCTGAGTATTCCCGCATTGTTGATGAGAATATCCACTCGGCCGAAGACCTCGATAGCCTTGTTCACTATTGATTCACCGCCCTCGGGTGAAGCCACGGAATCGTAACTTGCCATAGCTTCGCCGCCGATGGCCTTGATTTCTTCCACGACCTTGTCCGCTGGGCGGGGAGAGCCTTGACCTGAACCGTCCCTGGCGCCTCCCAGGTCATTCACCACCACTTTCGCGCCCCGTTTCGCCAACTCCAGAGCATATAGCCGGCCGAGTCCCGCGCCTGCCCCCGTGACAATGGCCACTCTATCATCGAACCGAATGCCCTTCTTGCTTGAGCGCTTCTCCATCTCGTCTCGGCTCAGCCATTCCACAATGCCCCGGTCCATGACCACTTCGCCGGTCTCTCCGTTGACGGTCCGAAACAATGCACGGCCTTCGTCGATTTTCCAGATCTGCGTTTTGATAGGGGTGCCCGGATAGATGGTCCGCGAAAATCGATTCCGAAATCGCGTCATGCTTTCCGGCTCACCAGGGAAGAGGTTTTTGATCACGGCACGGCAAGCGTAGCCGTGCGTACACAGCCCGTGCATGATCGGCTTTTCGAACCCGCTTGCCCGAGCAAAATCCGGGTCTACGTGCAGCGCGAAGATATCGCCTGAAAGACGATACAGAAGGGGTTGATCGGGTGAAGGTACGTCTTCTTCCTCAAAATCGGGTGCACGATCGGGGAATTCCACTGTGTCCTTAGGAGCGTCCGGACCGCCGAAGCCACCGTCACGACGACAGAACAGTGTGAAAATGTTGGTGAAGAGTTTTTGGCCGTTGGAGTGGTAGGTTTCGGCCTTAGCAACCACCAGCGCCCCTTTGTCTGAGCCCTTATCGTAAAGGTGCGAGATCGCGCCTTCGGTTGATAGTCGTCCTTCGGTTGGTATCGGATTGTGAAAGATGATGTCCTGTTCACCGTGTAAGATACCGGCGAGGTCCGCGTTCGAACTGAGCCCTACTTGGGCTAGGAAGTCAAAGACCGCTCCGATGGAGAAGCTGGGGACCACCTTCAGCCGGGTTTCGTAGCAGTAATCCAGATCATCAAAGCCTGCTCCCACGCCCAGGGCGTAAAGGATCACGTCTTTCCAGCCATAGTCTTTGATTACGGGGCCGATCTTCTTCCCGATGCTGTCTAGGTTCAGGGCCATCGAGTCCCTCCGTTCGATTTCGGAAGCGCTTACAAAAACCAGCAGATAAAAAGTTAGAGCGTGCGACGACCCGCTGGTTGGTCCGCCCTCTCGTCCGACGCTATATCTCTTACCAAACCTCTTGCACGTGCGGGTTGATCCTTGCGGCGATCCGGGTGATCCCGCTCACGAAACTTACGCAACCCTTCCAGGCTCGCCGGATCGTGAATTGATCGGTTGAAGCACTCCGCTTCGATCCGCAGCCCCTCGGCCAGTGGGAGACCGGCGCCTCGCACGGCGGCTTCCTTGTCGGTGCGGAGAGCCGGTTGGGGAAGACTACAAATGAACTCTGCAAGTTCAAGGGCTCGGTCAAGTGACTTACCTTTCGGCACCACTTCGTTGACCAAGCCAATTCGCTCGGCCTCGCGCGCATCAATGACTCTGCCCGTGATGATTAGCTCCATAGCACGGCCCATTCCGATGATCCGGGGCAGCCGTTGAGTGCCTCCGTCCGCCAAGCCAATGTTCCATCGCCGACAGGTGACTCCGAATGACGCATGCTCTTCGGCGATTCGCATATCGGCGAAGCATGCCCACTCCAGTCCTCCGGCATAAGCGACCCCATTAATGGCTGCAATGATCGGCTTGTAGATGTCTGTCCAGCGGCTTGGACCGAGTATCCCGGGCCTCTCGCCTCGGTTGTGCGCGGCGATCTCGGCAGGTGTGATAGGAACTAATGACTTCCCTGCCTTAAGATCGCCTCCCGCGCAGAAGGCCTTGTCGCCTGTGCCGGTAATGATGGCGACCTTGGCTTCGCCGTCGTCGCGGAAATGCGTCCAGGCAGCGATGAGTTCCTGGTGTGTTGCCGGATCGATACAGTTACGCACCTCCGGCCTATTGAACCGAATGATCGTCACCGAACCGCGCTTTTCGTAGGCAATCTGCGTGTAGTTCATCATTTGAACCTCACTTCAAGCTCTGCCTGGGAGCCGACCTCTCCGGGCTCTGCCCGGAAAGTGTCCGTCAAGAACTGATGCAACATCCCTAGTGAGCGCTACACGACGTTGAGTGCGCTGAAGGCAGAGTCTCCTCAACCGGCGTTCCCATACAGAGCCAGGGAACGAGACGTCAAAAAATCACACGCCCCGGTCGTTCTTCCGCGTGTTCTCGGGTCGCGTTCCGGTAAACGCAGGCAAAAGGATGAATTTCAGCGTCTCTTTCACCATGGGAATGTACTCATCCCTGGAGATCTTAAGCATGGAGCGGAAAAAGTTCTCACCCGACACGAAATTGTGGATAGAGTTCATCAGCGCGTGTACTTGCATCCTGACGCGGTCGGGAACATTCCTCTTGTCTTTGCAAAGGCCCATGGAGCGAGCGATGCCGGAAACGACTTCCGG
>JBKQMK010000694.1:0-7317 GCA_052146735.1 Desulfomonilaceae bacterium | reverse complement strand
AACGTGGCAAAGCCCTTGGCTATTGCTCGATCAGCCGATTGGAGTTGAACTTCGAAAACTGCCCCCTTCACCTGGATGCCCTTGTTTTCGGCAAGGAACTTTTCCAAGGCTGGGCGTATCTTGTCCGGACCTTTAGCGTACTCTCCGGTCTGGGTCAGGTACGAGCCGTCCCGGCTCCAATGAGAAGCCGCAGCAGAGGCATCCCCACGGTTATAAGCGTCTACATAGGATTCTATGGCTTTGCGGACTGCAATTTCATCCTGACTGAAGCCAGTATCTTTAGCATTCACTCCGGAGGCCATTAAAATAGAACTGATTATCAAACCCAGTGCAACTCTTATCACCACAGCGGTCCTCGTTGCTTGAGAGTCTAGCTTTTTACGGCATAACCTCTTATCCAAAATCAGACAGCACTCTTGGCATCTTGAGTTTGAGGATCTCGTTGATTCCATATTACCCTCCTTCCTTTCAGGACACTTTGGTTTCTCTTGCATGTTCTCCGGCAGATATTCCGAGTTTGAAGGGCGGCCCCTCGTGGGAGACTGCGAGGACATCATCCTGCGCCACGGGAACCGTAGGCACCCAACATGCTTATTATTTCTTTTTCAGGCAATCCCACTTTTCTGAATTTCAGCATCTTATCCAAAAACCTAGAAGGGGTAAAGTTTGTTTTTGATTAAGGTCATCCACGGGACAAGACGGCGCAACCATTGAGCCAACTAAGTGATTTGAAGCGGCGTAACACGCAGGGGGTAAACGGTTTTGTAAGGAAACCTGTCAAGTTCAAGGAGCCGCTATGACACGTTCGCAGGGTACTGGATGAGAAATGAACGGTCGATCTACGTGTGATGTTGCGCAAGAAGGATTAACTTTGTCATGGCTTTATCGCTTCTCATTAAGGTTCCTCATGGTCCTATCAAAACTGGCCCTTACCAGTCACAGGATTTGTGATGTCATCCTCCGGGTGATCAAACGAGAGAATGCTCTAAAAAGGCTGCCCGGCCTCCCGAGTCAACCGTTTGCCTATCTGAAGCCATTCTTGTGCATTTCCGCTCCTCATACACCCATCTTATTCACCGACCGCTTCGAATATCCTGCCGATCCGGTCTCGAAGAAACTGAAAAGAATAAAATCCGCCATTCTCAAACGCTAAGGATAGCACTTGGCGCTGTAACCATCTTATTTTACTGATCAGTCATCGTGGCGACCGTTAAGGCGAAAAGTGGATTGGCTGCATCCTACCAAGAAAATGCATGAGGGCGGTTGTACCGATAAGTCAGCTCACGTTAGGAGGGGGCAAGTTCATGTGGCTTAAGTCTTCCCTATGGCCCGATACTACCAAGCAGTGTTCCGGTGAGGGTCAAGACATTCTGGTTGACGGAGGAGCGTTGGGCGAAGTATGCTCAAAATCAGGAAAATGGGGGCTTTTCATCAACATTACGGCGGTTTTGTCTTTGTCGGGTCTTATGGGAGGAGACAAGGCAAGCGTTTCGGGCTTCCGGGAACCATCTCTCGCTCCGTTATCGTCCCGAAGACCCCAAAATGGCAAGACTGCCGCATAATTCCAGATGAATAACATGGCGGGTGGGCGATGCCTGAAGCGTCTCATCAAAAGGAGAGAGGCGAATGTCCCTTGTAGAGTGTCCTGAATGCAATAAACAGGTATCGAAAAATGTCAAAGCCTGTCCGAATTGTGGGGTCATAATAGATTGCCAAGTAGTCCAAGCGGCGGGGAGCGGCGACCTAGAAAAGGTGATAAGACTACTGGACAATGGTTCTGCAATTGACGCTGTCGATTGGCATGGAGAAACGGCTTTGATAGAAGCCTCGGTCAACGGACATATTGGAATAGTGAAATATTTGTTGGAGAGAGGTGCCGACCCCTACCATAGGGATAACGACGGAGAATCGGCGCTTTCCAAGTCATCGTGGCACGAAGATGATCAGGCAGTACGGTTCTTGTTAGAATCAGTAGATGGTTGGCAATATGAGGACTTGCGCCCGGTATTGGGGAGGGCAATTATGAAGGATTGGCGAGACCTGGTCTCAGTTTTGGTGAAAGAGGTCGGAGCAGACGGTCCAGTGTTCAATGCTTTCGATACCCCATTGACTCTAGCGGCAACGTTCAACAGGCCTAGTGTAGTAAGCATCCTATTGGAAAACGGGGCTGACATAGACAAGAAAGGTCAGTTCCAGACGGGCGAGGACAAATCAACAGCTCTGTGTATAGCAACAGGCGCCGGCCATAAGGAAATAGTGAGACTTTTACTCGAACATGGCGCTAACCCGAATTCCGATACTGATTTTTGGACACCGCTGGGACTTGCAACAACTAACGGTTATATCGATATAGTGCGACTGCTCCTCGAACATGGCGCTCAAGTTGATTTGAGATTCGGCGAAAACGTAGAAGATCAAGGTATAAAGCACGGACCCTGGACAGCTCTTCTGGAGTGCAGGTTTGCCTTCCCTGAACTAATAGCAGATTTGCTTTTGAAGCATGGGGCAGATGTAAATGCTAGAGACGGGCAAGGGGCAACCCTTTTGATACTAACCACGCACAGCGGGAGAGACTACCCACTAAATTGGATAAGATTTTTGTTGAACAACGGGGCAACTGTGAACGCCCAAAGAAAAGACGGACGCACTGCACTGATGGGCGCATGTTCTTGGAAACGAACAGACGTAGTAGAGTTACTTTTGGAGAGGGGTGCGAACCCTAATGTCAAGGACTGCCATTCTTGGCGTGCCATTGATTGTGCTTACAGGAATTCTGAAATAGTGGGACTTCTAAAGCGGTATGGAGCAAAGAGGTGGTGGTGGCCATTCTAACGTTGTCTTGGTGGTTCCCGACCTTCCTGTTGAAGCGGTTTCGGAGACTAGAAGCCACTTGACGCCGACAAGCATCTGAAATTAGGCGCTTTCTTCGTCTCGTTGTCTCTCTCTCTTCTTACTTCTCTCCAATCTGCCTCAGTCTTAGGACGAGGTCTTGGTTTTATGTCATAGTACGACATGTTTCCTCCTTGGAAGCGGAGTACGCTGGAGTGCGCACCCGTTCCCGTTTAATTCCTGGTTAAGTTTGTACGTGGTTCAGCCAACACTCAGAAGACTATTGCAGCGGCGTAGGTTCCTCATCAGGGGAGGCATCCAACTGTATAAAAATCTTATTTCGAAAATTCTGTCTCTACAGATAAAATAGTACACAAATCCGTCTCAACTTTTTCACACGTAATTACAACATGATGCAATTTACGTGACGCAGTTTTCAGCCCAGAGCATGCCGGTTAAATTTAAAATTGGCAGAATTAAAATTAAATCTGTCTCTGCAGGGAGGTCATATCGGATCAAGCCGGTAGCTCAGTACCCGCAGCACCATTTGGCGCTCCGGCGCCTCGACGGGCAAAAGCGAGAAATACTAGGCCCCTACTTCAACTTGGCGGTGTCGAGGGCTTTTTGTAGGAGGGAACCAGAAAAAGTCGGTGCAGATACCAATTAATAGTGGTGCTATATATCTTCATAGCTGATAGCCTTCGCTCCGTGATGCCCCTGACCCCTCCTCGCCACCCTTGCCTTTGGTGATTGCCCTCTCTGAGAGACTGTATGTAACTGCTCTGATCAATAATGGTGATCCGATAAATGTCACAGAGCTGAAACCTTTCTGACCTATAACAAGGAGGAGTTCCAGGTCCCCCAATGATGCTGTTTTGAAAGACGGCAGCACGTAATATCATATGGTTACGGGTCTAGCAAACTTCACGGCCATCTCCTGCGATAAGGCCTCTTTTTGCCGAACGCATAATGTCGCAGCTTTGGCCTTGACGCGAGCTTATCGGCCATCCCACATCCTACAAAAATCCTTTTGCAACAGCCTCACGTGTGTGGCATAACGGGGATGATCGACACACGCGACACCCTACATTGGTGTTTGAAGAAACGAAAGCGGGTCATCAAACGGTATCACGCTACCATAGCCTCGGTTTGTTGAGGCTTCAACCGTGGCCCAATCGCGAGCCGAAGCACTCCGAGTACTCCAGTAAGGGCGAGCCCACGAAGCCTTAGTTGTATGTCTAAGAAAGAACGTTTTCGGTTCCAGAATGACTGATGGATAGCTTCGGTTGACCTTGCCAAGCATGGAGGCATCTTGTCGGTGGCAAATTGTGATCAGAAGGCTCCCATAGCCTTTATGATATTTAACCGCCCGGATACTACGGCTGAGGTGTTTGCTGAGATAGCGAAAGCTCGTCCCAATAAACTGCTCGTGGTGGCCGATGGCCCGAGAGTGGATCATCCCGCGGATCACGAAAAATGTCTGCAGGCCAGAGCAATAATTGATCAAGTGGACTGGGAATGCGAAGTCCACAAGAACTATTCCCCCGTCAATCTTGGTTGCAAACGACGAGTCTCCAGCGGTTTGGACTGGGTTTTCGATACGGTTGAGAGAGCTATTGTCTTAGAGGACGATGTCGTGCCCCATCCAACCTTTTTCAGGTTTTGCGACGAGCTACTTGACAAATATGCTGAAGATGAGCGTGTCGGAGCGATCTGTGGATGCAATTTCCAGGATGGCCATCGGCACGATGGGTATAGTTACTATTTTTCGAGGTACAACTATGTTTGGGGATGGGCGTCATGGGCTCGCGCATGGAAGCTTTACGACGTTAACATGCAATTGTGGCCTGAGGTGCGGGATGGTCGGTACTTGAAATCAATGGTTCCGGATGAAAAGTGCTTGCAGTTTTGGTTGACTGAATTGCAGCGTGTCTACGATGGACAGATCGATACGTGGGATTACCAGTGGACCTTTGCGTGCTGGACGAATAACATGCTGGCAATCCATCCAAGGGTCAATCTCGTGTCCAATATTGGCTTTGGCCTAGAGGCCACTCATACCAAAGATGCTGAAAGTTTCGCGGCAGCAAGAGTGCTCGCCGCCCTTGCGTTACCGCTTTCTCATCCGCCATTTGTTATGCGGGACGAAAGGGCCGACGCGTTCAGTGACAAGCAATGGGGACGATTTCAGGACGGCTTAAGACGGAAGATTCGGCGCGCCGCCGAACTTGCGCGACAGGGAAAGTGGAGACTGCTGGTTCTCAAGATAGTGAGAAGGCTTAAAACTGTTACCGCTAGTCTGAGGAAAAAAGATTGGTCCAATCCCTTCCGGACCGACTGATTTACCGGTTCGTCGGCATTTACTGCCTTGTGAACCGAAAAGAATGTGAACGAGAAAGGAACTTCTGATTTTGCTGGAGGGTGATGCAAATGACTGAAACCGGTGGCCGTGCATGTTGGTGCGGCTTCTCTGACTTAAAGGGATTCTCTCCAAACTATCTCAGGTGTCCGGAATGTGGATCTCTAGTCTACCAAGGTACAGGCCCACAGGCGGGTGTCACTGATGATTCAGTAGACTTCTACGGCCGGGGGTACTGGTTTGAACATCAGGAGAGGTGCTTCGGTTTTCCGAATATTGTGGAGCGTGCAGTCCTCGATCTCTCGGAACGGTGTGTATATTGGCTGCAACATCTCCTTGAGTACAAGTTGCCACCAAGCCGTGTATTGGAATTGGGATGTGCGCACGGAGGCAGTGTGGCCCTGATGCGATGGGCCGGCTTTGATGCCATTGGGTTGGAATTGAGCCCCTGGGTGGTCGAATTTGCGCGAAAAAGTTTCGATGTACCCGTCCTTCAAGGCCCTTTGGAAAGTCACAATATCAAACAACAGTCGCTGGACGCGATTTGCATGTTTGATGTGCTGGAGCATTTTGAGGATCCGGTGAGCACGCTCGCGCACTGCAGAAATCTCCTTCGACCGGAAGGGATATTCCTAATTCAGACACCGGAACTACCTGAAAATCTTGACTATGACCAAATGTCTCGAGGCGGTGATGCGCGTCTGGAGCAGTTGAAGGAGCAAGAACACCTTTTTCTGTTTTCAAGACACGGTGTGCGGAGACTGTTTGCAAAGCTAGGCTACGGCACCATCCATTTTTTGGAACCATTGTTTGGCTATGACATGTTCTTCGTGGCTTCCAATGGCACCCTGAAGGTGAATACAGCCCAGGCGATCTCCCAGGCCCTGTGCCGTAAGCCATCGGGACGCTTGGTTCAGGAAATGCTGACACTGTACGAAGACAAGAATTCTTTACGAGCAGAGTTGGAGAAGTACAGAGCAAATCTGGGAATGCGGACAATTCCATATATTTTAAAGAGATCCGCCAAGAACTTTCTTGGTCGCTGCTTTCATGTTGTTCGAGGCGCACACACACTTCTCAGAAAACGATAGACAGCTCTGTTGTGTGTACGGTCTTGGAGACGTAGGGTGTGATCATTCAGATCACATATTTGGACTAACCGGATCACTTAGACAAGGATTACTGGATATTAACGACTCGCGAATGGGTGGTTTTTTTATCGGAAGCCCTAAGACCGATAGGGGGAGAAGTGGCCAGCCTCGAAAATTACGATGCGTCATACTTTTTGTAGCGAATTATCTCGCACGGTGTCCTGTGACAACAAGAGCCGGGAATCTATGTGGACATCGTGTCAGGGGAGCCGCTACTCAGCTGAACAGCACATTGTGCAAGGGATGAGCCTGCTTGTAGAGCTAGGAATGTTGCCCGAATTGGTAATGTCATCCTCCATGTGGTCAAAAGAAAGAATTCACAAAACAGCCACAGGCGCCTTCATGAGACACTGATATTGTCTTCTGTAGCCACTTTTCTGCATTTCAACTCTACATGGGCCTATTTCATTTACCGACCCGCCCCGAATATCCTGTCGATCCCACCTCGACGGAACTGATCAGAATAAAATCCGTCTCTCGCAAATGCTTAGGATGCGACTTGGTGCTGTAACCGTCTTATTTTACTGACCCGCCACCGTGGCCGCCGTTAAGGTGAAAACAGCAGTTGTCTTCATCCTGACCATAAAAACACTCGAAAGCTGTTACGCCGAATGGTGTCCGAGCCCGACACGTTCCGAAGTTTATTCTTCTGGCTCCTATGCAGCATTGTTTGGCCCGCCTCTGCCGCCAAATTTCCCAGCGTGCTCCTTTTTCTGCCCTCCTGCTCGCATCTTCCCCTCTTCTTTATATCTGAGGGTTTGAGGGTTTCTATTGAGGGATGGACCTGATCAGAAGAAATGCGTTGAATACATCAGGAGCCGAAACTCCCTTCTAGATTATGATTTCATACCTCAACGCTCAAGCGAAGATATAAGCTGCAAATTTCCAACAACTCATGACATAATGATTACAGTGATCTGGAAGAACAACCGCCTGCGGGGGTATCCTGGATGACAACCGAGTTTAAGACCATGGAGC
>JBKQMK010000693.1:0-21512 GCA_052146735.1 Desulfomonilaceae bacterium | reverse complement strand
CCTTGATGAATTCTGCTACAGATTCAACCGTAGATTCTGGGAAGATCAGCTATTCGACAGGCTTCTCTGCGCCTGCCTGTCAACTCCGACCATAACCTTTTCGGAGTTAAGGGAATAGGCGTTTTATCTCATTAGTCATAATGAGGAAAAGGGCAAACAACTCGACGCGGATCACGCGAAACACGTAGCAGAAATGGAGGAATTGAATGCCGAGATTGCAGGCAAGCGCGACTATCGGCCAACGAACAGCCTTGATACGGCACTAGAGAGGCGAAGTCAGTCAGCCGTAGCTGCATGGAGTGCATATGGAAGAGCCCAAGATAACAAAACTACCATCAATGAGCGATTCGGAGGAGCGATTGAGCGCGCCATGACGCCGCGCTCGCCTATTGGAGATTCAGAGGGAACAGCCTCAGGAGAGGGGAAGCCGTCGCTTGTTGATGGCCTCCAAGCGGTTGTTAATAACTTTATGAAAGGCGTGGAGCAAGACGCGGCCCTGCGACGAGAAAAGATCCAGGTCGAAATCAAGATTAAAAATGACCGCGGCGAGCTGACAACCTGGGAGACGACATAAAGACATTTTCGATGAAGCATGGGAGCACAGAAATGTCAGAAACCAAAATAATACGGCCGAAGATTCCTCAGTGGAGCGGCGATTTTTGGGAGAAGAACTTCCAAGAATTGCTGAACAAGCCTACCCATCAACAACTTGAACTCCTGCAACAAAAAGTTGAAGACCAATTCGGAAAACTTTTACCACTCGATCTCTTTGCGCTAATATTTAGGACGGTTTTGGATAATATGCCGCCGGATTTGCCACCGATAACGCCAAAGGCACATGAAGAGTTGTATTCTCAAATCATAGCCACATGCACATCGTTCTCAATCAAATGGTCCGAGGAATTCACTTTGCGGATGAAAGAAGGATTCCACGTTTGACCCTTGTATTATTCGTCAACCATTTCAATTTTTTACCCCGAAATGAGTCGGGCCGAGTCTAACCTATAATGCTAGTCGCGCGAAATAACTATAACTAATGGTAATCACGTCACTTTAGCTTGACAAGAATATCCTCACTGGTATATGCTTCCCATAAATCTGACCTGCGTCCAGCTTGAACTCACCTTGCATCAGCCCAAACTTTCCAGGGGATAAAAACGGCAACCCCCGTTGGAGGTGTGGTCTCTTTCGGGGGTCTAAGCCGAAATACCTTTTGGGGAGGCACTTCGACATGCGTCTAAAATATCCCTTTTGACCATCGAGAAGCAATCATCTTTTCAACACATAACCATGCTAGATTTTTTCAAGGGAGGGAAGACCATGAAAGGCTTCGACGAGGGCACACGCGGCGTTAATCCGTTTCCGCTAATTCGAGAAACTTGGGACCGTATCGGAGTTCAAGAAATGCTCCGGGCCGTTCTGCCGAAGGACATACAAAGAGATAACCCACTAGAGGAACCGGCCTTTATCGATGCTTTCGATCAGTGGCATATGCAGACGGAAGGGAGCACGCAGGGATGCTTAAACTTGGTCGATAACCTGCGGCCGTTAAGGGACGAACAATCAACTCACGTAAACGATCAGTGGGATCTTTTGACCAATAGCCTCCACACACTCGATTTTCGGTTGCAACAGTTTGAGGCACTCCTGCACTGGGCGCGAATAACTTGGGAACATGATCCGCGGGTCTATGCCGCGATCAAATCACAGGAAATTGATGGCGAAGACCGGGGCCCTGAGCAACCTGATTCCGATAAGGTGACGCGCTTGCCGCGACCTGGTCCGGTCGAAACAGAAGTCAAAAAAGGGAGAGCATCATGAGCAAGGAAGATTATACAAGTGAAATGGTTACAGAAATTTCTGCAAATGACCAACATCCATTTCCGGTCCCCCGCGAGACCATGGAACGAGTGCGCAAACTCCAGAACCTCATCCGACCGGTCGGGGATTGTCATAACTGGAAAACCTTCAGCTCCGGCGACCGTGGGGTCCCAGCCTTGCTTAGCAACTGGGAAACTAGTCAAATACGCCTTGGTGGAATTTGCGAATCTTTACACAATGCCTCGTGGCAAATAGACGGGGCCGACGGGGTTATGATACGGGCGCTCGTCCTTGCCCTTGAACGCGAGATCATACGCCAAGATGCTCTCCGGGACTGGGGACAGGAAACGTTGAAGTATGACCCAGCAATCCAGACGACGCCCCCAGAAGCTCCGGCATTAAGGAGGGTTGTGTCATGACTGACAAGTCGTCCTTCTGGAACCGAGTCGAATCAAAGCGTCTCCCCGGTGAAAGCCTCGCGGCATTCGCAAGGCGTTTCGGCATACCTGCTTCGTCACTCCGAGCCTACCAAAAGGGCTCAAGATCCCCGCGGATATCTTCGTGCAAGCGCCTGGCCTCTAAGTTAGGTGTTTGGGTGGGCTGGTTGGCATTTGGCGAGAGCCGGTCCTTGGCTGAGATGAAGCAAGAGGCGCAACGAAGAGGTATAGATATCAGCGAGCTACCCTATAGCGAAGAACCGTCATTTCCCGAGAGCCAAGGGACCTATTTGCAGTAGGGCAATGACTTCAAAAGCTGCCCCGGTGCTTGACTGAGTGCCGGGGCTTCAAAAAAGGAGAGAACCCATGAGAGAAGACTGGCCACCGGACTGGAACCAAGAATCTATTGATAGATTGGAAAGCAACCAGTTATGGCAAGAGTATGCCGCGACGCACCCCATGAGACCGGGCGGCCGAGATTTAGATGACGTCCGTGCTTTTGCCGAGACGATAATAGACAAACGCATTCCCAGGTCGACGGGGGAATCTGACTCGGACTCGTCTGATAAAATCATTTCCTCGCCGGCGTAAACCCTTTGCAAACTTCCCCGGTGGCCGCGTATTAATCACGGTTGCCGGGGAGACATTCTCTCTCACTAGATATCGTGGGGTGTGAGACATGAAGAAAAAAAAGAAAAAGGTCCAAAGGCACTTATCGGAGAAGAAGGCCAAACTGTGCAACTTCGGTTTTGAACTGAAGCCTCGATGTGGTGTGGGACAATACCAAGTAGATATTAGAGAAGCTCCCGAGTTGAGGGCAGCAATAACAGACGGCGTATTCCCCCCCTACACTTATGCGTTTATTAATGAGGACACAGTGGTGTTTGACCTGTGCCTAGTGTGCCACATGGAGCAAGGATACACGCCCCAGGACTATGAACGCAGGTTTGAGGCCATCGGTGTCACAAGAGCCAACTGGAAGGAACTAGAGGAAGAGGCTGAGTTGACCGGCGCGAACGATAAAGTTGAGAGGCAGATCAGAGAGGAGAGGCAGCAACTCGTAAGGCAACTCATAAATGAGGGATTCCCGGTCGATATGGACATCAAAGGGCAGATCCGGGATTCATAATGGCTTGTTGAATGAACCCACTATCAACGCCCCACAGCGGCTGATGGTTGCCGGGGACCTCTCCTCTCTTTTTGACTGAAAGGCTTTCCTATGAATAGCGGTGGATTCTCGTTCAAGCGATTTTTCGGTATCTCAGCAGCCAAGGCAAGGCTATCCCGTCAAATCGGTGTCCCGCTTACCGAGAGTGGCCGTCAACGCAAACTTGGCCGCATGATGGGATGTTCAACGCTGGCCTTGCCGATGGTAATTGCTATCGGCCTGGGTGTCTATTGGCTTGCTGGTTGGATTCTCTAAGGGCAGGCTGCCATGTGAGGCTTGACGCGGCCGCTCAGCGTTGGTAGAATTTAGCGGCAAGAAAAATGTGGTACGTTTGAAGGCCCTGGTGCGGGATTCCCCGGCCGGGGCTTTCGCTTTTTCAACGAGGCCATCTAGCTACAAGGGCCAAAAAATGAAACACCGCACCGGGGGTCAGTCCAGCACGGCATTTCACGCAGATAAAAACCCTTCGCCTCAAGGAGGCTCATGAGGAGTGAAGGATATCAAACGAGGGAAGCCTTTGGCAAGAATTTTTTCACACCACCGAGCCCCGAGGCTTCACATGATCAATTCTGCGTGAGCGCTATCCTCGGCGCACTTTTTATTAGCCGGTCTCTTCCCTGAAATCGTGACAGTTCGCGGCCTGCTAAATCTGGGAGCGTGTTTCTGGAGAATCTTAATGTCTTCACTCGATTCGACAAACGCTCGAAAGACCTGACTATCTGACAGGTGTTGACGCTCTAGAACTTCCCCTATGGTAATTAGACCCGCATCCACCAAGAATTCTAGGACTCTATCAAAGCTCTGGAGGGTCAGACCGTACTTCTGGATCATGTCTAAATCGGTCATCCCGGAGTGCATGTCTTTGACAAAGTCTTTGGCCTTGATGGTTCGCGGGTTTGACTGCGTCTTTGGCATGGTTTCTCACTCCTTTCACTCATAATGATGAGGCATAGACAAAAAGGTTGCGCCGGCCAAAGAGAACGCAGTCGGAAACGTGGCAGGGCAAAAAAAATGGAAACACTATGGCCGGGGAGGTGGCACGGTGTTTCCGATTAAAGAGCGTTATCGCTTATGGAAATGGATATGCGCAGATTATCACGGAGCGGGAGTCCTTGACTAGGATTTTTTCTCAGCAGAGAGCCCCCAGGCTATAAAAAGGAAACGCCTGGTTCCACCACAGCGGGGCCCGGCGTCTCTGTCGATGCGCACACTTGTCGAGCAGGATGCAGATTGAGGGATCTTGACGATCATACGTTATCATATTCGGCGAGAACGTGACAACAGATATTCCATCACGGCGCCTAACCCTGTCGCCACAGTCCTGTGGATCCTCTTTTTCTTGTGAAGGGACGTCGTTAGGTGCAAAGCGCCAGCGACGTTTCCTTTTTTTGGGTGTAAAAATCGTCAAGAGCCTGACCATTCTTGACATCTCTAGTCTCTTATAATAGACACCGACTGACTAATTCTGGTTGTCTATATTTGCGCCTGGAGATCAATTATGAAGGATGCTTTTTGCGCGACATGCTCCATAATAGCCACACTATTTGCCAAACAGAGAGAAATGGAAGTCAGCCATGCTTCCGTAGAAGATGAAGACAAAGAAGAAGAGCCCCGGCGTGCTGCGCGGCTGCACAAAGCGGAAGTTGAGCTTCGTGATCTTCTTCGGGAGTGTCGGGGAGATGAATGGGAAAACGCTCTCGATTTTATGGCGCGTCTTAATCTTTCGGAGGACCTTATGCGAGGGACAGTGCTTGCGAAATTGCCCATATATGTCTTCACTGAGAGGTGCGATTTTGAATTATATTCGGAGGCGCTCACGCAGTGGCCCGTCTACGGCTCCCCTGAGGAAGGCGACTACAAGCTAGCCGACTACAAGGTATTCAATAAGATCTGCCGACCTTCACCCTTATCCGTAATCATAGAAAAACCCATAAACTGGTGGTTCAACTGTGAAGAGGTAGAATTTCTTGAGTATCACCATCCCGAGATTTGCGGTGACATACCGGGCCGTCAATCGTCGTGGATTGACCCCGAGAAGTTACGAAAAATGTGGAAGATCACGCCCAAGGAGCTCCTGAAGTTGGTCCGCGAGGAGAACCCCTCCGCGTATATTCTGAATAAGAACACGGGCTTGCTCCGCGTGTCCGCAGAGTATGTTGAACATTACGGCCTGAAGGATGTCTTGTTTAAGCGACGAGAAGTTGAGCTGTACGGATATAAAAAAAGCAAGTCCAAGGCTCAACAGCGGAAAGACGAGGACATTGAACGGATCGCCAACTGGATGAAAAAAATAAAGGAGAAATGCCGCCGCATCTTTGATTACCAATTGGCCGAGGTAATTCACTGGGCATTGAGTACGCCCAGGCCGTATTTGCTGGATGCGAAAAAGTATAATTGGATTAAGCCTCGGACAGCCGATCTCTTTGACGGTAAGCATTCGGTTGATTGGATCAGGAAACGGATCAGAAAGATCAAAAAAGACAAAGTTCGGGAAATGGACCAGTCTGCCCACTAAACCATGCCCCCCCCCTTGAAACGTTCCACTGTCAGTTTTTTTTCATACAATTCTAAAAACTAAGTACCTGGTTTTCTGCTGAATCCACATCAAAAAGGTTCCAAAGGTGTTTTTGTGGATTTTCACGCCATCCGTATCCTGCCTAGAGTGCCCCCCAGGTTCACAGGCTACTAATTGGAGGCACAAGATGACTACAGAACAGCACCTTACACGTGAAGATCTCGCTAAGCGGTGGAATGCCTCAACCCGGACCATTGACAGATTGCGGCAACACGGTTTGCTCCCTTGGGTTGATCTCGGCGCCGGCAAAGGAATTCGACCAATTGTCAGGTTCACGCTGGCGGACGTGGAGAATTACGAGCGGTCCATGAGGCAGGCTCAGGCCGAGGGAAAAAATGACACGGCCTAGCACGTACCGGGACTGGAACCGCGAAACGTTGACCTGCTCACGTGCTGCCAAATCGCAAATCACTGCGGCATCACGATTGAACATTTGTGGCAGTCCATTGCACACGATCAATCATTTCCTCCACATCGGCGGGACAATGTCGGTCGTCGCGTCTGGCGATTACCAGATCTGAACGAATTCATGGACGGCGCTCGATGACGAATACTTTCGACGCACACGCATTGGCGGATCTCTTGAGGCTCTCCCAGAGCGAGTTCTTAACTCTGATGTGCCAAGGGCAGTTCCCATGGCCGACAATCTCGCCAAAAGGCCGATTTTACTGGCCGGAATCGACTATTCCCGCATGGCTCGTGCTGGTTGGGAAATACAGGGCCGAGAAAAAACAAAAGCCCGCTGTCGGGGCGGGTCGTATGGTGAGCTAAAACTGAAAATGAAGGTTAATTTCTATGACTAAGCATAACACAACTATTGATAATATCGAGAAAAAACTACCCTTCAACGAACTTTTCCGCGAGCTCTACCCCGAGCATTACAAAGGCCACAGCTCTTTGTGTCCCTTCCATGACGACGCTAGGAACAGTTTCGAGGTTCACGAGGATCACGGGTATTGCCACGCTGGCTGCAGGCCGGAGAACGGTTCAAAATCCTTCGATCAAATCTCCTTATGGATGCAGGCCAAACAAGTTGATTTCAAAAGCGCTATTAAGCAACTGGCAGAGAAATGCGGGATCTGTAGTGAAGAGAAAACCACAAAAAGAAAACTCGGCCCCATAGTGCGGGTTTACGAATATCTGGATGAATCAGGTCAAAAACTTTTCGCGAACAGGCGCCACAACCCCAAGGATTTCACTCAGGCCGTCCCCGATGGCAAAGGGGGCTGGACTAGCAAGAAAGGGTGCATGGAAGGGGTTCGCCGCGTCGTGTTCGGTCTCCCTGAACTCCTGGCTGCTGATCCGAAGGAACCGGTTCTTATGGTGGAGGGTGAGAAGGATGCACTGTCGGGGCGGTCTCTAGAATTTGTGGCTACAACCTCGCCACAGGGGGCGGACAAGAACGGGAGTAAATGGCCAGGCCTGGTTGAAAAGTATGCGATTCACGAGCCCCTGAAGGATCGTATCGTTTGGATCATCCCCGACAACGATGAGGCTGGCCGCGAACACGCCCGGGCCGTTGCCCGCACTCTCTGTGGATTTGCTACCAGTGTACGGATCCTCGAGCTTCCAGGGCTACCAGAAAAAGGCGACCTCTCGGATTTCATCGACCAGCACGGCCAGCTAGAGGCAAAGCGGTTGCTTTTAGAACTCGCGGAGAAAACACCGGAATACGAGCCCGCCAGTGATGAGGTGACGGAATCTGACACCGGGCCAAACCTCACGGACATGGGGAATGCCCAGCGATTAGCCGGCTTTACGAAGCGCAGGACTATGTTCTGCAAGCAATTGGGGGGCTGGCACAATTACGATGGCGTTAAGTGGACACAGGATCAATGCTCCCAAGTTATGGCCAGGGCGAAGGAGATGGTCAATTCCTGGTATGACGAAGCGGCAAAAATAACTGACCAGGATCGTCAGGACGCGTTTAAGAAACACGCTCGGCAATGCGAATCCGCGGCCCGCATTAACGCTATGATTCATTTGTTACCCGCTGAACCGGGGATTAGTGTCCTGTCCGAAGTCTTCGATCAAGACTCCACGCTCCTGAATGTTCGTAACGGCACACTGAATCTTCGGACTGGGGAATTGAAACCTCACAATGCCGATGATCTCATTACCAGGCTTGCTCCTGTAGACTATGATCCAGGGGCCACCTGCCCGCGCTGGGAGCAGTTCATTTTGGAAATTATGGACGATGACAAGGAGCTGGCTTCTTACCTGCAACGGGTACTCGGCTATTCCGTGACGGGTCTCGCTAAGGAGCAGGCGTGGTTTTTTCTCTGGGGTAAGGGATCTAATGGCAAATCGGTCTTCATAAACGCTGTCTCGGAGGTCCTGGGCGATTATGCAGTCGATACGCCAGCCGCAACCTTCATGGAAAAAAAGGGGGATGACGGACCACGAAACGATCTTGCACGCCTCCGGGCGCGGAGGTTTGTCTCTGCATCAGAGCCGCGTGGAGCGAGATTCGATCCGGAGACAATTAAGAAGGTGTCGGGCGACGGGAAGATAACGGCGCGCTTCCTACACAAGGAATTTTTCGAATTTACCCCTGAGTCCAAAGTTTTCATCTGTGCGAACAATCGCCCTGAAGTTCGGGACTCGTCAGAGGCTTTCTGGCGGCGGATTCAACTAATACCCTTCACTCGCCAGTTTACGGGTGAGGACCGGGACAATGACTTACCCGAAAAATTGAGGGCTGAAGCGCCCGGAATCCTTCATTGGATGATCGAGGGTTGCCGAGCGTGGCAAGAGACAGGGCTTAACGCTCCGGACAAGGTGAAATTGGCCGTCGAGGAATACCGCTCTGATGCAGACGTGCTGGCTAATTTCTTGGATGAAGACTGTGTAATGGCTTTGTCTGCCTCCGTCCCCGTCTCAAAATTATATGAGGCATATCAAGCTTCTTGTGAGGACAGCGGCCAGCATCCGTTAAGCAGAACACGCTTCAATGAAAATCTTCTCGGCCGGGCTGGGATTTCTAAGGGACGCTCTGGCTCCGCCAGTCATCGTGTGAAGGTCTGGCGAGGCATCGGTTTGAGATCAGAGACGGAGGGGAATGTCACTCACGCAGACTTCTCACGCCCCATACCTGAGCGCTCGTGTTCAGTCTGCGATATCCCGCCCACGGCCTGCCCCAAACCGTTGAATAATCGTAATGCGGCCCAGTGCAAGCATTTCACACCTTCGAGCGGATGATGGCTTATAAACGGGGTACCACTTGAATCCAGGGAAGCACAAAAATGTCGAGCTGGTCACAATGTTTCTTAATGGCCAGAACGGTCACACCCTCACGGCTTATCGCGCAGACATGGAGGATTTTGCTAGGTTCGTCCAGGTGCCCGACAGCAACCAGGCTGCTCAAATTCTTCTCTCTTCCTCCCCTGGTAATGCGAATCGGCTCATACTAGAATACCGGGCATTCCTGTCAGACCGCGGGCTCTCCCCCGCGTCCATCAACCGAAAACTCTCTACACTGCGATCTCTGACGAAACTCGCCCGAATGTTGGGCCTTATCACATGGGGACTGGAGGTCGAGAACCTGAGAGGTGTTCTGACATCCCGCCGCTGCGTGCGCGAGTGGGGATTTAAGAAGATCCTTCGACATATCGAAGCCCGTACGGATCAAAAAGGCATCCGTGACACAGCGATTTTGTGTCTACTTCATGATGTTGCCTTGCGGCGTGCAGAGGTAGTTTCTCTTGACCTGTGTGACGTGGATGTCTGCGATAAAACGGTGACCGTGCGGGAATGGGGCCGAACTAAAAAAAATACGCTCAGGATCTCAAGGCGCACTTCCGCCGCGCTCGCGTCATGGATCCAGGTTCGAGGCAACGAGCCCGGCCCCCTGTTCGTGAATTTCAGTCGGAACTCAGCACATACGGGGAGGCTCACGAAGAATGGCCTGTACGCAATTGTGAAGAGGCTAGGAACGGATACCGATCAGAGGGTCACACCTCACGGGTTGCGGGATCCGTTGAAGAAAAGTGAAAGGAGCTTGAAATGGGCTTTTTGATGGAAAATATGATCCTGACAGGGCAGGGTGATTGCTTGGAGTTCGACATGGAACAGTGGTGCGCCTTGCTCAATCTTGGAATGATGCCTGAACCGGACGAGCACGGACGGCCCCTCCCGGGTGAAGTCTGGAAACAGCGGTATATGTCGGCAATGTTGGATGACGAAAGGCTCCCTGTAACACTTTCTGTTGAGCAGGCGAGAGTCTTTGCTGAGAGTTTGGAGTTTTACTCGGCCGGAATTCCTGAACGCGAGGATGTCGGCAGGGTAATCACCGCTATCGACCGGGAAATCGACGGCAAGTGGACAAAATATGCGGTCACGACTGGTCGCGGATGGATCGAGACCGACGACGTCGAACTGCTCTTCCTGCAGGACGGCAAGGACATCATTCGTAAGGCGATAGTGCTTCTCCGCAGCGGGACAGTGAGAGTTGAGCTTGCTTCCCGTCTGAACGAAATGGGGCGCTGATTATGGCCACGGAACCTCAAATTGTCCTCGTCCAGGACACCAGGGAACAAAACGGCTATGGTCCCCTATTTCAGACCCCGCATGTAGTGGGGACGCTGGGCTCTGGAGATTATAGCGTCCTGGGCCTTGAGGATCTGATCAGTATTGAACGCAAATCATTTAAAGATCTTCTTGGAAGTTTGACAGGAGGCCGAGAGCGCTTTGAAAGTGAGATGAAAAGAGCCCGCCACTTCCACAAGTTTTTCGTACTTATTGAGGCGCCGATAACTGCCCTGCTCGTGGATGATTTCGGAAAGCTTTCAAGAGCGCACCCGCGCAGCATCTGGGGGACGGTCTGTACGTGGAGCACTAGGTATCATCCGATTATCTTCGGCAACGACAGGGCCACGAGTGCACGGCTATGTGAAGGAATCTTGTTTGCCTACGCCAAAGAATTCTTCAAGCGGACGGACGCTGTAAGCAAGGCCGCGCGAAGCGTTTAGGATAAGAAAAGTTGACTCCCGAGTCCCCAAAACGTTACGCTCTATCCCCAAATACCGGGGAGGTGTGGCACATGCCAACGTTGGGGAAGATTTACAAGAATCGTGGGGATCGCTTTTTTATTAGGCTTCCTGGTGGGGAGCAAATTTGGTGCGACAAGCAGCATAGGACATTTAGGGGTCACGATCATGCGCGGTGGACTCTAGATCAGATCCATGGTGAGATGGAAAACGGGACGTTCGATCCGGATTTTTATTCCAAGACAAAAAAATCCGTCCAGTCCTTCGCTGTTTACGCTGACCAATGGTTGCAGCGATGCGAGCGGAAGGTTGAGCTTGGCAAACTCTCCAAGGTTCACTTCCGCCACCTGAGACATTGCGTTCGGAACCTGTTCATTCCCTTTTTCGGTGAACTAAACCTTCTGGACATTCGGGGCAAACACGTCAGCGGTTTCTGGTTGACTTTGGAAAAAGCGCCGAAGACGATTTTCAATATCATGGCGGCCCTGCACAAGCTCTTCACGGATGCGCACCGCGATGAGGTTATCCAACAGATTCCGAATTTCCCGACTGAATTGCGGGCCAGTGACCTTCCAGAGCCCGATTGGAATTGGGCTTCCGAAGAAGTGCAAGAGCAGATTTTCCAGCACCTTGACCAAGAAGATTTGTATTTCATCCTCTTCCAAGCCTGCCATGGTACACGGACGGGCGAGACGCGTGCTCTTCAACACCAAGACGTCGATTTTATGAACGAAGCGGTTACGATCCGGAGGGCCTTTAGCGAACGTGACTTGAAAGATCATACCAAGACCAAGAAAAATAGGACCCTTCCCCTCGATCCGCTTTGGAAAGAAATCTATTTGTCACGCCCAAGGGCTATTGATCCGCGCGGCTTTGTGTTCACCAATAGCAAAGGCAAGCCCTATTCTGCCAAATGGATGTGGCGACGCTGGAATGAAGCTTGCAACGCGGCCGGCGTGCGCGGACTCACTCTGTACGCAGGGACAAGACACAGTCTCGCGAGTCAGGCCGCAAATAAGGGCGTCTCGATCTATAAGATTGCCAAATTTCTCGGCCACACCGATACAAAGACGACCCAGCGATATGCGCATCTCGACACAAACCCCCTCCGTGAAGTGCTCCGCAGTGCAAACGTTATCCCTCTAAAAAAGTCGAATCCGTAAAATTCACCCCTCTGATTCCGCGACGGCCCCACTTTTGGACCCGATGGCCCCGAGTGGACCACTACGTTTTTCGACTGGGGCCATGATAACGATCCAATATCACAAAGGATGGACCGCGTGGCCCCGAGTGGACCGATTTTTCCGAGGTCATTTCTACAGATGTAATGTTTTCTTATCTGAATTTTCCATGCGAGAAGATTTGCATACGGATTGCATACACGTTTTGGAGGGGTCAGCCGTAATAATTACGGTATGTTAGTGGCGGAGGGAGAGGGATTCGAACCCCCGGACCTTTCGGTCAACGGTTTTCAAGACCGCCGCCTTAAACCGCTCGGCCATCCCTCCGTACGCAAATGCTAGCCCAGCCAAAGTTGTCCTGTCAAGGCGCAGTTTTGTGAAGCCCCCGTTCGGTGAAACAAATGGCCTTGCTGACTATATCAAATCGGATGATTCCTCGTTTCGGTCTTCAGTCACCATTATGGACCGAGTCTCCGTATCCAGTCTGACAGGGAGACCGTGAGGCAGAATCACATTCGGCAGCGCATGACCATGTGGGAATCTGGAGACGATTGGAATCGGGCGATCGCCGATCAGGCCAAGTAGGATGCCTTCAGCCTCAGGCATCAAGTCCTCGTCATCTTGTCCCGTAAAATACCCCAATATTAATGCATTAACTCTATCAAGGACCCCCGCAAGTTTCAATTGGGTCAACATCCGGTCGATCCGATAAGGGGGCTCGTGAACATCTTCCAGGAAGAGTATCGTGTCTTTGAATTCCGGGCAATGACGCGTGCCCAGCAGTGATACCACCAGTGACAGGCAGCCACCCACAAGTCGTCCTGAGGCTTTGCCGGACCTGACAATTCGAACCGATTCGTCGAATGGACGGAAAAGTTCCCGCGTTGCTTGCGGTTCGGTCAGTGCCTGCATCAGGGAATCCTCGGATACGCGATCCAGCCCCTCGCCTATCTGGCCGGCAATCATCGGGCCCGCATAGGTAACCAGGCCGCAAAGGGTGTAAAGCGAGAGTTGCAGGGCAGTGACATCACTCATGCCCAAAAGGATCTTCGGATCGTCAAAAATGGCCCCATGGTCTATGGAATCGAGGAGGCGCATAACTCCATAGCCGCCCCTGGCCAGAAAGACCGCTCGGATCTCAGGATCTCTCAACATGGAATTCAGGTCTTGGCATCTCTGGCTGTCTTCCCCTGCCAGGTATGCGTTGCGTTCGCGAAGATGACAACCTTCCCGTACGCGGAATCCCTTTTCCTGAAAGAATCTTATGCCTTGGCTCAGTAGTTCTGGAATGGGTGGGCCGGATGCAGCGACGACCCCTATCAGGTCACCAGCTTTTATTGGGGGCGGAATCAATATTCGACGTGGATCGGCAGATTTGTGTGGCGTTTTCATGTCACGTACGAGTGCTCTTGACAATGACCTTATGTTAAAAGCTGTTGGACAAGGCTCTTATCAGTGTGCGGTGGAAAGGTCAATCGTGCGCGCAAAGATCATGTGCGGCGAAATTTACGGTTGCCTCCCTGTGCTCTCCGATGCTAGAATTCACCCGGGAGGGCAAATGCCAATCATTCTGCACGTGGAAGATGAGAGTTCGGTCCGTTTTCTCTATAAGGAAGTGTTCGAGGAATTCGGATACGAAGTACTTCAGGCCGCTTCGGGGGAAGATGCCCTCCGAATGCTTCGCGGGAAGCGGCCTGACATTATCATTCTGGACCTCAAGATGCCCGGCATGGGAGGGCGCGGGTTTCTCGAGAAATTCCATAAGCTGAAACTGCAGATTCCCGTGGTGATCAGCACCGCCTACCCCTACTTCCATGGCGATCCGAGTGATCTTGGAGCCGACGCGTACGTTGTCAAATCTGGTGACATGGGAGAGCTTGTGGAGAAAGTTCAGGCGCTTGTCGCTAAATCGGGACGGGCCACCTAAGGCTTGCCTGCCTCTCGGAGTCCACAGCCTCTTTACAACCGGCCCCAAAAATAACGTGACTTATTGCTGTCTTCGCCTCCAGGCCAACCGTACACCCCCCTTTTTGCTACGTGTTTGAAAGCGCACTGGTATCAGACCACAGGTCTGCAAGGCTATTGAGGCAGGGCACCGGTCTGTTTCAGCGCCTCATAAACCACGATCCCCGCAGCCGTGGCCAAATTAAGGCTGCGAACTTTGTCCAACTTAATGGGGATCTTGGCCACCCTATTCGGGAAACGGTGAAAAAGCGCCGCAGGAAGTCCCGAGGTCTCGGGACCGAATAGTATGTGATCGTCGTGGCTATATTCCACGCGATGGTACAGCTCCCCGCGCTTGCTACTGGTGAGAACGATCTTCTCTGCGGGAACTGACGAGATATACTCTTCCAGACCGTCCCAAACCACTAGGTCAACTTTTTTCCAGTAGTCCAGTCCCGCGCGTTTCAGGGATCGGTCGTCGAGGAGAAAACCTAAAGGGTGGATCAGGTGCAGTCTTGCTCCTACAGCACAGCACAGCCGGCCGACGTTGCCGGTATTCGGTGGGATCTCCGGATGTACTAGAACCACGTTCAGCATTTCGCCTGGAATATGAGCTAGGCCTTTGTCCGGGACATGGTTTGCTTGAAGATTCGTCAGGGTTCAGACCCTTCCGAGCACTTCCGTTACAAGACCTGCCACATCCGTGATTTTCGGATTGGGCAGCGCTGCCGAAAGAGAAGGGGAATTGACGATGAGAAATGCATCGTCGTGAGTGTGCATCCCCGTGAAAATGTCTTTCATAGTAGGCACGGTCACGTTCAGGGTCGCCTTCAAATCGTAGCCCGACCGAGGGATTACCACGAGGTCAGGAGCCCACGGCAAATAGTCCCCATGATAAACCTCCTCCTTTGTTCTGACTTCTGCAAATAGGTGCCCGTCAACATCACCGCTATTAGGTCCAGAGTCCTGGATTCCCACGTCGGAGAGTCGCATATTCTCCAGATCGCTCTTCAGTCGACCCCGAATTTCCTCGGTTTCGCCAGCCCCTAATCTGCCTTTTCTTATTCGCTCTCTGCTATTGAGATAGATTCGATTGGGATCCATGGCAAATGCTAAAGACGAGGGATCGATGTCTTCCGGCGATTGCGGAACGGGCCTGTTGAAAGAGATGTAACCGAGCCCTTTCAGCACATTGTTAAGATAAACCTGAGTCTTGAGCCGAGTGAATCCGTGATCGGAAAGTACGATAATCCTTGAGTTGCTCCCCAGAGCATCGAGCAGGTGCCCGACGGAGAGGTCCACCCTCTGATAGTAATCTATGAAGTCCCTGTGATGAGGATGGGCTTCATCGTAGTACGCGTCGAAGAAAAAGTGATGGAGCCGGTCCGTGCCTGTTATCACGCCTATGAACAGGTCCCACGGCTGACTCTCCAGCAAAGAGACCATAATTTCTTCGTGAATGTTCAGGGTTTCGAAAAGATCCTTTATCAGAAAGGACCGATCCCCGCGACCTCTTACCGCGTCTACGTCCGTGCGGTAATTCTTCGATTTCAGCCATGCGATCAGTGACGAGGGATAAACCGCTCGCTCCAATATGGGGGCTACAAAGCCCGAGATAAGCACACCATGCAACGGACGGGCCGGATAAGTGAACGGCAAGTTCACTACTATCGAAGTCTTGCCGGCGATAGTGTGCCAGATTGGAGGGCGCCGCATATCGTCAAAGGACGGGAGATGAAGCGAGATTTCATCAGGCTTGAGGTCCGCGAATCCAAATATGCCGTGCTCGCCGGGATTGCTTCCGGTCATAAACGATGCCCAAGCCACGGATGATACCGCGGGCAGGACGGTTTCCATTTGAAGAAAAGAACCTGCTCTCGCTATTTCAGCCAAGCGAGGCATGACACCCTGTTCGAAGAGGTCCTTCAGCAGAGAAAACGGTACTCCATCCAGACCGATGACAGCTACCTTGTTAGCGGAACTCATCTGCCCGGTATCCTTGAGGTCGTCAGGAATAAGAACCCGAATTGCAGCAGTGGAATCACAAGCTTGTCCATTCTATTTAGCGGCGCGAGGTGCACTCACCCACGTCGCATTTCGCCTTGCTTTCATATCTTGCAAAATCGAGTAAGGGAGAGGTCCTCGACCGGGAAAAACTCCCAACTCAACTTCAGGTTTGTTGGCTCCGTGAAAGTCAGTCCCACCCGTTATGGCGAGATCGAACTCCAAGGCAAGGTCCAGAAAACTCTTTGTCTGCTCCGCGGAATGTTTCGGGTAATAAACCTCGATGCCCTCCAGTCCCTGCCCCACGAAGGCTTTAATTATCGCCTCAAGGTGGCTTTTGTCTTGCTCATCGAGGGAATAAGGATGGGCAAGGACGGGCAGGCCGCCAGCTTTCTTGATCACACGTATAGCCTCTTTGGGCAGGATCTTGGTTTTCTCCACGTATGCCGGCGCACCTTTTCCAAGATACAAATCGAAGGCTTCCTGGATCCCGCTCACAATGCCTCTTCGGACCAGGACATTTGCCACGTGGGGCCTGCCGGGTACACCTCCGCCGGATTCTTGGGCCACTTCCTCAACCGAAATGTGCACTCCACAGTCGCTCAGTCTTGACAGTATCGTGGGGATGCGATCTTGGCGACCCTTGCCCAAGTAAGCCAGAGATTCCAACAGTTCCAGGTCATCCGGCCGGATGAAAAACCCCAGGATGTGAACTATTCCGGGATTCCATTGGACACTCATCTCAACACCCGAAATGACTTCTACGCCTGCCTTGAAACCTTCTGCCTGAGCTTCGGCGATGCCGGCGACCGTATCGTGGTCTGTAATTGCTATAGCCTGAAGTCCCTTTTCCGCCGAGCACCGCACGACCTCAGCGGGAGACAAACTTCCGTCAGACATGTTTGTATGGACGTGCAAATCGATCATTGGCCGTAAAAGAGAGCCTCCGTGAGATTTCGGCCACACCGCGGCAAAGTGGGAAAGAGCGCTGAAAAACCATGAAAAACCGCTTCAACCGCTAGACTAAGATAGGGGCGGTGGGGGAATCCGTCAAGTCCAGCGGACCTCGGGTTGAACAGTCCGGGGGGCCGGCCGCAACTGAACGACTCCGTCATCTGCCATTCCAGCCTACTTTGCGGTCCGCACGCCGGAAAAGTAGGAAAGAGTCATAATAGGTGAGCATGTCCCAGGCAACCATTGAGTTGATTGTGCGCGGGCGCTTGAGCTTTTCGTTGGAATAATTGATGATTTCCAGCTTGTGGCTGCTCATGACTCTTCCGCTGTCGCGTTCAGTGAAAAAAGCTTGTGAAGAGTCCTCTGCCATGATATGCTTTAAGATTCATTAGACTTTTTAGCGCCGCAGCTGTGAGAAGAACTTCTGCGGCAAGAAACGACTGTACACAAAGCCTGGTAACCGGCATGGCAAAGAAACTTTTTGGCACTGATGGCGTGAGAGGTGTGGCTAACCTCGAACCGATGACTGCCGAGACCGCTCTCAGGCTGGGGAGGGCACTGGCTCACACGGTGCTGATCAAGCCGGGGAAAAGGCATAAAATACTTGTAGGAAAGGATACCAGGGTGTCGTGCTACATGTTTGAGACGGCACTTGCTTCAGGTATTTGCTCCATGGGGGTGGATGTTCTCCTGGTGGGCCCCATGCCGACTCCGGGCATCGCGTTCCTTACCACCAACATGCGATGCGACGCGGGCGCGGTGATTTCAGCTTCGCATAATCCTTTTCAGGACAACGGAATTAAGTTTTTTTCCGGGGATGGGTTCAAGCTCTCCGACGAACACGAAGAAGAGATCGAGCGACTGATCTTCTCTAATAGTATCGACCAGGTTCGCCCTATTGCGCAGAATATAGGAAAGGCCACCCGCATTGAGGACGCACTAGGGCGATACGTGGTTTTTCTCAAGAACACGTTTCCAAGAACTCTGACACTCGACGGTCTCCGGATGGTTCTGGACTGTGCCAATGGAGCAGCCTACAGGGCAGCACCTCTTGTTTTTGAGGAATTGGGCGCGGATGTTACGACACTGGGAGTTCATCCTGACGGACATAACATCAATGCCGGGTGCGGCTCCCTGTATCCTGAAATGATTTGTCAGGAGGTTCGGCGAACAGGTGCTCAATTAGGCGTAGCACTGGACGGTGACGCTGACCGGGTGATCTTCGCGGACGAAAAAGGAAACGAGGTCAACGGTGACCAGATCATGGGGCTCGTTGCCTGGGATATGATGAAAAGACAGGAGTTGAAACAAAACACCGTTGTGGCTACCGTGATGAGCAATATCGGGCTTGAAGTGGCTCTGGAGGAGTTGGGCGCCTCGGTCGTTAGAACGCCGGTGGGCGACCGTTACGTAGTGGAACGAATGAGAACTGGCGGCTTCAATTTCGGAGGGGAACAGTCGGGGCATTTAATATTCCTGGATCACAACACATCAGGCGATGGTATCTTGTCCGCGCTTCAGGTCATCAGAGTCATGATGGAAACGGGGAAGCCTTTGTCGGAGTTGGCGGCAAGGGTTAAGCTCTATCCTCAAGTCTTGAAGAATGTCGAAGTTAGCGTTAAAAGAGACTTCGAAGAAATTCCAGAAATCCGCCGGGTTATGGGAGAAGCCCATGATAGGCTCAGAAAGAATCGGGGTCGGCTGCTCGTTCGTTATTCGGGGACTCAGCTTCTATGCCGCGTAATGGCCGAAGGGCAAGACGAAGAAGAAGTAAGGCTAGTCGTAGAAATGGTGGCCGATGCAATCTCACAGAATTTGTGACCTGACAGGCCGGGCCGTCGAGATCGCCCGCCAGGTGCTGGAGATAGAAATCGAAGGCATCCGGTCCGTAATGGATCGACTCGATGACAGATTCGACGCATGTGTGGATATGCTCTACTCTCTGCGGGGTCGGATCATCATCACTGGTGTAGGTAAATCAGGCCTAGTTGGCCGCAAGATATCAGCCACGCTCACAAGCACAGGGTCGCCGGCAATCTTCGTTCATCCGCTGGAGGGTCTTCATGGCGACGTGGGGATCGTCGGACGTGATGATGCCTTAC
This sequence comes from Desulfomonilaceae bacterium, assembly GCA_052146735.1. Taxonomy (GTDB): domain Bacteria; phylum Desulfobacterota; class Desulfomonilia; order Desulfomonilales; family Desulfomonilaceae; genus CAWBBA01. The sequence continues at coordinate 2,338 of JBKQMK010000693.1, read as the reverse complement.
TAGCGATTTCCAACAGCGGCGAAACTCCTGAGATAACCTCACTGGCAGCCACGATAAGGAAGAGGGGAGCGCGCATTGTCGCAATGACGGGTGGTGCCTCTTCGACGCTGGCGCGCATGGCCGACCTGGTGTTGGATTGCCGCGTGCCGCGTGAGGCGTGTCCGCTTAATATGGCCCCTACTGCAAGCACTACTGCGGCTCTGTCTCTCGGAGACGCACTTGCGGTTGCGTTGATGGTCCGGAAGGACTTCCGGAAAGAAGATTTTATGAGGCATCATCCGGCAGGAAGTCTTGGCGACAGGTTGTGTCTCAAGGTCAAGGACATGATGTTGGATCGGCAGGCGGTACCGGAAGTAAGCGAAGATGCGTCACTGAGCGAGATTCTTGTCAGCATAAACAGGCAAAATTTGGGCTTCACTTTGGTAGTATCGGGCCACAGTCTGTTGGGTATCATTACCGATGGGGACCTGAGGCGCGCCCTCGAAAAGGGCGCGGGGATTTACGAATGCCGGGCGCGCGACCTCATGACGCGGGAGCCCCTGAGTATCCGAGACGATAGGACAGCGGCGGAAGCATTGGAGATCATGGAGCAGAAGCTGATTACAGGACTGGCAGTGCTGGACTACGAGAATCAACTTACCGGCATCATACATCTTCATGACCTTTTGGGACGTGGACAAGTTCGCTTTGCTCCGTGACGGAGTGAACAACGACATGCCCCAGACCGGAAGAATTGATTGATCTGAACCAACGGGCGTCTCGCAAGTGAGCGACCCTTTGGAACTGTGTGAGGCCGGGTTGATCAAGGACTATCACCTCTCGTGATGGAAGGCGTTGACGGAGGACAATCATGAAGTTGAAAAAAGAAGACCTGGAGTATTTCCAGGGCATACTTCAAAAGCAGTTGGACGAACTCGTAAAGGGGGCCGGCAGGACTGTCGATGAGATGACAGAGACTGAAGGCAAGAGCTCTTTTCCGGATCCTACCGACCGTGCGTCGATGGAGTCGGACAGAAATTTCGAGCTGCGAATCCGTGACAGGGAAAGGAAGTTGATCAACAAGATAAGGAAGGCCTTGGAGAAAATCGAGGACGGCAGCTTCGGATTCTGCGAGGTGTGTGGAGAGCCAATCGATTTCAAGAGGCTTGAGGCGCGACCCGTCACGACCCACTGCATTGATTGTAAGACGTCGGAGGAAGAAGAGGAAAAGATTAGAAAAATATAGGACGAAGAGCCTTCCGGTAAGAGTCACGGAGGAAAAGGACTCGGCAATCCATTTCCAACTGTTTGTTGAAGTAGCCATCATTACTGTCTAAAGCGGGTTGAGACCGGAAAAATGGGATGTCGGAAAACTCGGCGGACAGCCTCATAAAATGTGTTTCGCCGAGGACATAGAAACAGTGAAACAGGTCAACTAAATCATGAATGGCGTTTCTACGGGAAAAAACAAGAGAATTTGTCTCCAATGTTATTGAAAAAGAATATACTGTGCGTTATAATTAAGTTGACAACTAAAAAAACCACGAACAAGAGGACACAATAAATGAAAAGGGGCAACGAGCGGCTAGAATTGCTCAGGTCGGGTATTGGAATGCCTCGCGAAAGAATTGTTGGTCCGATTGCGGGGAAGAAGATTTCCAGAGACGACCCGCAGATGTCATTTTTTACGCAGGGAATAGCCTCAGGATCTCATGTTCAGGAAAACACCGCTCCCGTGTCGACCGTTGAGACCGATGAGCTTCAGGGCGAACGATGTGAAATCGAGGCGAGCGGGAAGGTGACGCACGTGTCTTCCGGTGTGCTGGCAAATTACAAGATTCCGAAGCTGATCAACAAAAAAGTAAGAGCTGGGGGAAGTGTCCCGAAAATACTTGTTCTGAGATCTCGTTCTGCTGCAATCGTAGAAGAACCGGAGCCGGTGCAGCCACCTTTACCTGGGCCCTTGACTGTCCTGGAAGAGCAAGAGCGACCCGTACCTAGTGCTCGACCTGCACCGATTGAAGCGTTGCCTCACAAGCATGTGGTCACGGTAGTTCCCACGCCGAGAAAACAGCGAGCCAGGAGACCTAAGCTTGACGTGGACGCTGTTGCATCGGCTCCAACGCCAAAACCTTTGAAGGTGATCAGGCGGCGCAGGGTGGAGACCCCCAAATTTTTTGAAACGACCGCAAAGGCCTTTCCAAGAGCCATGCTTGAAGGGATCGACATAGAATTGGGAGAGAATAACCACGGACAGATCGACTGAGATCGCTCGCAATCTGTGTAATGCGCGGCCAAATTGCAGCCGCATGGGAAAGAACAATCTGTAGTCTCTCGATCAGTTATCTTGTGACCCGGG
>JBKQMK010000692.1:0-15142 GCA_052146735.1 Desulfomonilaceae bacterium | reverse complement strand
GCGACCATTTTGCAGGCAGGAATTATCTCGCTACCATTCTCGGTTCCAACAGCCCGGCAATAGGAGCGGCCCTGAACGGGAAACTCTCCATGATCGGAATACTGGACTCTGACCGCCATCGCTCTCTCTCTATGGATGCCGGTTTTGTGAATTTGCTGCAAAATGCTTCTGATGCAGACATCAAAACCGAGTTCTTCCGAAAAGTAGATCCTGATCCCGTTTCCCTCGATGCGCATACGGTGGACCCTCAGGCTGTCGAGCACATCCTCAATCTGCTCAAGGAGAAACCGGCTAGCTCTACCCACATCCTTCTGTTCGGTCCGCCTGGTACGGGCAAGACGAGCATGGCCTACGGGATTGGCAAGAAACTCGGGCTCCCCATCTATCTGGTGGATCACGGAGGAAAAGAAAAGGGCTGGAAGCGTCGGGCCGCCTTTACCGCGTGCGCAAACCTCGCAAGCCAGGGCGAGGGCGCACTGATCATCGCGGATGACGCCGACAATGTGCTTGGCAGCCGTAACTCCTGGTTCTTCTTTGGTGAACCGTCTGATAAAAGATGGCTCCATGACATCCTGGAAATTCCGGGAGTGCGGATGATTTGGACGGTCAATTCCGTTACTCAGCTTGAGCAGTCCGTAGCACGCCGCTTTTCTTACAGCTTGTCCTTCAAACCTTTCACTCGCGTGCAAAGAAAGCGCATCTGGGAGACCATTCTAATAGACTACCGTCTCGATGCCTTTTTCAGCACCTCTGACATAGAGGATTTGGCCGCTAAGTTCGAGGTCAGTGCCGGTGTGATCGAGCAGTCCGTCAAGAAGGCGGCGGAAATAGGGTCGAACTCGAACGCCGAGATTCACCAGGCAATCATTCTTTCTTTGGAAGCACACGACTGCCTTATAAATGGGGGACGCAAACCTGCCCGTACCAGCAAGATAGATCCTGATGGCTTTGCTCTTGAAGGATTGAACGTTTCTGGAGTCGATCTCACGAGTCTGCTGAAAGAGCTTGAGGCTTTCGACGAATACCTTAAAACCCCTGGAAATGATGATGCCGCTTCCATGTCTCTTCTTTTCTATGGGGTTTCCGGGGCCGGGAAGAGTTTTCTGGCTCGCTTCATAGCTCAGCACTTGGGCAAGGAGGTGGTCTTCAAGAGGGCCAGTGACATTCTTTCGAAATGGGTCGGAGAAAGTGAGCAGAATGTCCGTGCTTGCTTCGAAGAGGCCGCCAGGAAAGACGCTGTATTGGTGGTGGACGAGGTGGACAATTTCATCGGTAGCCGAGATCGAGTGTCACTTTCCTGGGAGGTCAGCCTAGTGAATGAGTTTCTCACCTCGATGGAGGCTCATCGCGGTATCCAGATATATACCACGAACAGATTGATGGACCTGGACTCCGCGGCCATACGCCGCTTCAGCTACAAGTTGGAGTTCGGCCACCTCGAACCAGACGGTGTGGCGATCTTCTACAAGAAGATTCTTCAGCCTCTGGTCGGGACTCCCCTCGAATCGGGCCTCACAATAGAGCTGAAGGGCATTCAGGTTCTTACGCCCGGCGATTTCAAGATAGTCAAGAGCAAGTTCCAGTTCAAAGCGAAGGACGAAATTTGCCACGAGGCTTTGATAGAAGCCCTCCAAGAAGAAGCAAGGGTAAAGCGCATTCATGCCGGTGACAAGGTTATCGGATTCTGAGGATCGGCCACGACAGACGCACGGCAATGATAGGGGGAAGTCCCATGAACAAACATCTGCGAACTCTGTTTCGAGAGCAGAGGGAAAGAAAAGGGGAGCGCTTGGGGCAGCTTGCCGAGATGATCGGCTATACGAACCATAACAAAGGGGCTCGGTTGATACTCCAATTCGAGCGTGAAGGAATTGCATCCGATGATCTTCTCCAGAAGCTGATTACTGCACTCCAAATCGATCACGAAGACATGATCCAGGCTATGGAAAAAGATAAGGCCGAATGGGAGGCGTGGGTTTCCGAACCGGTTCCCATGCAAATGATTCTCAGGCCCATATCTGCAGTTAATTTGCTCCATCCGATGCCGCCGGAGATTGAGACTTCAGAAGATGCTGAGAAATATGCGCAGAATTACGCCAAAGAAAAGGGATATCGAGTCTGTCTTGTGCTCTCAAGAAGGGAATCTGTGTGGATAAACGGAAACGGAGAAATTGCGTGCCGAACCTTTGCGAAGCCCGGAGTGCCGAACATTCCCTACACTACACTAGGCGGACAGCGAAAATTTGTGTTCAGAGTGGGCGAACACGCGCTATGTCCAGTCGTGATCAGGGGGTCCTAAATGAATACCAGAAACAACCTCAGCCAAAGAGCTATCATCTACCGGCAAAGCTTATTATGCTTCTGGATGAATCCCCTCGCCTCGGAACTCCGCCAAGTTCCCGACGTTGTAAGGTTCACGGCAGTTCTTACCGACAGGAGTATATGCCTCTGGGACTATTCTCTTGCCTGCCACACGGACATTTCAGCTTATCTCCAGCTCCAGGATACCTATGATTCCTCCTCCTTCCTCAAGGGGGCCGCTGCTAAGCAACCTGACGGCAAGTTTCTCATGTTCCAGTCTCATTACCTTGAATCCTTCAAGCCATCCCGGCTTACGCAAGGGGAACGATTAATCCTGTCGTCACTGTTGGGCCAGGATTGGTCGTGGGTAAATCAGTATGTGAAAGTGATCGCTTGGCTAGAGGCATTCAGAAAAAGGATTGGGTTGTGAGTCAGCAGGAATCACCATCTGGTTGCTTCAGTGTCTTGTATGGCTGCGTGTCCATCTGAACCACCCCTACTAATGTTTTCATATCATGCCTCAACCCTCGCCGCTGCCCTCTCTTTCCGACACTTTACAACATAATTAGCCTAATAATCCCTCCCGTATCTCATTCGGGCTCCGCGTCTTTCGGTAACGATCCGTAAGAAAGGAGCCTGACATCAATCGTGCAATCAATTTCCCCCTTGAGGTACCCCGGCGGCAAGACTCGTGCTGTCAAAAAGTTCAGCAAATATCTTCCCAAGGATGTGACAACCATTTGCAGCCCATTTTTCGGCGGCGGATCGTTCGAGTTGCACTGCCTGATGAACTACGGCGTCAAAGTCTTCGGGTATGATCTATTTGAACCACTCGTGATCTTCTGGAATTGTCTTCTCGCAGACGGGGAACGTCTCGCAATGATTGTTTCCGATTATTTGCCGGTAGTGACGAAGGATCAATTCTATGATCTCCAACGGACGTTCACGGAAATTGAAGACCCGTGGGACCGGGCCTCGGCCACCTATATTTTGAACAGAACCTCCTTTTCCGGGTCGATGGCGTCGGGAGGTTTCTCGCCGTTAGAGGATGATGGCCGGAACGGACGTTTTAGGGAAAGCAGTGTGCAGTTTTTGAGGAATTTCAGGATTCCTGAAGGAATGATCAGCGTTGAACACGCATCCTTCGAGGTATCTATTATGAGGCATCCCCAGGAGTTCGTGTTTCTTGACCCGCCTTACCTCCTAAAGAGCAAGCTATACGGGAACCGCGGCGACTTGCACGACATCGACCACATCTTGCTGGCAGACATTCTTCGCTCTCGGGATAACTGGATGCTCTGCTACAATGAATGCGTTGAAGTGAGGAATCTTTACCGCTGCTGTCATTTCGTGGATGCTCAAGATGGACTGTCTTGGCAGTATGGGATGCCAAAATCAAAAAATTCCAGAGAGGTCTTGATTCTGAGCCCCGACGTGGTCGAACGGCTCGGCTTGAAGGTGTCTGGGCAAATGCACACCGTTAGCAGAAGGACTGTGCAGCAGAGTGTTCCCCTGACGGTATAACTGCAATCCCAAGGGCTAGGACACGGCCAAAGTTGCCAGGCGAGACTGTTGAATCGGCTCGAAGAGTTCGGGTATCCGATTGTGGAAATAACCCGGTTTTCCGTGTCCCATAATGTAGATTGGAGGACACGCGTCTCAAAGATCTGCCGCCAAAAGTTCCGACAAATCCCCCTGAACGTTTTTCTTTCGCTTCCGGTAAATCATCATGGTTTTCACGTCCGAGTGGCGGCTGAAGTCGCAGCACTCCTCAAGGTCGTACCTGCCCTTGGCCTTCTCCAGCGCGTTGGTGATGGCACTGTGCCTCAAAGAATGCGGATGAAGATCGTTCAATCCTATGTGCTGGCCCAAAGATTTCACAATCCGATGTACAGACCTGCCCGACAAGCGCCCGTCACCTTTGCCCACAGGATCGAGATTCACGAAAAGTGGGCCGGGTGAGTCACCGCGCACCTCGATCCATTCTCGAATGGCATCTACCGTCTTTTCCGGTAACGTGAGGCCGATCTTTTCCGTCTTGCCTTTACCCATGACCAGGATGGTTCTGCTATCCAATGAAACATCTTCGGGAAAATCCAGAGACACGGCTTCGTTGCGCCTAAGTCCGGCTGTGTATAGCATCATCAGTAGGGCTCGGTTCCGCTTCGCCAGCTTGTCCCCACGTGATTCGGCTGCCATGAGGAGAAGTCTTATTCCAGAGGTGTCGGGGCCGGAAAGGTCTTTATAAGGAGTGGTCTTCTCGTTCTTGACGCTCAGTTTCCAAGGGATCATACCCAGAGCCTGGCCCAAAGCCACTAAGGAACGGAGCGAAGCCAAGTGACGATTTATAGTCGTCGGTTTAAGGCCCCTTTCTTTAGAAAGGTGCTTGCGATACCTGAGGGCTAGCGCGTTGGCCTCGCCATGAGACAAGGAGAAGATTCTTTGGGCAGCATCCTTTATATCCTCCGCGCCCAGGAACTCTCCGAACGTCCTGAGGTCCCGGCGATAGCTTTCGATGGTCTTCTCGCTCTTTCCAGAGAAAAAAGCTTCTACCAGGGTGTCAAGATCCACGCCTTCGTGAGTGCCAGAAAGTCGAGAAATGGCGTTGTCGGAAATGACGGGTAAATTGTTCATGTCGGTAGTAACCTCATCGAGAAAGGCCCCGACTGGTTTTCCCAATCAGTTGCACCTAAACCTGAAACCGAGTTGGCCCCAAAGCCTGCCCCTAGTCCTCTTCGGTTGGCCTGGCAGTCTCAGAAAGTTCAAAAGAGAGCTTGGGCGGTTCCGGCCTTCCAATGGCAAAATAATTCCAGATGATTACATCGAGCATTCTGCTGACACTGAACCCGCGCTCCTTCCTCTCGCTTTCAAAAAGCTTCAAGAGTGCCGCGTCCACCGTCCCTGCCAGCTTCCCGCGGGGAACCGTATGTCTTCTGGTTCCCTCAACCGTGTCCGGCATAGGAGGCGCGGGAAGGTAGCTGTCGCTCGTTGTCACAGGAGCTTTCAAAAGGGTCACAAACTTCTCTTCAAACACCTTCTCGGCAGCCTCCATACTGACCCGCTCGATCACCGGCCTCATATATTCTTCAATGTAGTTTTCAATATGCTCCAGCAATTCTTGGGGAAGGTGTTTCTTTGCGTGTGAGGACATAGCAATTTCTTCTCCTTGGTCTTTATTATTATTTGAACGTTTAGAACCTTCTGATTCTCTGAGCCAAGTATTGTATCTTTTGCGAATCGCGTTCTCGGTCAAAGAAACTCCCTCGGTCTTAGGCAATTGTGCTTGAGCGCGCTGTGCTACGTCTTTCCACGTGATCGGGGGAGTCTGTTGCTTCAGGTCGGCCACGAATCTAATCAATTCTTCTTTGTAGGTCTCGGACATCTGTGGCTCCTTCTTGAAAGACGGAGTAGTTATTCAAGTTTTAGAACTTTCGGATAGTTAAAAATAGCAGACGTTGAAAGGGGTGTCAAGTCTAGCTTTCGGAAAGTTCTAATAATGAGGAATGGGACCCAGCCACAGATGCATGAAGACTTCACAACCACCCATTGCATCCTGAAAAGTTATTGACTGTACAATGACTATGCCACTATCGTCTGATTCACCAGAAGAGCATCAACCGTCGAGCCTACTTTAACTGACCTGGAGACGGAGAAAGTGCTATGCCAGGATTACAAAGGTTAGAGTTTTGGAGTCACGTCCATTTTGACGAAGAAGTCCGGCCCACAGGATACCTCACCTCCGAGCAGTTGAGCCAAGTGATGAACCCTCCGAAGGTCACAAAGCAGGGGTTCAAAAAGACAACGGTGGTAAAGGTCCGCCGCGATATAGGATTCCCGGTCAGCACCTTCCCAAATCTCGTCCGTTATGTGGCCGAGCTGGGGTCACGCAATACGCGCTTCAACCTCTTTTTCCGTGGACAAAACGAGGATTACACAGATAGTGAAGGCAAGACCAAGCTGTATCCAAGCATCCTCCGACCTGATGCAAATCGAAAACAGCTCCGCAGACCAGTCATTGAATCTCGATTCGAGCAGCTCCAGGCTTTCACCCGAAGGCTTCGAGCAAATCGAGTCGAACTAAGGCTGTCATCGCATCTGACAGTCCATCACGAATATTGGTATTCTATTCTCCAACATTATGGCCTTTGCCGCACCCCTTTGCTCGACCTCACCCAGTCGCTTCGCGTTGCGGCCACGTTCGCCTTGCACGACGTCGAAACAGGAACATGGATGCCAAGGGGATACCTTTATGTCTTGGGGATGCCCCACCTACACGGATGCATCAGCGCATTTGTGGATGACCGACTGACCGTGGTGAAGCTTCAGAACGTCTGTCCTCCCCAAGCACTGCGACCGCATTTCCAAGAGGGATACCTCGTGGGACGATGGCCTCGAACGGCTTCGAAAGAAGCGTATGACAACTTTGCCTACTGGCTGGTCGGCAAGTACCTCTTGGACAACACCGACGGGGATTTCTTTAAGGACGATTTTCCTCCGATACCCCCAGACGTCCTTCTGCCAAGAGAAGATCCGTTCGGGGAGCGACTTCAGGAGCTTGTCCTCAACGTGGGGCAAACAAGAAAATAGGTCCGAGACTGAAGGCACGAAATGCCCCGGACCCAACTAAGAGATAAACGAGAGCGACGAGATGACCGGAGTCGCGGAGAGACTCTGCTTTTGTCCGGTTTATGGGCACCGGCTCAGTCGGTCAGAACATGAGGAACCGTTTGTTCAGGAGGAAAAACGAATACTTCAGGCAAATTCGATGTTGTCCCAGAGTTCAATTACTTCTTGGCCGGTCCCCACGTTCCTCAAAATACTACTTTCACGGTCGTATAAGTGCCTGATGGTCAAATAAAGATTACGGTCCGCGGGCGTGACGCCGACCCTGCGGACATAGACGCCATTCATTAGCGAGTCAGCGGCCTCTTCGCCGGTCAATGTAAAGGTGCATGTATGCTTCATTTTGACGATTCCTCTTCATAAGGCCGTATAAAACGCAAGGGCAAAAATAGCTGCTCAGTGTGTCCGATGGCTCTGATCCTAACGTTGCCGCTGGCCCAGAGAATATCCATAAGCTCATATTTCTCGTCGGTGCCAGTCAGGGAGACGTAATCCCCGCATTGAAGGTCTTGTCCATCGCGCTTCGCTTGTGAGGTGAACCAGTAGGGTCGTTCATTTCCTTCCCTTTGGCACGGCTCTGCCAGATCCCAGGGCAACAAAAAAGCATTTCCCTGCGCATCCTTTATCCGAATGGCCTGGCGACTGAAGGACACCCCCGTTACCCGATACTTCTTCCCCGATGAATCGCCGGTGATGATCACATAAACACCAGGGCAAATCCCCTCGCCGCGTGATAGCGCTAAATCGGTGTACCAATAGGGTATAGCCTCAAAATCCTGAAGATCACGATCCATCTGCTGAATGACAACCTTTCCACTAATATCAACCTCAAGATCGCCTTCCGGTTGCTCCTGATCTAGCATGCACTCAAGGATGGCCTGGGCTCCTCCCCTCTTCTGTTCCTTGGCCTCTTTCAGAGGTGAGTTGCGCCATCCTTTAACGAGGCGCACAAAGTCTCTCGCAACACTTCCTGCGCCGATTACGTTCGCGATTATTTTTGCTCTCATCGGTCTCCTCCAAGGGATTTATGTAAGAAAGACTTCAGGGATGCGAAGGATACACCGCCCCGCTGAAGCCAACACTCCCGACACCGACTCTTTCCATCAACATCCGATATTGATTGGAAGGATGTAACAGAGCCGCGTATAGTGGGTCGTGAACTTAAAGTAAAAGTTGCAGGACTGCCCTTGCCTCTTTCACATCAACAGATTCCAGTTCTTGTGTGTTTATCATTGCTTTTCTCCATATCAATTGGTGGGTGCCCAGCTCAGCACGTTCGGGCTTAGCAATTATTATTGTTGGCGTCTCAACTAGAGTGGTCACACGCTGCCGAGGTATATGAAGTAGCCATAGACCTTTTTCAAAGTCACGGAATTAAATGATAGGGAAACATGATGCACGGAAGACGATTCTAATCATTGTTCGACGATAGAAATCTACCGGAATGGGACAAAAACCGACCATGTTGTTCTACATGTACCAGAGGTCATTCCTCAGGGTGCGAACGTTGCTCATAGCCAGGGCAATTTTCGGGGATGGGGTCTGGCCCGCCAGTCTGAGAACAGATCTCCGTCTTCCGCCAACGGCATTCGACGCATCCGTGTCTTTGAATTCGTTCGAGCAGTTTCATGAACTCGTCCCAATTCCAAGCTAAGAAGGTGTCTTCCGAGACCCCGAGTAGTTCGGACAGCCCCTTTCGCCTCTCCAGATCATGCTCGAAGAGTCCGCAGAAGATTGTAAGCGCTTCTTCTTCGGAGACGGGGACTACTTTGAGATGGGCAAGTCTGTCTCTGCTTTCACGAATGAAGCGGTTGACTTTGGTCAGGGCGTCCTGTTCACCAAGGCCGCTCAAAGCAGCGGCTTTCTTGCTGAGAGACCGAACCCGATTCTTCTCGGCCTGACTTTCGCCGGCTATGCTTCTTAATGAGCCCATTGGATAATTACCCCTCCATTCTCCGACGGAGTTTCTTGATAATGGAAATATGAACGCCGCAAGATGCCGACTATTCGAAAGGTTTTCCCTGTTGCTTCCGATATTCCTCTCGAATAGTTTTCTCGGCGCGCCGATCAGCCTCTTCCTGGGGGAATTCTTCCATAAGCATCCCTGACCACGTGTAGAATTTCTCTTTCCATCCCTGAGGCCAATCGTCAACATTAGGGGGGAGGTCTGCGTCAGAGACGGGATCTTCCGACTCTTTCGATGACTTTTTGTCGCAAGGTTTTGTCTCAAGATTTCCGGAAGAACCGGACTCCACCCTGGCACAGTAATCTTGGAGTGCCAGTTTCAATGCACCGTGTAATACGGGATCAAGGTCTGCAATTCGGGTTTTGAGATTGTTCAATTCCATAACTTGGTTTACCTCCTGGGTTTTGGACGGAAGTACGAGTATCAATCCTCCGTCGTCGGTTAGTTGTTTGATGTTGCAAGACTTTTTGTCCAAAACTTCTGAGCGCCGACGGAGGGTTAAAAAATGTACTCCGTCCCTTAACGCACTGATATAAAAGGATAAGCAACGAAAGACGGAGGTAACGGATATTTTCCAGAGTGTGTATGGGGGTTCCCACCGACATACAGATCCGAAGTACCACGTACCTCAGTATTCGTGGTACTCATAAAAAGAAAAAACGGTACTCGCGATATATCCGTCATTCTCTGCCTTCTTGGGCCTGTACCGCGGGAGAACCGGAATCCAGGTAAATCTCCTCGCCAGCGTCTGCACACGCCCCTCCACATCCTCCGTAACCTCCGTCCTGCCAGTGTTGTTAAATGATATTAAGTCATTAAATGACGGAGACAGTGTTGTCGGTCCTCCGTCTATCTTCCGGTGATCCTCCGTCAACTCTCGTCTACAAGGCCGTAGGACTCCATAGCGTTGCGCAGGAGGGTTTCATCCCACAACACAGCCATATTGCCGTCGTGATTCTTTCTCTTCTTGAATCCGAGGGAAGCTAGAGTCTTACCTACTTTTGAGGGCGTCAGTTTGGATTTTTCGTCCCTCCCTTTGTTTATCGCTTCCGTTATGAGTTTATTGGGAATGACTTGATTCGTTACTTCGTTTTCGAGGCTTGAGATTGCAAGGAGGACTGCCGCCTCGACTGACTCGGCTTTCTCCGTTTTTCGCGCGCGCTCAAGGTTCTTGACCAGATTCAAGAAATCCTCTTCAAGCTCAGGTTTCACCAGCAACAGAATTTGGTGCAAGGGGCGAACTATGTCACCCAGTCTCCCTTGGGCTGCTTTCTTTGTCTTTGGGAGTTCGGCATGAAGGTGTCTGGCTCTAAACAAAAGCAATCGTTCTTTCAAGGGCAGAGCATCCTCCGGCGTGACATCGTCCTCGAAGACCCGCCCGGCTGCCGGCATGCTTATGGGAAGGCATCGGGTTGAAAGGATACGATGTGTCGCATCATTGGTCGCCACTATCGTCGCGCCGAAGATTGAGTAATAGACGGTATCTTGAAAAGGACCTTTTTCTGGATACAGCACACGAGGCACTTTGAGACCCCTTTCAAAGCGGCTCAACAGCATGTCCTCGCTACCGGCTTTTTCCGCTTTTTTCCACAGGTCTTTGCAGTCAAAAAATATTGTCGCTCGAAAGCCGTCGGCAACCCGAATAACATAGGCATCGCGCAAGGATTCAACATGAATGCCCCGGAATGATAGGTACAACATACCCTTTCCTGTACGTGATTTCCCCCGCTCAGGAACGGCGAAGAAAAGAATGATGGGACTGTACTGGAATTTTTCGACCACGTAGGTATGCAGGTCCCACAATGCGAGCAGGGCGTAATATTCTTCTCCCGGCAGTTCAGAAATCCTCTTGTGGTAGGTCATAAGGTCATCAAGGAGAGCCGCATCCGCCACTTGTGGGGATAGATGGGCTTCTAGTTCCGCCATCTTAAGAACGCTTTGGCCCCGCGGTAGTACCCAGGGGATCTGATCCTTTGGTGGCGGCAAATACGCACGCTCCCCGAATTCTGCCACATCCATGATAGAAAGTTCCCCATTTTCCGAAACGATAAGGAATTTCGCCTGCCCATCATCCTCAACAAGATCCACGAGACCGTCAAAAAGTGCCGCATATTCCCCTTCAAGGGGTTCCGGTGAGACTTTGTCCACACTGGCGGCTTCAGCAAGTTTCTTCGCCTGTGCTTCTATCGCCTTTGACAGGACCGGCTTTCGAAACTCAGGGAACCTTTGTTTGATGATAGCCACGTACGACTCGCGGGTGATTTCGGACTGGGTTGACAAGAGTTTCAGCAAAGGTTCAAGGGCTGCCTCCTTTTGCTCAGGGGAACCATCTTTGGGAACGTCGTCCAGCAGAGAATCCACGAGGGAACGTTCGGCTATCTGCTCGAAGGCTTCCCGAGTGTGAACCTTGAAATAAGAATTCAGATCAACCTTCTCGACTCCATCGGGCCGCGGCAAGGTCTTAATGCTGACCCCAATTCCACGGCTGAAGAGGTTCTTTCCAACTTCCATTGCGGCTTTTTGACCTGTGAGGTTCTGGTCATGGTCGAAAACGATCGTGATTTCTTGGATGTCGCTGCTATCAATGAGATCCAGCCTTTCCCCTGAAAGGCTTTGGGTTCCATAAAGGGCGATCACTTTATCGTAGCCTTGGGCCTCAAGACTGAGGGCGTCAATAATGCTCTCCGAAAGCATCACCTTTCGCTCTTTTCGGCAATGGTCAAGGTTCCAGACTGTCTCTGGTTGCTCTGCAATAGAGTTTGCAGGGTAAACGTGGCGTGGGATGCGCTCTGAATCTATCGCCCGGCCATAGATGGAAACGATGCGGCCAACGTGGGTAATCGGGAAAATAATTCTGTCGGCGAACAGGAAATTTCCGTTCCGACTTATGAGTCCTGCCTCGACAAATTTCTCGTCCTCTTCCTCATTTTGGGGAAAGTAATCTGCGGGGAGGTATCCAGCTCGGCCCTTGCAAACCGACTCGGAGATCCCCCTCGATTCAAGATATTTGAGGGCTACGGCTTCATTCTTGAGAGCATCGTAGAAAAGGCGTGCATATAGTTCGCCGACCTTAAGGGATTCGTAGTAGGCACGGTCACTGTTTTCGCCGAGGGTTGGGACTTCAACTCCCACTTGCTCGGCAATCCATCGAAGGGAATCGGCAAACGAACAGTTCAAGACCGTCCTGACCAATTCGATAAGATCAAGGTGCTTCCCACACCCGAAGCAGTATGCGTGGTCTTCGTAAATCCTCATTGAAGGGCTATCCTCGGAATGGTGTAAGCAGGAGATGAAACCAGAAACATTTACTTCTATTCCCAGATGCTCCAGGGCTTCCGGAATGGGAATAGCCCCACGCAACTGATCAATAGCACGTTCCAGGAATGTCCCGGCCTGCGAAATGGTGACGCGAGGATGTCTTCCTTTCGACGCCGAACGTTCTGGTATCCCTGGGTGGGCTGTGTTGTTTTTTGGTGCGGAGGAGGTTGAATCATTCATATGGAACAAACCTCATCAGTTAATTTTTTCTTAGGGCAGGACTCCCCGAGCTTTGCGGCCATTATCCGGGTTTGCCCACCGGGGTAACGTAGAAGATTGAAAATCATTTGTTATTGCTCCAATCTGTCGAATTCTTGCTACATTGTCCGGAACGGCTCCTCGGATTGTCCCCGAGGAGCCACAGTGGACAGGGATTTAGCCTGCCGAGCCTCGAATCAAGCTCGACGCGATCATCAGCGCGAGAGCGTCACAGTCCTCAACAAGGCTCCCTAATTCGGCTACTCTATCGTGTTGTCTGGCGACGCGCGGGTCGCGTGCGATTTCCAAAGCTTTCGTGAGAGTATCCACAATAGAGAGTCGTTTCGCTTCGTTAGGATTTTTCCCGGCGGGAAGGAGATAAGCCTCTTTTACCTGCTCGGTGGCTGGTACCGGTAATCGGAGATTGCTTTGAACATTCTTAACTGTTACGTTTGCCCTTGACGAACTTATGTGTTGTGGAATTTTGTTTGAAACGACCGGTCCTAGCCCGACTGGTCGTTTTTTTATGATGCGAACAGGCGTTTCTGGCAAGGCTCCCAAAGGACGCAGGCCCATCGATTTAGCTCGCTCCCGACGAATCGACTCGTACAAAGGTCTCACCAGAATAATGGTCGTCCGAACTCTGGATTCCTGGCTAATATCGGGTGTCAGCTCCTCCGGACAAATTTCCATCCTGACTTTTGGGCTTCCGATTCTGCCGTGGATCAGCACGCACGTGTCGTACCATGTCACATCCAAGTAGCGTGCGAGTTTCCCAGGATCTCTTTTCCGACACACATAGTGGACAGCCTCGGGTGGGCATTCATCAGGGAAATAACACCCACTGTCGGCGATGGCTTTCTCCATCTCCGCAAAGCTCAAACCGGCCTTCAGCAGCAACAGCATAACTGCGGCCACGACTGCATCAAGGATCGTCATTTGCCACTTGTTTCGAAGTTTCCTCGCATTAACGAGTTTTCCGTGAATCAAGCGGCGGACCTTCCGGGTCTTTGTCCCTAGGACCTGGGCAACAGCGCTAGTGGAAATGGACTTCAGTTCGATAACTTTTTTCATTCGTTCTCCTTAATCAAGGTTTTGGTGCGTCGAGCAACGCAACCGTTAAGACCAACAATGCTCCCGCCGCAAAATGGGGGGATTCCTTACGGAGCCCGAATCTGGACAAACCTGTATTGCCGGTGCGCTGCAATTAATGAGTTGTCATTCATTCTTTCTCCGAAATTCACATTGTGGTATTCAGGCTGGAACGAAGGCGCTTCGATGTCGCCGGTCCATATGTAGCGGACCATAACCATGAGCAAGACACTGGTGACGTTCATTCGCAACCCTCCCTTTCGTGAAATCAACCTGGGTTGCGTCCGACGTTATCAAATCGCGAAACCTTTGTCAAGTAAAAAGTGTGTTCTTTCAATATGTTAGCTTCGGTAACTAAACTAAAACAAAAACCAAGTTTATGGTTACCGAAGATTTAGGAGTCTTCATCGTGGCCAAGCATCAAGAAAAGAACCTTGTATGGTTTTTGGCATTTATAAACCTGGACTTGACAACCTTGTCAGATGCCAGCCTGTTCGTGATAGCACGTGAATTGGCGAACAGATGCAACTGGCTCGACGAATTTTCCGTTAATCCTCCCTTGAGCGAACCGAACCTCTATGAATGCGAAATAACAACAAAATATGATGAAGAGGATCGTAGGCAGCGCATCAACCGGGTCAAGGATGAGATTCAGACCATTCAATCTGACTTGAGGCGGTTCGCGGACAAACTGCTCGATGAGGCGTGGGGCTCGGTGGCCGACGTCGGTCTTCTCCCCTCTCACGCGCGCGGCAGCTCCTATCGACTCGATCTGGGCGTACTACGTGTTCCGATCGCTGTGAACATCACGATTACAGATCCCGGACAACCAGAGTTCACAAGAAACCGAGGCGGCAAATTTTCACGATCCGCCAAGGAAAGGGTTCACAGGCCATTCATTGAGGTCAAAACTGCGGCCCCAACCAATTCAGCAGGAGCGCAATTCAAATTTCTTGAGGCTCTGAATGGGCTCGGCCTTTTAAACATTACGAAGTGTGAACGATGCGGAGGTTTTCTCTTCCGGAAGAGCGAGCACGTGCAATTTTTTTGCTCCAAACGTTGCGCTCAGCAGGCCATAAAAAAAAGAACACGCCTGAATCGGAAGCTTTTCGATCCAGAAGCTTATGAGCGAGATCTTGAGGCTGGAAAGGCGAGGGCGCGGAAATCACGCGACAGGAAAATTGAGCGTGAAGGCAAAAAGGAATAGAACCAGGGAATCTGTCAAGAAAACGTGGAGTTGCCAGGGAAGAAAGTTAATGTTCAGATCGATCCATGCCCCATACGCAAGCTCTCGCCATTACAAAGGAGACCAATTTGTGATGCGGAACGAAATTCGAAGGGCGGATGAAGAACAACCGGATTAAATGGTACGAGGAGCAGGGATGAACGAAAGGTAAACCGATGGGCCATCAATGATACGGGGACAGACTACGTTCACCCCTCTGAAAACGCGAAAAAGCCGGTTGCATCCGATTTGCATCCGGTTTTTTCGGGGGTTGTTTTTAATAAAATCAGCAAGTTAATTGGTGGAGGCGGCGGGAATCGAACCCGCGTCCGAGAATCTTCAGCACAAGATGTCTACATGCTTATTTCGAGTTTTTGTGTCTCGTCCGGAAAGACCCCCTCGAAATAGGTTCTCGCCAG
>JBKQMK010000691.1:0-6654 GCA_052146735.1 Desulfomonilaceae bacterium | reverse complement strand
TGATCAATTTCAGGGCGCTATCAAAGTCCTGTGCGGTGATCACAACAGTGTTTGGGAATTGTTCTTTGATGATTTCAAGTATGTCGGCTTCGTCATCTACCGCCAGCAGCTTCTTGTGCTCCAAGACAGATTGATCATCCATCGTGCATTCTCCCGCGGATAGAGGGACTTGTAGCAAGAAAAAGACTTCGGCTACAGGTTTTACGAAACTTTTCGGTCAAGTCCGTTCGACGGCGTTCCCTCTATGCTTCTTCCAAGTTGATTTTCAACATCTCCACCGAAGCGAGGACACGTTTGCTGTTACGATTCACCGCAGGAAAGTCCTCTGAGGCTTCGTAGAGTCGTTGAGCTATAGTAGCGAGAGCATCAACAGCTTTGCGCATGTTTGCAAGTGAATCCTGGCCTTCCATTCTCATCTCTCCTTTTTTCTCAAGTCTTTGAATCTTCTGGCCTTTACTTCATAGCGCGGCAAACTGTTAAGCGGAAAGAACTCCAAATTGTAGCCAAGGTTGGTTTTCAAACGAAGCTGAGTCGCAAGAACTGCCTTGAGTTCCGCCATCGCTGCGTCTGCTATGTCCTCTGCCAATTCAACCTTTAACGTAATGTTGTCCGCGTCCCCTTTCTTTTCTACGATCACCTCGTATTCGTTGCCAAGTCCTTGAACGGAGCGAACTACATCCTCGATGGCGGACGGGGCCAGGAGAACACCTTTGACCTTGGTTATGTCATCAGCTCTTCCAAGAACTCCTCCTTTGAACAACTTATAGGTGCGGCCGCATTCACATCGGTCTTCACCGATCTCCACAATGTCCTTGGAATCGAACCGAATGCACGGCTGAGCAAACCTGTCCAAGGCGGTGATGACGAGCTTGCCCTTTTGTCCGGATTCGGTGACCGGTTCCCCTGTTTCCAAATCTTCCACCTCGGCCAGGAACATGGCCTCATTGACGTGGAGAGCACCTGACTGGCAAGAGCATTCGAATCCCCAGGCTCCTATCTCAGTGGCGCCGGCGTGGTCGTAAACCTTAGCTCCCCATGCTTCTTCAATTCGTTTCTTTGTCGCGGGAATCAGTGCGCCCGGCTCCCCCGCGCACGTAATTTTGGTAATAGGTAACGATGCAGGGTCCAGATGAAGTTTATTACGTGCAGTATCGGCCATCCCCAGGATATAGGTCGGTGTGGCCATTAGTGCCGTGGCTTGCAGTTCCTGGATCTTGAGGATGCGAGATTTTGTGTCCAGCACCCCTCCCGGGATCGTCTCGCAGCCTATCTTCTCCGAGGCATAGTGGGCGGCCCAAAATGCCACAAACACATTATAGCCAAAGGGAAGAAAGACGCGATCAGACGGCCGGTAACCTTGTGCCCACAACAAGGTAGCCCAACAGTCGCTCCACCACTCCCAATCTTGCCAAGTGTCCGGTTGGTATACCGGTTGCCCGGTCGTTCCGCTCGTTTGGCGGAACACGCAGACGTCGTCCAAACTCACACACAGTGCATCTCCGTACGGAAAGGGGTCCTTTCGCTGAATATGCTGCATCATAGCCTTTTCTACTTTTGGCACCCGGCGCACGTCCTCCAGTGAGTTGATGTCTTCAGGGCGCACCCCTGCTTCCTGGTAAAGAGTGCGGTGAAACAGCGAGTTAGAGTAGGCCCACGCCAGAATGCGCTTGAGTTTCTTGAGCTGCAACCTTTCCAAGCTCTCTCGCGGGAGTTTTTCGAGATGCGGATTCCAGTAAGGTATGTCAGTTCTCATTTTTTTCTCCCAAAAGTGGCGAATCTCCAGCTTAACGAGGCAACAGATTTCCAACACGGCTGAAGAATCTTTCTGCTGGTCAGAACAACTATCTTATGAACTGGTTAGGCAGCCAAAGAGAGATCCCAGGGAAATATAGGAGAATCAAAAGGCATACGCCCAGGCCAATTATGTACGGATAGCTGCCTCTGTAGACTCTCGCTGCGGGCTCTCCGGTAACGCCGGACACCACAAAGACGTTGATTCCCAGGGGTGGTAGGATCACGCCAATCATCGTGACCACTCCTACGATTACCCCGAACCAGACCGGATCGTACCCAAGTTTGAGGACAACCGGTAAAAAGATTGGAGTTGCGAGAATCAAGAAAGCGAGATGTTCAATGAAGGAGCCGCCAATGAGATAGACCGCGACGATAAGAAGAATAATCACGCTTCGGTCAACATTGAGGTGGGTTAGCCACTCAGCAACCATGTACGGCGTTCTAGTAACCGCGAAGAAATGACCCAGAATAGTCGCACCCGCTATGAGAGTAAGGACCATGCAGGCTATGCGGAGCGTCCCTGCGACTGCTTTTATATAACCTTGTAGGCTCATTTCTTTCTGGAAGATTGTGAGTAATAGCACAGCGAAAGTGCCCACACTCCCGGCCTCGGTGGGTGTAAAAAATCCTTGCATGAGGCCGCCCACAACCACCACAAATATGACCAAGACCCACAAAATAGGTGGGAGGGAAGCTATGCGTTGCTTCCAGGTTGATTTTTCACCCTTTGGTCCCAGCTTGGGATTATAGGCGCACCAGCCAAGTATGGTGATCATGAAGGAGATAGCCACCAGGAGTCCGGGTACGATACCCGCAAGAAATAACTTACCAATCGAGGTTTCAGTAAGTATGCCGTAAATGATAAGCACCACGCTTGGCGGGATAATAATGCCCAACGTGCCTACGGTCGCGACAGTACCGCAGGACAATTTCCTGTCGTAGTTGTATCTGTCCATTTCGGGGACCGCAATTGTGGCGAAAGTAGCCGCTGTGGCGGGAGCCGAACCACAGATGGCCTTGAAAGCCGTAGCAGCTGCCACAGTGCCGAGAGCTAGGCCGCCAGGTATGTGTCCCACGAATTTGTAGGTTGCATCGTAAAGATTGCGCGCTACTCCTCCGCTGGAACCCACTTGGCCCATGAGAACAAAGAGTGGTATGACTGTAAACCCGTAGGAGGAAAACACACTGTATATGTCCTTGGCGACGAGACTCATGGCAGGCGCCGTTCCAACAGCGGCAGCAAAGCCTATAAATCCGGCCATGCCCATGGCAATGCCTATTTCCAAGCCCGACAGGAAAAGCACAAACAGCAGCACGATTACCAGTATGCCGATCACGAAAATACTCATGCCTGCGTTTCACCCCTTTCAAAGATTTCCACGAAAAGTACCAGGCACTCCACGAAGCAACAAACAGCGATGCCGTAACAGACGGGATAGAAGGGAAGTTCCAAGGTGGGGCTTGTTTCACCGGTCAATTTGAAATCATGGCCCATTATCAGCAAGTTCCAAGCAATGACAAAGAACATCCCTATTGCGAGAATTCTCGTCACAACGAGTAACGAACTCTTCACATTCTCGCCCACGCGGTCTGTCAGGAAATGCATGACAACGTGACCGTGCACTCTGGACGTTTCGGGAAGAGAGAAACCGACGACCACCGCTCCCAACAGTCCGACCAACTCATAGGTTCCAATTATAGGATGTTTGAGCATCCGCAAAAGGACGTCGCTAACGGTAAGAAACACACAAGCGGTAAGGGCGACCCCTGCGATCACGTACATGAATCGGGCCAAAACTCTGGCGATTGAAGAAAGAATGGTCATAGATTAGTCCCCTCGACTGGTCTGATGGATGAAGCAAACATCAGTTTGGTGCTTCCAATTTCCGCACCGGACCTTATTTCGACCAGCGCAGATACCCTAAGGATGTTCCTTCAACCAGGTTCGGCAAAAGTTTAGGGCTTCTTCCCCTGGCAGGCCTTTCTGCTTCGTGGTCTTAACATACTCATCGAGAACAGGGGCCACCGCTTTGGCCCACCGAGCGTCTTCTTCCGGGGAGAGTTTTATGATCTCATTACCTTTGGAGATAGCAAGATCCAGGGCTTCTTTGTCCATATTGTTCCAGGTCTCCGCGGTCTTAGCAATCCATTCCTGGTTCACCTTTTGGATGGTCTCCTGGACGTCCTTGGGCAGAGAATCCCATTTCTTCTTGTTCATGGTAACGAAAAAACAGAGGGAGTACGAAGATCCGAGGTTTTGTGTGGTGTACTTGGTCACTTCAGCAAACTTCCAACCCTTGAGGGCTTCCAAGGGGGACACAAGGCCGTCCACTACGCCTTTTTCCAGCGCGTCATAGGTCTCGGTCTGTGCCATGGCGACAGGAGTGGCCCCAAGGGCACTTACCACTTTAGCGCTTGTCCCTGTGCATCTTATCTTCATACCTTTCAGGTCTTCAAGCTTCCTAACCGGCTTCTTGGTATGAAAGATACCGGGACCGTGGCCGTGAAGGTACATTACTTGCGTGTCAGCAAGCTCTTTTGGCTTAAATTTCTCATAATACGCGTTGCAGAGATGCGTCACTTGGGAACCGCTCTTGTAGCCCTGAGGAAGATCGATAACCTCGGTGAGGGGGAATCGTCCTTTCGTGTAGCTGAGGACTGACATGCCGATGTCGGAAATCCCCTTGACCACCCCGTCATAGCACTGATCAGCCGGCGTCAGGGTGGCTCCAGGATACATATTGATCTTGACCGCTCCGTTGGTTCGCTTTTCTATTTCCTTGGCCCATTCGGTGGCCAACAGGGTGTGCCCGTGGGTGGCAGGAAAGAAAATCGAGTAAGTAAGCTCTACGGTCTTGCAGGACGCTGGACCGGCTGCCAACAAGATTGGCAACAGTACCGCCAAGCACCCGCATACGAGAGCCCAAGACCGTTTCTTCAGCATGCTACACCTCCTGAGTAAGATCTTTTGGGATATCCAGTCTGTCAAAAAATGCATGACCACTTGGCCGTGCAGTTTGGATGTTTGAGGACGAGAGAAGACGATGACCACTGCCCCCGCAGCCCAGATAGCTCAAAGGTCCCCGTCATATGCGGTTTGAGCATCCGCAACAAGACGTCGGCAATGGTAAGAAACTCGCAAGCGCTCCAGTGCTTTCCTCGGAATCCCATGGCAAGCAGAGTTGCTGCTTCCGCGGCGGCAAGCTATCAGCCACTACGGAGATTTCATTGTGCACTCTCCGTGCCAGTATTATCGACTGGTGACAAAAATGGGAAAAAGCTAATCCTGTTGGGATATTGAGGGAATCTGTCAACGACGCGTTCGGGCCGAGATCGATCCATTCTCAGCATACGCAAGGGCGATTTCGCCCAATAAGTGGAGATGATCAGCTTAATAAGCCAATATCACGTGGTAATAACTGGTGGGCGAAATAGCACAAACAGAGGTGGTGCATGGGCGGTATCCGCTCAGCCCATCTTCAGAGCTTTCATCTGTCGTTGGAGTGCATATCGAGAAATACCCAAAATACGTGCTGCAGCGCACTTGTTGCCGTCAGTCCGTAGCAACGCCATCTCTATGAACTGGCGCCTCAGTTCACCTATGACAGAAGTGATGGATGGAGAAGGTGGAAATTCCACAGTCCAGGGTGATTCACAGTGACTTGTTTCTGCCAATTCCAGAAAATCAAGTCTCAGATCTGGCCCTTCGGAAAGAATGACTGAGCGCTCCAAGACATTCTTCAGTTCCCGTACGTTTCCTGGCCAGGAGTACTGAATCAATTTTTCCATGTCTTCCGGACGAATGCTCAACCCTGCGGTGAGCTGCAGTTCTCGGGTCAATTGGCCGACGATCTGGTGCGTCAGCACTGGTATATCTGCCAGCCTTTCACGTAGGGGCGGGACTCGGATCCCGTACACATTCAGACGAAAAAAAAGATCTCGTCGAAACTCACCCCTGGAGACAGCTTGACTCAAATCTCTATTGGTCGCCGCCATAATTCTAACGTTGACTGTCACACTTCTCTCGCCTCCAACGCGAGTGAATGAGAATGTGTCCAGGAACGTGAGCAATTTGGCCTGTATCGGTAATGACAGCTCTCCGATTTCGTTCAATAGCAGAGTACCACCCTCAGCCAGCTCGACTAGGCCTCGCTTGCGCCTTATTGCCCCGGTGTATGCCCCGGCTTCATGCCCGAACAGTTCGGATTCCGCCAAATCTTCGGTAATAGCAGCACAATTAATGGTATAAAACGGGCCACCGCTGCGCTTCGAATTATTATGAATATAGCGCGCCAGGTAATCTTTCCCGCTGCCACTTTCTCCTTCGATTAGCACTATGAGATCGGAGTTGGCTGCCACGCTGGCTCTGGCGAGTGAGCCGCGCATGGCAGGGGAAAGATATTCCTCCGCAGTACCCTGATTAAGAGAAAAGATCCTGCTCCGGTCTGTTATGTTTCGCGATATCCCGCATATGCCTATGATCTGCCCCGTACTGTTTCGTATAGGTGAGCGTACGTCCAAGAAAGTTGTGGGCAAACCTTTCACCGGCCGGGTATGCTGTTCTTCAATGGTTTCTCCTGCCAGCACTCGTTGGTCCACCTGTCTGAGGTGCTGTCCTGCTTCCTGTCCGAAGAGTTCTTCATCGACCCGGCCAACGATATGGCTAGCAGGCAGTTCCAACAGATTTGCCATATATGGGTTCACCAGCGTATACTTTAGCGAACGGTTCTTAATGAATATGCATTCCGTGGCCGCCTCGAAGATAGCTCTCATTCGCCCTTCGCTGAGGATCAGCGCCTCTTGGGCACGCGCCCTCTCGGCAATTTCAGCTTTGAGGCGGGCATTTGCTTCCGCCAGTTC
>JBKQMK010000690.1:0-3005 GCA_052146735.1 Desulfomonilaceae bacterium | reverse complement strand
TGCAAAAAGTTCCCCCCAACATTGTTTCAATTACTCTCAATTTTTGCAACCGCTTCTAAGAACTTTTCGCCTTTGCGCTCAAAACAGCTCCCTCGGCCGCGGAACTTACCATCATGGCGTATCGTGCCAAATATCCCTCTGTTATGGATGGGGCCGGCGGCTTCCACTCAGAGCGTCGCCTGTTCAGTTCCCCTTCCGGTACATTCAGGTCAATCCTTTTGCCGGGTATATCAATCGAGATCTCATCGCCGTCCCGCACAAGGGCGATCGGGCCTCCGTGGGCAGCCTCAGGAGAAACATGGCCGATAGCAGCTCCCTTGGTCCCGCCGCTGAATCGCCCGTCCGTGATCAATGCGACTGATTTGTCCAGGCCCATGCCCACTAGCGTGGAAGTAGGATTTAACATCTCCCTCATGCCGGGTCCTCCGCGCGGCCCTTCGTACCGGATGACAACTATCTCCCCTGATTTGATCAGACTGCCAAGTATAGCTTCCACCGCGGCTTCTTCAGAGTCAAAGACACGGGCTCTACCCTTGTTCTTGAGCATTTCGGGTTGAACCGCGGATTGTTTGACCACTGCGCCGTCCGGTGCAAGGTTTCCCTTTAAGATGGCTATCCCCCCGATTGGGTGGTGAGGATTGGAGAGCGGCCGGATTACCTCTGAATCAAGAATGGCTTCGGACTTGAGGTTTTCCTCGAGGGTGGCTCCTGTGACGGTCAAGACATACGGGTCTGCCTGCCCGCCGGCAACAAGCTCTTTGAGCACCGCCTGCACCCCGCCGGCCGCGTCGAGATCTTCCAGGTGATGAGGACCGCCGGGGGAGAGGGAGCAGATGTGTGGCGTGCTTGAACTGATATCATCAAACAATTTCAGGTCTATGTTGATGCCCGCTTCCCTCGCGATGGCAGGAACGTGCAAGACCGTATTTGTCGAACATCCAAGCGCCATATCAACCGCAATGGCATTTCGGAAGGCTTCTACTGTGGCAATCTGCCGCGGACGAAGGTCGCTGGACACCAGCTCCATAACCTTCATGCCGGCCCGCTTGGCAAGGCGGATCCGGGCGGCTTCCACAGCCGGGATGGTCCCGTTTCCGGGCAGGCCGAGCCCCAGAGCCTCGGTCAGACAGTTCATCGAATTGGCCGTGAACATCCCGGCACAAGAGCCGCAGCCGGGACATGCCCTCTCTTCCAGTTCAGCCAACTCTTCGAGCGTCATGTCATCGGCTTTTACTCTGCCCACCGCTTCGAACACAGTGATGACGTCAGCCTTTTTACCCTTGAACCTGCCAGTCATCATAGGGCCGCCGCTGATGACTACCGCGGGAATGTTCAGTCTGAGCGCGGCCATTAGCATTCCAGGGACTACTTTGTCGCAGTTCGGGACAAGTACGATTCCGTCAAAAGGATGCGCTATGGCCATGATTTCTACTGAGTCGGCTATCAGTTCACGGCTTGCCAGGGAATATTTCATCCCGATGTGACCCATTGCCAGACCGTCGCAAACACCGATTGTAGAAAACTCCAGCGGAGTCCCTCCTGACATCCTAATGCCGGCCTTGACCGCTTCGACAATCCTGTCCAGGTGAATGTGCCCGGGAACCAGCTCATTGGCTGAATTGGCGATCCCTATTAGCGGCCTGGCAATTTCCTCATCAGTAACCCCCATTGCCTTAAAAAGTGCCCTGGAAGGGGCTCTGGTAACGCCGGTTTTCAAAATATCGCTTCTCAATGGTTCCTCCTCGCGTCATCTGAAATTGGAAGTCATTTATTGAGTATTCTTTCCACTCGCGGCGCAAAAAGCCTGTCATAGACAGGCAGCTCCCCGAGGAGCGGCCGAGCGTAGTTTTTGAACTCGACAGTGACGTTGTTGACGCCATCAATAAAAGAATCCGGCATGCATTTGGTCTCTTTAGCCACTTCTTCCAATGGTGCCATATTATAGCGGACTCCGTAGTCGCCCACTCTCTCGATAGTGATCGAGGCATCCACTTTGTGCCACGCGGCAATCTGCACTGCTCGTTCGCCGACTTCCCGAGCTTCGTGCGCGTCGACTTCGCTGACACATCCGAGGAAAGATCGCTGCAAGTACCCGAAAGTGTCCGATCTCACCCTCTTGATCTTGAGTTTGTCTTTTATGAGATTCATCAGGGCATCTCCCAGAGAAGTGCTCCCGGAAAGCTGAATGTTGCCGTGGCTGTCTTTTTCCACCGCTTTCGCCAATCGGGCCACCATTGGCGTGCCGTCAACATCTTGAATTCCTTCTGAAACTGCTACGACCACGCGCCCGAATTCTGAGTATACCTTATCAACGCTACCCAGGAACTCTTCATGGTCGAAGGATTTTTCAGGCACATAAATCAGATGGGGGCCGTCGTCATGATATTTGCGTGCAAACACCGAGGCGGCAGTGAGAAAACCCGCATGACGACCCATGACAACACCGATGTAGACACCCGGCAACGACCTGTTGTCCAGGTTCGCGCCGGAAAACGCCTGAGCCACAAATTTGGCCGCGGATCCGTATCCGGGGCAATGATCGGTTACTCTGAGGTCATTGTCGATGGTTTTCGGTATGTGCATGACCCGAAGTTCATAACCCGCCTCTATAGCGAATTTATTCACTATTCTACAGGTTTCGGCTGAATCGTTGCCTCCAATGTAGAAGAAGTAGTGGATCCCGTGGGCTTTGCAGACATCAAAGATGTGCTGGCAGACTTCTTCATCGGGCTTCATCCTGGTGCTGCGAATACCTGCGCCCGGAGTCATGCCCACCCTTTCCAGGTTATGGCCCGTGGCTTCGGAGAGGTTCATCAATTCTTCTTCCACCAGGCCTTCGACTCCTCGAAACGCGCCGTAGAACTGAGTAATGTGTGGGTATTGGCGAGCCTGGAGCACCGCTCCTACGAGGGACTGGTTGATGACAGCGGTTGGCCCCCCTCCCATGGCTATAATGGCTTTCCCCGTCAGTTTTTCCATTGTGGACTCCTTTTCCTCAAACGCAC
>JBKQMK010000689.1:0-19229 GCA_052146735.1 Desulfomonilaceae bacterium | reverse complement strand
CCTTGATGAATTCTGCTACAGATTCAACCGTAGATTCTGGGAAGATCAGCTATTCGACAGGCTTCTCTGCGCCTGCCTGTCAACTCCGACCATAACCTTTTCGGAGTTAAGGGAATAGGCGTTTTATTTTATATCTGTTACTCTCACAGGACGGAGGCAATAGTCTCGTGCCGGTTACCTTGTATCGAATAAAACTCTATGGCCATTCAGGTAGCGACACACCGCTCTTTTGCAAGAACTTGGCCACTATCTTGAATATTGATGAGGACAGAGCCCGGACCCTCTTGCGTGACACCCCTGCCATCATAAGAGAAGGGATCGAAAAGGAAAAAGCCGAGGAGTTTTGCAAGCTGCTCGAACCGATCCGGGCACTGTGCATCGTCGAACCGCTTGACGGAGAAATCAGGGAAGATGACCCCTCCGCGGCGATAGTGTCGACACCCCTTCCTGCAAGTCCGGAGGCCGATGATCTCAAGAAAGATGTGTCCCTCCGCTCGTGGATCTGGATGGTGGCGCTTGTCGTTACCATTGGAGGTTTTTTGCTCTTCGTCGGAGGCGGCTTTATATCGTCCTTTTGGAACGTTTATCACCACAATAGGCCGCCAGTGACCGCGCCGGAGGGAGGCGCCGTGCCCAGCGACTCCCAAGCTGAGCAGTCTTCAGCCGATGCCGGCCCTATTTCGATCGAAGAGTTGCTGGCCCAGATCGATGCACTTGAAGCAAGAATAGCATCCAACAGATTCAGGTTGGTCCAGGCTGAAGAGGCTCGGAATGAGCTACATAAATCAGCCCGTTCCCAAAACAAAGATTTGGTAGAACTGGCCCTGATTATACGAGACTTGAAAGATCAAATCCGGAGCGATGCGGATCAACTGAAGGTACTGCAAGGAAAAATGCAAGAAATTGAATAAGCCTACGAATAGGCTGTATTCGATGCTGCTAACGGGGCAGGGCGGCCTCCGGCCGCCATTGGATTTGAGTCTCGGCTGGTATGGCCCGCTCTACCTCGCTTTTCTTCAAAGAAAGGATTGTTACTTTTGCTCCGCCGAAGAAAGATTCACGTGTGATCTGTTGGGGTCACGTCGGTGTCGTAGAGATCGCCGAAAGTAGCCTGGCGATTTATCGCCAGGGTGAGCCGGTGATGACATAAACCAAGTCCCATGGGGACGGCCGAACATCAGGTGAAAAGAAGCGAAATTTTCAGTCGTCCCGAATGGGACGAACGCCTTTTGGCTCTTGGCCCAGGCGATGAATCGCCTGGCTACTTTCCAACGCCCCTCTGGGGCTCCCTTGCGGAGCAAGATAAACAATCCTTCAAAGAATGAAAGCAGGATGAAAGTGTCTCAAAACCGGAAACGCGGCTGGAGAAAGATGTGGGTCTTGGAGGGGTGGTTCTCGCACCGCCCGAAATGAGGGCGCAGCGAGCGTCGCCCCTACGCCAAGAATCTGTCCCGCGGCCATTTTGAGATAGCCCTAGATGCCTGTCATTCTTCAATTCAAAATGCCTTCACCCATCCGCTCGGATCTTCCCGCGACAGTTCCCTGCTTTGATCTCTTTGATCAGATCTTCCATGGTTCGGACGCATTTGTCGAATTCAGTGAATGCCCGGCCCACCTGATGAAGATAGTGGCAGTCGCTCCCACCCACTGAAGGGAGCCCCAATTTGAAAGCCGCTTCAACTGCGGGTTTATTCTGTAGAGGACCATTGACCCCGTTGTGAGTTTCGATGCCGTCAAAGCCGTCGAAGGAAAAAACCTGATCTCCAATGGATTCCCAGCCCCGGAAAAGATGAGCCGGAATGCAGACTCCGCCTCTCGAGTGGACGCTTGCTACTACTTCAGCGAGGTTCAGATAGTTGTTCCTCCCCCAGACGTTCCAGGAATCGTCGGAAATGCCATAAACGAGGAGATGCCCCGAATCGGTGGAAACTTCTATGCCCCTAAAAAGTAAGATGTTTTCCGGGATCTTCATCCTGTCTATGGGCCAAGAGCGGCTCAACGAATGATGCTCCGTAAAGCACACGCCATCCAAGCCCAGTTCCACGGCGCGACGGATCAGGTCTTCCGGTTCCAGGTGATTGTCTTCTGAATACTTGCTGTGGCAGTGAAGGTCGATGATCATTTCGGAGGAATCTACCGCACATTGATTCCGGAAGCGAGACAGGTGCGCAAACCGCGCCTCAGATATATAGGCGATTGGGATGCCATGTCAATTTCACCGCGTGTCATTGTGTAATAATTCAGTTAGGAGTGGCCCGCTGCGGAAATGCAGAATATCTATTTTACCGCAGAGGGCGCAGAGACGAGCCCAATTAATCGTCCCTCCGCGATCTCAGCCTTCTCTGCGGTAAGAAATCTCTTGTCTTCTCGGCTGAAGCAACGGTCTGACTCTGTTGATAATCTTCTGTGGAATGGTTAGGTATTTCTATAGAGCGAACTTCAGGATCGTCCGATGAGGAGGCTCAAATGGATTTACTGGAGGAAATTGCCACCCCTTGGAATACGTGACAAAATCAGGAAACAGAGCACTTAGGATTTACCAATGAGAACACCGTGTTATCGTCATCCCGAAGTTGAAGGGAAATTCTACTGCCAGAAAGACGGAAACTACATGTGTCAGGAATGCGCATGCTGCCATACTCCTCGCGTCTATTGCCGGTTCCGTACTGCCTGTATGATCGATCTGTTAACCAAGGAAGGAGAGCTTACGCGCTGTGCAGGCCGGCAGACCCGTGAGGCCGGCTGAACGCTGTCGGTAGGGGTACGGCATGTCGTGCCCTGGGAGCAGCAGGCGACGCCCCTACGGACGGCGGACTCCTACCAAATTGCAAAGGAGACCAATCCCAACCGGCCGATTGAACCCGATGGGGGGGTGACAAAATAGGCCGCAATGTTTATATTGGAACGTTGACGGAGAAGGACTGACATTCCTCGCCGTGAAACCTTTGATATCTCGGATTACTCCTATGACAAAACGTGATTATTACGAAGTACTTGAAGTGACCAAGACCGCGGGTTCGGATGAGATCAAGAAATCTTATCGCAAGCTGGCGCTGAAGTACCATCCGGATCGGAACCGCGGAGATAAAGACGCTGAAGAAATGTTCAAGGAAGCCGCCGAGGCCTATGAGGTCTTGAGCGATCCTGAAAAAAGGGAGCTTTATGATCGTTTTGGTCACGCGGGGCTCCAGCAAACCGGTTTTCAAGGGTTTCGCGATTTTGATGACATTTTCTCATCGTTCGGAGACATCTTCGAGGAGTTTTTCGGCTTCGGCGCTAGAGGGGCTCGCCGGAGCCGTGCACGGCACGGCGCGGACCTTCGTGTCGACCTCAGTATCGATTTCACGGACGCTGCCTTCGGGAAGGAAACAGAGGTCGAAGTATCTCGGCACGAACCGTGTGACGAATGTCGTGGGACCGGTACCAAGGGCGGTGCGCAACCGTCGGTCTGCCATACTTGTGGCGGTCGTGGGCAAGTCACGCGATCTCAGGGTTTCTTTTCTATTAGCACCACTTGTCCGACCTGCCAGGGCAGCGGAACCGTGATCGAGGACCCATGCCTGAAGTGCCGTGGAGTGGGGCGGGTGCTGATTAAGAAGAAACTTTCCCTGAGGATTCCCGCGGGTGTTGACACCGGATCGCGTCTCAGGCTCCACGGAGAGGGTGAACAGGGCGATCCCGGGGCCCCTGCAGGTGACCTTTACGTATTTATTAATGTAGAACAGCACAATACCTTCCGTCGCCAGAACGACGACCTGATAGTCGGGGTTCCCATCAGCTACAGCCTGGCCGCGCTCGGAGGCGAAATTGAGATCCCCACCCTCGACGGGTCCGATCATTTTGAAGTGCCTGCAGGCACACAGTCAGGACAGGATTTCCGGGTATCGGGAAAAGGAATTCCTCATCTAAGGGGGCGGGGCCGAGGGGATCTTGTTGTTGTGGTATACATAGAGACGCCCAAGAAGGTGAGTAAGGAGCAGGAAGAGATCCTGCGTAAGCTGGCCGAGTTGGAGGGAGCCAAAGTGACCCCACAGAAGCGGGGATTGTTTTCGAGAAAGAGATAGGCGCGAACTAACACGCTCCCAAAATCGTGTGCATTCAGTGTCGCGGGTTCGACGTTGTTATTGCGAGTCCCGCGAGACGCGGGATTCCACTCCTCGCAATGCCACGCGCGGCAAAATGCCCCTGTATGACAGGCCGTTTACCTGAAATCTGCGTGAAGAAATTCCGATTGAGGATGGAACAACTTTATGAATGCTGAGAGAATAGTGGTCCTTGGGGTCGGAAATACACTTTTGAAAGATGAAGGTGTTGGCGTCAGGGTGGTAGAAGAGTTGCAACGTCGCTACCTGTTGCCGGAGCATGTTAAAGTCGTTGACGGGGGCACCCAGGGGCTCTGGTTGATGTCAACGCTCCAGCAAGCGGATCGTCTCATCGTGGTGGACGCAGTGCTTGGCCGCGAGGCCCCGGGCACATTGTACCGTTTGGAGAGGGAAGACCTCCCTAAAGGACTCAGGGCAAAGCAGTCTGCCCACGACAGCGATCTGGTCGAGGCTCTCAATCTCTGTTCCCTCCTGGACGAAGGGCCGAAGAGCGTGGTGGTGGTCGGGGTCGAACCTGAAGACATCCAGCCTTTCGGGCTCGAGTTGACGGAAACGGTGGCTGCAAAATTGGATGAAATGGTCTTGAGGGTTGTCGATGAGCTGAAGAACCTCGGAGTTGAACCACAAAAAAAAGTTTGAACAGCCAGGGGGGGTGTGGTAATGTGAAAGTTCTTTACGGGAAAATCTTGCCGAATCTATCGGTATTTCCTGCTTGCATTTATTCAAATCAGGAGGCCCGATCATGAAGCACAAAGGGAGAGTTCTTCTTGGACTTATCCTGGGTGTTGCGGTCATAGCCGCGTTCACTCTGGCTTATGCAGCCACAAAGGTTCCGGACAAAGACATCAGTATCGAAACCAAGGATGTATTCACAACTCCGAAAAAAGGTGCTGTGACATTTTCCCACGACAAGCACAAAGCGGCTCCCTGCACCACCTGCCATCACGAGTACAAAGACGGCCAGAATGTTTGGAAGGAAGGGGCGGAAGTCAAGAAGTGCGGCGCCTGTCACAAACTTGAGGCCAAGGACAAGGTCGTGGGCCTGGAAAAAGCCTATCACGACAGATGCCAGGGTTGCCACAAGAAGGTGAAGAAAGAGAAGAAGGATACGAAGGCTCCCACCGTTTGCGCCAAGTGCCACGCGAAGAAGGCTGGCGAAGCCGAAGAGAAATAGTAAGCAGCCGTTTCAAGTTCACGGGACACATCTGAGCCCTCTCCCCTGGGAGAGGGCTTTTTGTTGTCCTGAATTCTTCTTGACCTTGCACCCGTTCCAAGGGTAATAGTGAGCATCTAATCTCTCCCTCAAGCCGTATTTCAAACGGTCTCTTATATTTTGCGTTTCAGTGTTTTTTTGCGTGGAAGGAGGTTCCCATGAAGACTCGAGTTCCAATTCTCACTCTGTGGAGATCTACGATCTTTTTCGTGATTGGGGCTGCAGCCCTTATCTTCGCATTGCAGTGCACATGTGTTCCCGCCTTGGCCCAGGATCAGAGCAGCACAGCTCCCCAACCGGTCGAAACACAGCCTAAGCCGCCCGAACCTGCATTGCAGCCTGCGCAAACCGCACCGACTGCTCAGCCTCCCGCGGCCCGGCCTGCGGAAACTGCGCCTCCCGCTGCTGCGCCGGCAGTAATACCGGAGGTCAAGCCTGAAGCCGAAAAGCCCAAAGCGGAAGAGCTTACCAATGATTCATGCCTAGACTGCCACAATCCCGACATACTAAAGAAGTCCAAAGAGGACCTGGCTGACGACGTCGTAGTAGACGAGAAGCCGGTTCCCGCCAGACCCAAGCCGCCGTTTATTTTCGGCGAATTGAACCTCGCGATAAAAGAGAAGAAATTTGCAGAGGGAGTCCACGCGGACACCACCTGCGTAACCTGCCACACTGACGTGAAGGAAATCCCCCACAAACAGCGTCTAAAGAGCGTGGATTGCAAGGAATGCCATGACGACCCCGTAGAAAGCATCGCAGCCGGGGCCCATGGCAAGAAGGCGGGACCCAAAGCTCCGAGTTGCATCGGATGCCACGATGTGCACTATGGAAAGGGCAACGACGCGCACGTAAAGGATTTTGCTCGTAAAACCTGTGTGGATTGCCACACCGCTTATGGCATGGACACGGTCAAACAGCACCATAACTTGTACGAGAGCCGTTTGCACTTGGCTATGGACTGTATGGTCTGTCACAAAGGCGACCGAGCCGGTGTGCATAATATGCCTGCTGTCATGACCAAAGTGGCCCGATGCGAGTCCTGCCACACCAAGGCCACCATTCTGTCAAAAGAAAAGATGAAGCCCGTGGGCCTGATGGCATACATAACGAAAACAGGGTTCATAAATGGCGACAGCCTCAAGAAGTTTGGTTATGTTGTCGGCGCCAACCGCATTCCTGCGCTGGATGCTATCCTCATACTTTTGGTCATAGCGCCGTTCGGCCTCCCCATCGTGCATGGCGGGTTGAGGTTCCTGACAAGACGCAAGGAACCGCTTCATTTGCCTGAGGAAAAAATCCTGCTGCACCCCCTGACTGAAAGGCTCTGGCACTGGTTCCAGGCCCTTTGCATAGTCATGCTGATTATAACCGGAATCGTGCTTCACTGGCCCGAGAAATTTTCCGGCTGGTTCCAATGGGCGGTCAAGTGGCACAACTGGTTCGGGACAGCGGCGGTGATCGCTTTTCTGGTCTGGTTGGTTTACAACCTCGTCACCGGTCGGATTTCACACTACTTCCCAAAAAAAGGTGAGATACCCGGAGGCATGATCAAGCAGGCGAGATTCTACGGGTACGGCATTTTCAAGCACGAGCCGCATCCTTACGCTCCCACCGAGGACAACAAGTTCAATCCGCTCCAGAAGATCGCATACTTGCAGTTTCAGGTGTTGTTACTCCCGATCTTACTGATCAGCGGAATCGTTTATATGTATCCGGAGACCTTCAAGGGTATCATCAACGCTATCGGAGGCATGACGGTGCTGGGAATAGTGCACCTCATTCTTGGCGGCCTCTTCGCTGCCTTCCTGGTAGCTCACCTCTACTTGGCAACAACCGGAGAGACAATCGGTGAGAACTTCAAGGCGATTATAGCCGGTTATGGAATCAAGTCAGACCATAGCGAACACGTGTGATAAGGGGTCCTTTTCTATGAGGTTCCCAGGGCATATGCGCTGGGAACCAGGGAAGGAACCATTCGGGCCTGGAATAAGTAGGGGCACTGCATGCTGCCGTGCCCCTACCTATTGACCGACGATAAATCCCACGCCCTCAATCTGTTAACGTTTGCCGAATGACCCGGAAATCAGCTCAGTCCATGTATCATCGCCCGGTTTTGGAGGAAAAGCGATGTGTGGATACGCCTTTAATTCCGTCCTGTGGCTGAATCCGAAGAGGATGCTGAGTTCCCTTGTTATCGGCGTGTCCCGCAGATCCACGAATCGAAGCAGGTAACCCAGGTTGAGGTCCCACCAGTCGTTCTTGAGCGGGATGATTTCAGGGATCTTCAAATGGGATCCCTTGTCCAAATCCCACGTATATTCGGCGAATGGCCAGAACCTGTATCGGGAGAACACAAGTCCGCCTTTTCTGTAGCGTTTCTGGATGGTGCTGATCATGAAAAACTTGCGCTCTGTGAAGACCTCACCGTCCCCCACTGATATGTAGCCATCATTGCTTCCTGACGAAATCCCCTTGCGTCGATCTTTCTTGGAAGAGTACACAAAGAGAATGCTCAACTCCTCTATCCCACCGCCGGTACCATAAGTGAAAAACGGCCTAAAGCTGTACCGAGTGTGACCTGTTGGGTAGTGGTGATAATAAGTGAATAGAGGCCACAACAGGTCGGTGGAAGTAGAGACCCTATCGTCTTGGCGCATGTACAAAGGAAAGGGGAGGGCCCTGTACGAGGAAGCCTGCTCCGTGCCGGGATATTTGTCCACGCGTTGAAAAAAAGGCCATAAGAAAAAGCAGTTGTAATAGTCGTTTCGGACCGTGTCTTTCCCAAAAAGAGGCCAAACCTTGTAGGCCGTGCGGCCGGGACTCCGGGCATAAGTGATCAACGGCCAGAGCAGTCGGACAGTATGAGCATCGTCGTCGGTGCTCTCGTAATAGAGGGGAAAAAGAAAGAAAAAGTTCTTGTCCATCCCGTATCGGCGGTAGGTGTACCCATAAAATGGGAAGAAGCCCCAGTATTCTTGCCCGAGATCCGAGCGCCCCTGGTACAGCGTTAGGCACCGAGAATAACCGTCAAAAGGGGGGATTTTCGACCAGCGGCTCTCGAAAAACGGGGTAAACCTGAGCTTGCTTCGGAATGTGGATTCCTCCCGGCACCCGAAGGGATAGAGAAAGTCAACTCTGTCATACAGTCCCGCCACCTTCGAATGATAAAGCAGCGGAGGGAAACCCCAGCCTTCGCCCAAAGTCCACTGTCTGGATGGTGCCCGAGGGTCAATGCTTCTGATTGTGAGGTCGGGATCGATGGCAAAAAGAGATCCGGGAGCGGTCAACCGGAGAAAGTCATAAGCAGATCCGACCGCCAAGCAAGGTTGAAATAGGACCAACGCTAGTACTACTACCGGCAAGGCATAGCATAGGCTGGCCGCTGATTTAGCCCAGCCGAAGGAGCAGCGATGATTCCGCCCTTGGAAGGAGTTCCGGGAACACTTGGCTCCCCAAAGATCTTGATCAGCGCTGTTATCCTGGTCCATTGCCGGTGTCATTCCGGCCTCTCCTACCTGAAGACCGATCCGAGAATGATTGCCAGCGTGCTAATCGGCGTAGCTTCAGAAACATCCTCGGCTGTTTTGTTCATATTGCGGATTGCACGGCGTGCTTCAAAGTAGAGCTCCGGATCGTTGATCAATCGGCCGACCGCTCCCCTACCGGATTGAATACTGCTGGAAATGCCGCGCACGTCTCTCACGAGGGCGTGAGTGTCCCGATAAAGCGCTTCGTCGTTCACAAGCTTGCCCAGAGTTCCTTTTCCCTCTCGAACATCTTTGGTTACGCGTTCTAAATCGTCTACGGTCCTGTTAATTCTGTCCCTATTCCGGGTAACGATCTCGTTCATGCCCTTTGTGGCACTGTCCGTGTTATCCACGGTCCTGTTAATTCTATCCTTGTTC
Source organism: Desulfomonilaceae bacterium (assembly GCA_052146735.1). GTDB lineage: Bacteria > Desulfobacterota > Desulfomonilia > Desulfomonilales > Desulfomonilaceae > CAWBBA01. Next base: position 10,008 of record JBKQMK010000689.1, on the reverse strand, counting down.
CGGGTGACGATCTCGTTCAGCCCCTTTGTGACGCTGTCCGTGTTATCCACGGTCTTGTTTATCTTTTCCTTGTTCCGACCCAGGATTTCCCTTATGTCCTTGAATGACCCATCGGCATTTGTGATAATTCGCTCAATCTTTTGCGAGCCTTTTTCGTCAATGAGCTGCTTGCGTGCTTCCCGGGTGAGGACTTGCAGGTCCTGCGCCACTACCCCGATGCTCTCGAAGACCTTTTCCGTATCCGTGGGCTCAACGACCATCCGGATTGTTTCGCCTGGCTTGAGTTTACGGGCATTGGGCCTGCCGGGTTCAATAACGAGAAATTTGTCGCCCAAAAGTCCTTTTGTCCGGATGTAAACGCGGGAGTCTTCCGGTATGACATTGCGGTATGCGTCCTTTATTTCCATGAGGACCAGAGCCTGGCTCGTCTCGGAATCAAAGAGAACATTCTTCACACTTCCGACCTTAATGCCGGCAATTTGCACCTGGGCGCCTGGGACCACCCCTTCCACCGAGCGGAAGTGCGCCTTTAAGAGGAATCCCTCCTGAAAGCTGACCTCGAATACCTTGAACCAGACGTAGGCAGCGATGGCAAGACATGCCAAAAACAAGAGCCCTACCTTCGCTTCCAACGAAAACCTGTTCATTCGGCCTCGGCCTTCCTCTATCACTCAACCGTAATGGGCCCGGTTGGTGAACCTGTGATGAACTGCTGAATGAGCGGATCAGCGCTGCTCGATATCTCCTGCGGAGTGCCTTCTGCCGCTATCTTGCCGTTGAAAAGAAGCTTGATCTCGTCAGAGATCTTCATGACCCCTTGAATGTCGTGGCTTACGAGCACATACGTACTGGTGCGATCCGAGTGTGTTGAGACTATCAGCCTGAAGATCACCCCTTGGATGATCGGATCCAGTCCGGTCGTCGGCTCATCGAAAAAGACGATGTCAGGTTCTAAAGCGAGCGCCCGTGCCAAACCTACCCTCTTGCGCATTCCGCCTGAAAGTTCTGCCGGAAACTTGGCTTCGTGCCCGGTCATCCCAACTTTGGCCAGTTTCTCCTGGACAATCTTCTCGATCTCCCTTTCACGCAGGCGGAGGTGCTCTCTGAGAGGAAAAGCCACGTTCTCTCTCACCGAGAGCGAATCAAAAAGGGCGCCGTCCTGAAACAACACTCCGAAGCGCCTACGGATCTTGTTGAGCTTCGAGTGCCTCATTCCCACGATGTTTTCTCCATCAATGAAAATAGCCCCTCTATCCGGCTGCTCGAGCCCGATCATGAGCCTGATCAGAACCGATTTTCCTGCACCAGACCCGCCTATGATAGTTGTTACGGATCCGGTGGTTACCTCGAAGCTTATCCCGTCCAGGACCTTCTGACCGCCGTACCACTTGTGGACGTTCTCCACCCGGATCATTGAAATTCCTGAACCAAAGCTTCTACGTGGACCGAAACATCAGAGCCGTCATAAAGTAATCCGAAATCAGCACCAGAACGGATGAAACCACGACGGCGGTGGTCGTGGCTACTCCAACTCCCCTGGCTCCTCCGGTGGCGTAAAACCCCTTGTAACAGCATACAAGAGACGTTATCAGCCCAAACACAACAGACTTGATCAAGCCTTCGGTGATGTCATCCGAGACCAGGTAGTACTGAACTCCAGACATGAACGTGCCGCTGTCCACGCCTAGATACCCGGTGGACAGCAAGTAAGCCCCAACCATGCCGGCGAAGCTGAAAATAAGGGCCAGCAGCGGGGAGGTTACTGTCGCAGCAAGAATTCGAGGCGCCACCAGGTACTGTACAGGTTCCACTGCCATGCTGCTCAGAGCGTCTATCTGCTGGGTATTCCTCATGCTCCCAAGCTCTGCGGTCATAGCGGAACCTACACGGCCGACGAGCATGAGGGCGCTGATAACCGGACCCAGCTCTCTAGCGAGCGCCAATGCCACAGTCGCGCCTACCATCCCTTCGGCGCCGTAACGATGCATGCCGTTGTAACCCTGCAAAGCGCTCACCATACCTGTGAAGGCTCCAGTCAAGACAATCAAAAAAACCGACTGGGAACCAACGAAATCCAGTTGTCGGACAAATTCATGAAAGCGAAAAGGGGGCCTTATCAGCCAGACCAGGCTCCTGCCTAAGAGGATCAGGATCCGGCCTATGTCCTCGAACAAGCCTACCAACGGCGATCCAATTAAGGCAGGAAACCTCACCGCTAACCATCCTTCGAAAACGTCAACCTCTAAAATGAGGCATCGTTCAAATCACTACAAAATGGTCATTTTATGGCACGGCTGCTTTGTCAGGAGACTTACAGTCATCCCAGTGCCGAACATTGGCGGGAAGTCCTTGAGCGCAAGCGTTCACGACAAGGGCCTTAAAGTCATGTCGAGGTTTGCTGCAGATAGCCGCTATTATACGAAGCTTTTGGATCTCATGGGTCACAACGTTCCATGGCCCGACGATCACGTCTATCCGCGACTAACAGACTTAACATGGCAGCCCGTGGATCGTTCACGTTTAACGATCATCCAGCCATTAGCCGTCCGGTTGCGCTATTCTAATCCAGAAATTTAGAAAATGTCAATATCTTTATGATAAGAAGAACGTATTCAGGACACACATTTGATATATTGACCAACAACTTAAGAATACTTCGGATAATCGTGGCGGAGATGAGGAGCAAAAATGAATGAGTGCCCCACGCAGCACAGCACGTCATGCCAATGCACTGTTGAATAAGTGATCCCGCGGCTGCTGGTGGGACTGATCGTCATTTGGGGGAAAAGCCATTGCATAGCCTTCAGCGGAATGATATGGTTGGTTCTTAGAAAAAGAATATCTAATTATTCCAGACACATAATGGAGCAGTGATGCCTTCCGCCGACTTTGTCCATCTTCATCTACACACCCAGTACTCTCTGCTGGATGGCGCAATTCGAATTCCCGATCTTATCGCGAAGGTTAAAGAATACAAAATGCCTGCTGTGGCCGTTACCGACCACGGGAATCTTTTCGGAGCGATGGAGTTCTATACCCAGGTGCAGGCAAGCGGCATCAAGCCTATCATAGGGTGTGAGGTATATGTGGCGCCTGGCTCCCGCTTCGAGCAATCTGCCAAAGTGGGTGAAACGACCTCCTATCATCTTGTTCTTTTATGTGAGAACGAAAAAGGTTACCGCAACCTGTGTAAGCTCGTGACCAAGGCTTATCAGGAAGGGTTTTACTATAAGCCTCGCATTGATCGCGAGTTGCTGGAACAGCACCACGAAGGGCTGGTTTGTCTAAGTGGATGCCTTTCGGGTGAAATCCCTTCCCGCATCCTGGCGGGCGACAAGAAAGGTGCGGCAAAATGCGCCGCATGGTACCGGGACCTGTTCACGCCTGAACGCTATTACCTGGAATTACAAGAAAACGCTATTGAAGATCAGAAGAAGGCTAATCGAGCCCTCATTGATCTCGGAAAAAAGCTCGACCTGAAGGTGGTCGCGACCAATGACTGCCACTACCTGGATCAGAAGGATCACAAGGCTCACGAGATTTTACTCTGTATTCAAACCGGAAAGAAGCTCGCTGATACCAAGAGGCTGAGTTTCAGTTCCGACCAATTCTTTTTCAAGTCACCAGAGAGAATGGCCGCGGACTTTCGGGAGATTCCCGATGCCCTGAAGACCACGAGGCTGATTGCGGAGAGATGTTCACTCATGTTGGATACCGGCCAGGTTCACATGCCGCGTTTCGATTTAGGCACCGGTGAAACACTGAGAGACCGTTTCAAAGAGGATGCGGAAGCAGGTTTTGAAATCCGCGTGGCCAAGCTGCGGGAACTAGGAGAGGTCGATGCCGTCAAGGAACAAGAATATAAAGAGAGACTTGGCTATGAGATTCGCCTAATTCAAGAGATGGGATTCTCAGGGTATTTTCTCATTGTTGCGGATTTTATAGGCTTTGCCCGCAAAAACGGCATACCTGTCGGACCCGGGCGTGGATCCGCCGCTGGTTCGCTTGCCGCTTATTCATTGGGAATCACCGACATAGATCCGATCCGTTATAATTTGCTGTTTGAGCGATTCTTAAACCCCGAACGTAAGAGCATGCCTGACATTGATGTCGATTTCTGTATGCAGGGGCGTGACAAGGTGATTGACTATGTGTCGCTGAAATACGGCAAAGACAAGGTCGCACAGATTATCACGTTCGGTAGGTTGCAGGCCAAGGCTGTGATCAGAGACGTGGCCCGCGTGCTCGGATTCCCTTATGCAGATGCAGACCAGATAGCGAAGCTGATCCCCGATACGTTGAAGATGACTCTCGACAAGGCCCTCAAGGAGGAGCCGCGGCTGAAAGAAATGATGATCCGACCTGAAGTGGCTGAGCTGATCGAGACCGCGCGTTCCCTCGAAGGGCTGACTCGCCACGCTTCCACGCATGCGGCCGGGATTGTCATCTCGGATCGACCACTTGTGGACCACCTTCCGCTTTACCTTGGGAACAAGAAGGAGACCCTCACCCAATTCGACATGACCTGGGTGGAAAAGATCGGCCTGGTCAAATTTGATTTTCTGGGACTCAAGACCCTTACGGTAATCGACCAGGCGCTGCGTTTGATACAGAACTCCCGAGGGACTGAATTGGACATGGGCCTGATCCCCTTGGACGACGCAAAGACATTCGACCTTCTTTCCCGGGGAGACACTATGGCCGTGTTCCAGCTTGAATCTTCGGGCATGAGGGAAGTGCTGACCAAGTTCAAGCCGTCCGTTTTCGAGGATCTGATAGCTATCCTGGCGCTGTATCGGCCGGGGCCCTTGGAATCCGGGATGGTGGACGATTTTATCAACCGGAAGGACGGCCGGACGCCCATAGAGTACCCGCTCGCGGAGCTTGAACCCATTCTTCGGGAAACCTACGGCGTAATAGTCTACCAGGAACAGGTCATGAGCATTGCCACCCTGTTGGCGGACTATTCACTTGGGGAAGCAGACTTGTTGCGTCGGGCCATGGGAAAGAAAAAGGCCGAGGAGATGGCCGAGCAGAAGACCCGCTTTCAAAAGGGCGCGGCCAAAAACCATATCGACCCCGAAAAGGCGACATATATATTCGAACTCATGGAGAAATTCGCGGGATACGGCTTCAACAAGTCACATTCAGCGGCATACGCGATGGTGACTTATCAGACGGCATATCTGAAGACGCACTATCCGGCGGAATTCATGGCGGCTCAGCTCAGTTGTGACGCTGGAAACACGGACAAGGTCACCCTTTACGTATCCGAGTGTCGCAACATGGGAATTGAGATTCTCCCACCTCATGTCAATGAGTCGTACCAGGATTTCCATGTGGTCGGCGAAAAGATTATTTTCGGGCTGGCTGCGGTAAAGAACGTGGGTGAGGGAGCAATAAACTCGATCCTCGAAGCCCGTCAGCAGGGAGGGTCTTTCTGCAGTTTTCCGGATTTCGCCAGACGAGTAGACCTGCGAAAAGTCAACAAGAAGGTCGTTGAAAGTCTTATAAAATGTGGCGCCTTTGATGGAATGGGACCTTCCCGGAGGGCGATGATCGAGGCTCTTGATGTAGTCTTGGAACAGGCAGCAAGCTCTCAAAGAGAAAAGAGGGAAGGCCAATTCAATCTCTTTGCTGGAGAATGCGTGCCCGGCGAAGAAGCAAATGTTCCTGATTCCCGCATTCCGGATGTTCCCGAGTGGGACGACTCAACGAAACTCAATCATGAAAAGCAGGCAATGGGATTCTACCTTACCGGTCATCCCCTGGTGAACTACGAAGACCTCATCCGGAAGTACGTCAACGCGTTTGCAGACAAACTGGGCACACTGGCGGAATCGTCCACCGCGAAAATGGCCGGCCTCGTCAAAAAGATCAAGGAGATCAACACAAAGAAAGGCGAGCGCATGGCATTTGTCGCGCTTGAAGACCTCACCGGAGTCACGGAAGTAACTGTCTTCTCGGACCTTTACAGCCAATGTCGAGATTTGCTTAGATCAGGGGAACCGCTGATAATTTCAGGAATTCGTGAAGGGGACAGGGATTCACCAAAGGTGTTGGCTCAGGAGATTTATCGGATCGAAGAGGCCCCGCGACGTTTCAGCAAGGGAATGCAGATAAGAATATCTACACTGGGAGCGGACCCGCATCAGATCAAGGACCTGAAGAGAATTCTTGCTCGGCACAAAGGTCGCCTTCCCGTAAGACTTCACGTGGTTATTCCGAATCGTACCGAGACTGTTATCAATCTTAATGCGGTTTCGTGCGACCCTTCAGAGGACTTGTTGACCGAAGTCCAGGGCGCCCTGGGATATCAAGCCATATCATTTGAATAGAAGTCGAATCAGCCCCATGTCACCAGGCTCATCGAGAGTGGATTGAATAAGTACGGGTGGAATGGGAGAATTCTGATGCTGTACGCGTAAATCCCTGTCTCATCGCACGGTATGGTTCCCTCGAAACGCCAGACTCCTTCGGATGGCTGCTCGACGCTGGTCATAGTGGTGACATTGCGGTTCATCATTTTCTCGGAATCTTGGCCCACATTCCCGTGACAAAGGTCCACAGTGACCTCCTCGTCCCGTAGCGCCCCAAGCTGGATGGTGGCTGTGACATCGAGATCTTCACCCAGAGCCACGTGATCTCCGCGGGGGAGCGAAACATCAAGGATTTTGACGTCCTTCCAGAGATTCCGAGTTTTCTGTTTCCAGTCCCTGAGTTCGCGAGCCCGTGTAAGTCGGTTTTCCCCGAGAATTTGATGCGCTAGGCCGGCTGGCATGTAGTAGTCCTCCATGTACTCCTCAATCATCCTGTGCGAATTGAAGCGCACGCAGATCCCGGCCATGCTGTTTTTCATCATCTCAATCCAGGCGTGCGGATGGCCGTCCGGCCCGCGGTCGAAAAACAGAGGAATGACCTCCTTTTCCAGAAGATCATAGAGCGCCGCAGCGTCCACCCGATCTTGATAAGCGGTGTCTTCATACTCCTCGCCACGATCTATGGCCCATCCGTTGGTCCCGTCATAGGCTTCCGGCCACCAGCCATCGAGTATACTCGCGTTGAGCGCACCGTTGGCCGCGGCCTTCATGCCGGAGGTGCCGCACGCTTCATTGGGTCGCCTCGGCGTGTTGAGCCACACATCCACTCCTTGGACCATATATCGAGCCATGTTGATGTCATAGTTCTCCAGGAAGACGAGCTTGCGGCGGAACCCTTCCGAGCGCGCCTGATGTACTACTTGTTTGATCAGCTCCTTGCCCAAGCGGTCTTGGGGATGCGCCTTGCCTGCAAATATGAACTGCACGGGCCGGCGCTTGTCGGAAATAATCCGCAGCAACCGGTCCGGATCGGTGAACAATAGGCTCGCGCGTTTGTAGGGAGCAAACCTGCGGGCAAACCCGATCGTCAGCGCTTCCGGATTAAGAAGTTCCAGCGCACGCCGTATGTCCACAGCGGATCCGATGCTGTAGCCGCCGACGGACTTGCTTTTGGCCAGGAATCGGTTGCGGCAAAAGACCACGAGACGCTCCCTGCGAGTCTCATGCACCCTCCACAACTCATCGTGAGGTATGTTGTAAATTCGCGACCAGATCTTGGTATTATCCGGCTCTTCAATCCACCCTTCACCCAGGTAACGGCCAAAGAGGTCCGACATCTCTTTGGACAGATACGACGGTATGTGGACACCGTTGGTGACGTAACCTATGGGTATGTCCTCTTCTTCCACATGTGGCCAAAGGCCGCCCCACATTTTTCTGGAGACCCTGCTGTGAAGCTCGCTGACAGCGTTCACCCCTCTGGACATGCGCAGAGCGAGAACAGCCATCGACAGCGGTGAACTCCGATCGTCGGGATTTTGACGGCCCAGATCCAACAGATCTTTCACGGTCATCCCGAGGGTTTCCATGTACCCTCTGAAATACTGGTCTACCAGGTCTGGAGGGAAAAGATCTATTCCCGCGGGCACGGGCGTGTGAGTAGTGAAGACTGTAGAGGCTGCTACAGTCTCGAGGGCCACGTCGAAAGGTACCCTGTAAGTTGTCATGGATTGTCGGACACGCTCCAGGGCCGCGAAAGCGGCATGCCCCTCGTTGAGATGGTAGACAAAGGGCCAGAGCCCGAGTAAGTGCAAGGCCCTTGCCCCCCCTATCCCGAGCACAATCTCCTGCTGGAGGCGCATTCCCGGCCCACCGCCGTACAGTTCGGCAGTGATTCGCCTGCTGCTCTCCGAGTTGGAAGGGTGGCTGGTGTCCAGCAGGTACAATGGGACGCGGCCCACCTGGACCTTCCAGATTAGGATCTTTACCTTTGTCTTGCCAAGATCGAGATCGAAAGATGCTTGATTGCCGGTCCCATCCAAAACGTGCGAAAGCGGAAGATTATAGAAATCGTTGTCCGGATAAGATTCCTGTTGCCAGCCATCAACGTTCAGATATTGCTTGAAATAGCCTTTTTGATACAGCAGCCCCATGCCTATAAGTGGAAAGCAAAGGTTGGAAGCGCTCTTAAGGTGGTCTCCTGAAAGGACGCCAAGTCCACCCGAGTAGATGGGCAAAGATTCGCTCAGCCCAAATTCCATGCTGAAATAGGCGATGCGGTAATCAATGGGTCTTTCCAGATTGAAAGAATAGATTCCAGGATTGCTGATGTAGTCTTCGAAAGCCCTCTCGGCCTCCTGTATTCTGTCCATGAGGGATGCGTCTTCGAGGATTTCCTTTGTCCGTTCGGAGGACAAATTGCCTAGAAGCATGATCGGATTGTGGTCGCACTCTTCCCATAATTCAGGGTCCAGGGACTGAAAGAGACGGTGCACATCGGGATTCCACGTGTACCAGAGATTCATTCCGATGGTTCGCAAAACTTGCAGTTCATCGGGAAGATCCGGTTTTACAATCAGGTGGCGCAGTTTCATGGACATCCCTCTTTTATTGAAAGCTCAAAGGAATTAGTGACAGCCTACAGGCAACAAGATCACAAATTGTGTCTAACAGGAGAACGAGAGCGCTGTCAATCGCGGTAGTAAAAAGGGGGGCGTGCGCAAGGAATTGCACTGATGACTAAAAAGATCGGATTCTGAGCGGTTAAACCCTATTAGATGTTCCTGCCGCGAAACTCAGTTGTAGTGCCGGATAACGCTCGCCCCGATGTGCGAAAACAATCGCTTTTCAAGCCAATTTTTTTCTTGACATGCTCGACAACCGTTCGTTATAGTGAACAAGCATTCTTTTACATCCCGATTCTCCCACACATCGAGTTTTTGACCATGGGGGTGAAGTCGATTCCTCGACTTCGATGGGTTTTCCGGGGTGGTTGCCTTATGATGGGGGTTCAGTAGATTTTCCGCACACCTATTTATTTGCCACGGGGGTGAAGTCGATTTCTCGGCTTCAAAGGGTTCATTGCGCGCGGTCTTCCTGTGATGGGGGTTCACATGGTTTCTCGTTGTGCATCGCTTTTGGTCATGGCATTCTGACTGATTAGCTTAACCGCTGGCATGGGGTTCGCTGGTCCGGCGCCTCATGGTGGAGGGCCGCCTACCGCTGGCAAGGCCCCTGGCCCTGCCAAGACTAATGGGTCGCCTCCCACTGAGACGTTCGTCCCCGCCGTGTCCTGTTTTGATTTTCTTCAAGTTCCGACAGAATCCAAACCGCTAAGTCTTGACTTGTCCGGATCGCAAAACGCATGGTTTTACGGGTACTACGGACAGCTCGGTTCTCGCGGATTCTTCGGAGATTACGATGTGGATGCGAGTTCCACAGGAGGTCTTTTTGCATCTCTTAACGGATGGGTAGGCAACCCTCAGCAGCAGGTGCAGGTACCCAACCCTTCGGTACCGACAATGGCGAGTGGCCCGTCGACAACGCCGGACATTCAAACCGCTTTAGTTCGTCTTAGAAACCCACGTGCTGTGCACGTGGTCAGAGTCCGTTGGCTCTGCCGGTAAACCTGGTATCTCAGAGGCTCTCGACTCTGTTCATTATCTAAGAGTCGAAATGAGCAATGGGA
>JBKQMK010000688.1:0-4325 GCA_052146735.1 Desulfomonilaceae bacterium | reverse complement strand
GATAGAGGGGATCGATAATGTCATCTTGTGTGTGGCCGAAGCTGAGCGGATGCTGACCCAGATCGGGACTTCGTTGGTTTCCGACCTTGACGCTCCCGAGAAACGGGCTAACAACTGCGTGAAACGGCCAAACTTCGTGTGGAGAAATCGTCCCATTGGGTGACCATCCACCGTGGGGCCATTTTTTTTGCACAACCCCCTCGGGGACGAGGGGCAATGCTGTTGACTCAACGAGAATTCCATCAGTCACGCCCGTGAAAGCCGCCCCTGTGGTGATTCCGGTGCACGCCGGAATCCAGGGACCTCAATCCCGCGTTCTGCGCGGGACTTCTGGACGCCGGCTGTCGCCGGGGTGGCGCCGTTAGCGGCTTCAGGCCTTAGCTGGAACGACGGTGGGGGCAAGGCATGCCGTGCCCCCACTTATTTGAAGCAAGAGAGAGATGCCTACTTCTGAGAAACCCGTTGTTATTATCGGAGGCGGAATCGGCGGCCTGGCTGTGGCTAAATCGCTTTTGGCCAATGGTATTGATTGCGCCATCGTGGAAAAAGAGAATCACCTTGGCGGAAGAGTCCGGGACTGGGCGTGCATGGCGACCCGTCACTGCCTGAGGTGCTTTTGCTGTTCTCTGGAGGATCTCGTGGAGGAAGTCAATTCCTTCTCCAACGCAAAGGTCATGATAGGCGCCGAGCCGTCGTCAGTAACCGCCTCCCGGGGAGCAATTCAAGTTGGAGTGAGGTCTTTGGGAAGCGGCACGGACGAGCTGCTAGAGGCGGAAGCGCTGGTGATCGCGACAGGGTACCAGCCGTACGACCCCTCTGAAAAGCTGTTTTGGGGCTACGGGAGGTTGGAGGGCGTGCTCACACTCAAGGACATGAATGAATACGTGCGCAACGATGATCTCACAGGATTTGCGAGCGGGATACAGGGCCCTGTCCAAATAGCCTTTTTCCAATGCGTGGGTTCCAGGGACGCTGCAATCGGGGCTAATTATTGCTCGCAATATTGCTGTGAGTCCGCGCTAAGGATGGCTCTGAAGTTGCGCCAGGAACATGAGGACTGGGAGATAACGATCTTCTACATAGACATCCAAGTCGCGGGCAAATTTGCCGGATCTCTGCTGGCGGAGGCGCGGAGAGACAGAATCCGTCTGATTCAGGGTGTTCCGGGAGAAATCGTGCAGGGAAGCGACAATATGCTCCAGATCATCCGGGAAGATTCCGGCCGCAACGTGCGGGAGAGTTTTCACCGGATTGTCTTGTCCATCGGTCAGAGGCCGTCGCCTGACTCTTTGGCCATAGCCCGGATGGCCGGGTTGGAGACGAACAAGTTCGGGTTTCTCTCTTCAAAAGATCTCTTGGGTGGTGGCCGCACCGGCGTTGCAAAGGTTTACGTTGCGGGAACGTGTAGTGGTCCCAGGGACATCGAGGAGACCCTCATGGACGGCGGGCAGACTGCGGCCGCGATTATTGCAGACCTCTTTGGGAAATGCTCATGATCCACCAGGACCCCGGTTGCTCAGACCCCACTATGCTGCTGCCGGTTCTTGTAATTGGTGGCGATCTTTCGGCACTGATAACGGCCCAGGCCCTGAGTAAACTCGGTCTATCCGTAACTATGGTCAAAGTCCGTTCCGAGGGTTCCCGGCTTTATTGCCCGGATGACCGGTTGGATCTCGCAGAATACGCGCGGTCTCTATCCGAATCAATGAATAGTATAGAAGTGCACGAATTGCCCGCGCTTCCGGAGATCCGGAGAGAAGGGTTTGGCTTCTATTCCGATTTCGGCTCCAGCAAGCGGCGGCTTTATGGTTGCCTGTTCTTAACGTCCGGAATCAAATTTGAGCCGCTTCCGTCCACCCTGCCGCAAGGCATCCAATTCGTCTCCTCTGAAAGGTTTTCGGGCGATGGTCGCAAGGTTGCGTTCCTTCTCAATTACGGCCCGCGCTCGAACCCGGCAGCGGGAATGGCGGCAATCAGGCAAGCCATCGAGAATAAGCAGGCGGGGGGGGAATCGTTTGTAATCTTTCAGCATGCGCCCGTTTCGCATCTGTTCGGCGAGTCTCTTTACGACTCGGCCAGGCGAGCCGGTGTACAGTTTTACAGGTTTGGCGCGGAGCTCCCCCTTGTCGAGCGGGCTTCGGTCGAGGACCGCGGAGAGAAGTTTCTCATCACCGTGCAAGACGTTATCGAAACAGGGGAAAATGTATCGCTCCGTTGCCATGAAATCCGGGCAGCGCAAGGGCCGGACCCTGAGTCAGTACCTCAGGTCCTGCGCGAAGCCTGCGGAAATGACTCTGACGAGGATGGGTTCTTGCTGTCTGACAGCATTCACTGCCATTCAGGGCGGTCTTTCAGGAATGGGATATTCGCGGTGGGGGAGATCACAGGAGAAACAGACTTAGTGCGAGTGACCGCGCAGGCGGCCTCTGCTGCGGTCCACGCGAGAGCTTGGATAATGTGGGCCTCGCTTCGGAAGGATGATGAGACGGTTTCAGTGACGCAAGAGTGCATACGATGCCTCACCTGCTATCGAATATGCCCGCACTCAGCGTTTTCCGTAGGTCGAGGCGCCTCAAGATCGACAGTCCAGGCTTCTGCTGCGATTTGCCGAGAATGCGGAATCTGCGTCTCCGAGTGTCCTCGACTCGCGCTGGATCTTAATTCGTTCCCTGAGCAGGATGTGGTCTCATTCCTTGCCAAAGCAGAAAAGGGCCAATCCGAGCCAATAGTAATCTATGGATGTCAGCGATCCGCTGGTCGCATCATGTCTCTTATTGACCTGCCCACAGGGGTTCTGTTCTTTCCGGTTCCTTGCGCGGGCCGGATTTCAGAATCTATTCTCTGGGCTACTCTGGCGGCTGGCGCAAAAGGAGTGCTGGCCATCGGATGCCATCATGGGAATTGTGCTTCCGATACCGGTACTGACTGGGCGGCAACTCGCGTACAGAGCATATTGGACAAACTGAATCTGCCGCAAGGCTTTGGCCCTCGGGTCGGGTACGCTTCGATAGCTGCCAACGAGCCCGCGCGATTAAACAGGCTAGTGAACCGGTTCTGCTCTTCCCTGCGCGAAGGATCTGCACTGAACAAATTCGGAGTAAGCAATGGCACCGGCATCTGATGGCACCGCGATAGACCTTTCCTCACAAATTGCTCTCGTCCCTGGCGGGGAAAACCTCCGGGTTTGTTTGACATGCGGTGAGTGTGTTTCTAGATGCTTTTTGACTGACGGCTATCCGGACATGAATCCGCGAAAGCTCATCAGAAAAGTCCTGATGGGCCGAGAGATAGAAGCGGCAGACTCGGAGTTCATCTGGGCTTGCACTCTTTGCGGTCGTTGCACCACGGACTGCCCAAAGGGCCTCAAGATGGACGTGATCGTCCGAGAGTTGCGCTCTCTGGCGCGAAACCGAGGCAAGGCGCCTGCACGAATAGTGGAAGGGGTAGAAAAAGCCCTTGAAGTAGGCAACAATACCGGAATCGCCTCAGAAGAGTTTGTTGACACTGCCGAGTGGATGGCTGAAGAGGCTGAAGAAGAAATGGAGGGCGTGGAAGAGGGCGGCCTGGCCGTCCCCTTTGACCGGCACGGAGCGGAGTTTCTGTACGTCCCCAATCCCCGGGAATACACCTCGAACCCCCAGATGTTTCAGACTTACCTCAAGTTTTTCTTTTACGCGGGTGTCGATTGGACCCTGTCATCCAAGTTCTTCGACATTACCAATTGGGCTTATTATCTGGGAGATACGAAAGCCGCGACCACCCTGGTGAAAAACCTGGTGGAGGAGACGAGGCGGCTTGGGGTGAAAGTCCTGCTGTCCACCGAGTGCGGCCACGGGTTCAAGATCCTCCGAAACGACGCTGAGCATTGGCTGGGCGAACCATTGGGCTTCGAGGTTATGTCCGTGGTGGAACTCGCCTACAAGCTTCACGAGGAAGGGCGGCTACCGATAAAGCCTGGGGCTATCAAAGGCAGGGTCACGTATCACGACCCTTGCAATGTCGGTCGCAAGTTGGGAATTTACGAGCCCCCGCGTGAACTTATCCGTGCCGTGGCTATTGATTTCGTTGAACTGTGGCCGAACCGCAAGTACAGCATCTGCTGCGGAGGGGGTGGCAGCGTCGGCCAGAACACTGACATGGGCAAGAAGCGGCTGGAGCACGCCCGGATGAAACACGACCAGATCATGAGTACAGGCGCCGATATCATTACCACGTCCTGTCAGAATTGCCTGAGTCAGCTCAGCGACCTCCAAGCGAGATATAATATGCCTGTGGAGGTTAAGTCGGTAATTGAGCTAATGGTTGAATCGATGGAAGCGTGAATG
>JBKQMK010000687.1:0-7040 GCA_052146735.1 Desulfomonilaceae bacterium | reverse complement strand
AACTATCAGTGCGAATTGCCGACTACGGAATCAGATAGGATGCTTGAATTGCTAGGTGCGAACAAGCAGTGAAAAATCGCGAGAAATTGGGTATTATGTCCGGCGTCCGTTCTGCGGCGATACTCATGAGCCGGCAGCCAATGATCTGTGTGACGGAGACTCAGGGTTCGCCCCTGTAGGCGCAAAAATACCGAGATAGTATCTGAAGTATCAGACGATTGTCACCCTCCCCCCTTCCCCCTCCCGTAGAGGGAGGGGACTTTAAAACCCTCTCCCTTGGTGGGAGAGGGAAGGGTGGGCATTTCCTGGGATTATGACATACGCTCAATTCAGGGCCTATGAGGTTTGTCCCTGCCTTTTGGAGGATGGTTAAATGAGCAATGGTCAAAAAGATCTTCACCAAGTCTGTATTAACACCCTGCGAATCTTAGCCGCGGATGCCATCCAAGAAGCCAGGTCAGGGCACCCGGGTCTCCCGCTGGGAGCCGCTCCTATGGCATACGTGCTTTGGACAAAGTTCTTGCGATACAACCCGGCTAATCCGTGCTGGCCCAACCGCGACCGTTTTGTTCACTCGGCCGGACACGGGTCCGCGCTGCTCTACTCTCTGCTTCATCTTACCGGTTATGGCATTTCGCTTGAGGACATGAAGCAGTTTCGCCAATGGGAGAGCAAGACGCCGGGCCATCCTGAATATTGCCTGGAATGTGGGATCGAAGCTACAACAGGCCCGCTTGGACAGGGTTTCGGCATGGGGGTCGGAATGGCTGTGGCTGAACGATTCCTCGCCGCACAATTCAACCGCCCCGGTTTTCCGCTGATGGACCATTTCACATACACCATAGTGTCCGACGGGGACCTCATGGAGGGCGTAGCATGCGAAGCTGCTTCAATTGCGGGCCATCTCAAGCTGGGCAAACTCATATATCTCTATGACGACAACCACATCACGATTGAAGGCGACACCGCGCTGACGTTCACCGAGAATGTGCAGGGTCGTTTCGAGGCGTACGGCTGGCATGTCCAGCGAGTCGAGGACGGCAACGACATTGGCGGAATAGAGGATGCGATCCTAAATGCTAGGCTCGAGGCCGAACGGCCGTCGCTCATAATGATTCGGACCCATATCGGGTTCGGCAGTCCCAAGCAGGACAGCGCTAGCGCCCACGGAGAGCCGCTGGGCGATGAAGCCCTCAAAGCCACTAAGGAGGCATTCGATTGGCCGGCGGAGCCGTCATTTCATATACCGGACGAGGCCGTTTCCCAGTTTTCGCTGGCTCTGGACCGCGGCAGAGAGTTGGAAACCAAGTGGCAAGACATGTTCGGCGCTTATCGAAAAGAGTTTCCCTCCGAAGCCGAAAGCTTTGAGCGGCAGGTCCGTGGAGAACTGCCCCGTGATTGGGATGCGGACATTCCGACGTTCAAACCGGAGGATGGGGCCATCGCGACGCGTGTGGCTTCCGGTAAGGTCCTCAACGCTATTGCAAAACGGGTCCCCAATCTATTGGGAGGTTCCGCTGACCTCGCCCCTTCCACCAAAACCCTGATATCGGGATCAGGGGACCAGTCCTTTGAGAACGCCGGTGGCCGGAACATCCGGTTCGGCATCAGAGAGCATGCAATGGGCGCCATGGTTAACGGCATGGCCTTGCACGGCGGGGTTATGCCGTACGGTTCCACTTTCCTGATCTTTTCAGATTACTTGCGTCCCTCTCTACGGGTCGCTGCCTTGATGAACGTCCATTCCATCTTCGTTTTCACCCACGACAGCATTGCCGTGGGTGAGGACGGCCCCACGCACCAACCAGTGGAGCATCTGGCTTCGCTGAGGGCCATTCCCAACTTTATGGTCATTAGGCCCGCGGATGCCAACGAGACCGCGGTTGCGTGGAGGGTAGCCATGCAACACTCTCGACCCTCCGCACTGATCTTGAGCCGGCAGAACTTGCCCATCATTGACCAGGGACGTTACGGCAATGCGGCAGGTCTTGAAAAAGGAGCGTACATTTTATCGGATGTGCAGGGCACTCCGGATATTCTGCTGATAGCCAGCGGCTCTGAAGTACACTTGGCCATGCAGGCCCAGGAGAAGCTATCAGCGGAGAAAGGTATCCGGGCCAGAGTCATTTCCATGCCATGCTGGGAGCTCTTTCTGGAACAACCGCAGGAGTATCGGGATCACGTACTGCCGAGCGGAGTCAAGGCTCGTCTTGCCATCGAGGCGGGTTCTTCTCTTGGCTGGTCCCAATGGGTGGGCGATCACGGAGCGACAATCAGCGTGGATCGTTTCGGAGCCTCCGCGCCCGGTTCCGAAGTGCTCAGGCGCTTTGGCTTTAGCCTGGACAATGTTGCGGCCCGAGCAGCGGCTCTGGTGAAGAAGTAACGAAGGGTGCGAAAGCTCCCTGCGGCTCATCGCCTTTGGAACCGTTTCGGGGAACCGGCAAGCAGATGCGGAAGTCTAACGAACATGACCGACAGTGAACAGATCGTATTGAGAATTAAAGAAGTCCTCCCAGCCCTTAGAGAGAAATACGGGGTAACATCTCTTGGCATCTTCGGATCTTACGTGAGAGACGATCAAAGCCGAGGCAGCGATGTAGACATCCTCGTGGAATTTCAGGAGCCCATAAGCCTATTCCGATTCATGACTATGGAATACGAGTTAGAAGATTTAATAGGCCGAAAAGTGGATCTGGTCATGAAGACTTCACTGAAACCCGCCATAGGAAGGCACGTCCTCAGTGAGGTAGTCTATCTATGAAAAGGGATTACGAGGACTACCTGAATGATATAATTGAGGCGGTCACGGCGCTCCAACAATTTGTCGAAGGAATGAGTTTCGAGGAATTTCGGGAAGATCAGAAGACACTCTTCGCTGTCACAAGGGCGTTTGAAGTTCTGGGAGAGGCTGCCAAGAAGATTCTCCAGACACTTAGAACAAAGCATCCGGACATCCCGTGGCGAGAAATGGCCGGTATGCGTGACAAACTAATCCATGAGTATTTCGCTGTTGACGTGAACGTTTTTTGGAAAACAATTCAGGAAGATCTGCCATTGATTAGATCCGGTATTGCGAGGCTCTTGCCCAGCCTATACTCCTAGACCAACCCTCAATCCTCGTTCTCCTCCAACAGGACCTTTCCGATTTCCACCACTATTTTCTCAACCCAATGCGGCGGGTAAGTGGCTGTAAGATGGCGCATGCTGTAGTGTCTCAGGCCCCATCTCCAGACCATGGCGTCAGCTATGTATTCGATTCTCTCCTTATAACGGGCCCGGTCCCCGCGTGACTTGGGCCACTCGTCCTCTGGCGGCCTCTGGGCCACGACGTGTCCCAACTCGCGTAGGAATGCTCCCAAGAACAGGTCTTCCGGCCACTCCTGCTGTTCTTCGTAAAGCATGATCCGATATGACCTCGCATCTGGTGGGCCCTGGCTCTTTGTGCTCATGCCCAGGGGCAATCCCACGTCGGGCATGACGACAACAGTCAAATCTCGTGCTCCGGACAGGAAGAGTTCTGAGACATCTTCGGGAAGAACCGAGAAAGCCTTTTCAAAGCGTTTCGCAGTGGCCGAAGCCACCTTTCCGTCCCCGCCTGGTCGGCCGGATCGAACATGATCTCGGACGTATTTGGCAATAGCTTCACTTTGCTGATTCATTCAGAATCGCCCGTCACGTCGCGACCCCTCACCACAGGGTAGTAAAGGGGGTTGTTTTAGCCTCCCGACTCGGAGGCGGCGGGGGGCTCGAGGCTGAACCTTGCCATTTCGCCAGCAACTCGGAGTACTCTTTATTCCCTGGTGCCATTGCAACGGCTTTACGAAGAGTGTTCACCGCAGCGGCCCGCTGGTTTAGCGCATATTGCACCTCGGCCTGAGTCTGAAGCATATCCGGGCTGTTCCCCTTGGTGAGAGTGACGGCCTTCTCTACCAAACGCTCTGCCTGGGCCGGATTCCGCAAAGGTGGTCCAGGCGCTAGAGCATGCAGCAGACCAAGGCCCGCATAAGCGGGCGCGAACTTCTTGTCCAGCTCGATGGCTTTCTCGAAGTCTTTGACTGCCAGTTCGTATTCCCCGAGCTTCCTGTACGCCGTGCCCCTGTCCTTATATAAAACTGGCGAAGAGGGCATCATCTCGATGACTTTGCTGAATTCTTCCACTGCCTTATCGTGACGACCTTTTCCGCTCAAGGCCATGCCGCGGTTGTGATATGCAGAGGAAAATTTTGAGTCTATCTTCAGTGTCTTGTCGAAATCTTCGAGGGCCAGGTCGTAGTCTTTGAGCCTCATGTGAGCCACGCCCCTGTTGTTGTAGTACATGGCCTTGGTCGAGTCGAGCTTGATAGCTTTGTCAAAATCTTCGATGGCCCGCTCGTATTCGTGCTTGCCGTTCAAGGCAAACCCCCGGTTGTTGTAGTATCTTGCGTCTCCTGAATTCAAACGGATAGCCTTATCAAAGTCTTTGATCGCACTGTCGTAGTCATCCTTACCGTTGTAGGCGAAGCCTCTTGTATTGAGGGCTTCGGAAGAGGCGGGGTCAAGCTTGACCGCAACGTTTAGTGCGTCGACCGCTCTATCGTAGTCATTAACGGCATTATAAGCGAACCCGAGACGAGTGAAGGCCGCAGCGTAAGCCGGATCAAGCTTTACGGCCTGCGTGAGGTCCTTTATAGCGGATTGGGGATCGCCTTTCTTCAAGTACACTTCCCCTCGTTTGGCCCAACACTGGGCTGAATTGCCATACATCTTGATAGCTTCAGAAAGCTGATTGAGCGCCTCATCAAGGTTCCCTGCGTCTTCTGCATCGAGTCCTGCCCTGAATAAATCGACAAATTGTGCGGCAGGCGCATTGTGAGGTCCCCACAACAGGAACACGAGGGCGCATAGGGTCAGGAAAAGCTGTTTATGTACGAGCATTCTTTCTCCGGGAGATCAATAAGAGCTCTGGTGAAGGCGCCACCTCGGGTGCGACGTTCAAAATCCCCCTCAATCCCCACTCAGAAGAGAGGGAGAAATCCAGGTCCACGCCCCCCGTTGTAAAGGGGGGAAGGGGGGATTTTTGCCCGCGTAACTTGATGCTTAGCGAGCCGATTGCAAAGTCCTTCCCGTGACGTCCAAAGTAATCTATATCTATTTTCGGTCTTTATGACAAGTGATCGGGGGAATCAGCCACCTATGGCCAAAGTGAGGTACGCATGGACGTTATCGACACCATTCGGGATCGAAGGAGCACCCGGGCCTTCAGGGATGAGCCCGTGTCCCGGGAATTGCTCGAGACAATACTGACGGAAGCCTCCCGCGCTCCCTCGGCAATGAACATGCAGCCGTGGGAGGTACACATGGTCCTGGAGGAGGAGACGAGGAGGCTTTCACGCAGGCTCATGCGTTCGTTTCGGGAACGCGGCCTCAGTTGTGGGCCTGGATCGAGCCGGCCTCTTCCCGATCTTTTTATGCAGAGGGCCAGAGAGTGCGGGGAGGGGATGGCTCCCTTGCTGGAGCGCATGGGCACTGATTTGTCGGGTTATATCAACGAGGGGAGCCTTAACTTCTACGGAGCGCCGGCCGTCGCTCTCATCTTTCTTGATGAGGCGTCTCCCTCCGAGAGGATGGCCGATATTGGAGCGTTCATGGCGTACCTGCTCTTGGCCGCAGCAGGCCATGGCTTGGCCTCGTGTCCTATAGGTCTGGTCAAAATGTATGAAGATGAGGTGAAAGACCATCTAAACATACCGGAAGCCAAAATTCTGGTGATCTCCATAGCACTGGGAATGCCTGAAACGCAGGCTCCCATCAATGAATTCAGGTCTTCGAGAGCCGGGTTGAGCGAATTTGTGCGGTGGGTAGATTGAAGATGGCCTGGCAAAGAAACAGGCAGACAGCGTGACCAAAGACCAGTAGCACCGGCATCTTGCCGGTTGGTCAAAAGTAGGAACCAAATCCCAGCCACGGGTAATCTTTAGTAAGTGGCCATTTTTTCCACGGGTTACCAAGAATGTATTGCGCCTTTTCCATCAATTCTTCCTCATCCCTCACGATTCGATCGAAGTATTCTCGTTGCCAAATAGGGGTTGTCCTTCCCGAGTGATTTGCCAGTTGCTTAGCCGAAAACGACTTCCACGAGTGAACAATTTGGTGAAGGGCAAAACTTTCGAGAGGGAGCACCAGGACATGCACATGGTCGTCCATGACCACATGGGCCGGAACTACATAACGCTGGTTTTCGAAATGTTTGATGGCGGCCACTATCAAGGATCGCTCCTCGGGGCCGAGACCGGGCTGTTGCTTGGCAAGGCGCCAAGTGACGAAATATACAGCCCCCGGCTTTCGCCAGTGTGGAAGCCTTCTCCGGTAGATCGTAAGGTCGGGGGTCTTCATGTTCGGAGGCACGATTTACAAAACGGATGGACCGGCAAGATGCCGGCGCTACTGATTCTAGCTAGCTACCACTCGTCCAAGAGAAGCCACCAGCAGATGCTTTGAACTCACACGTGCCCGGGTGCGAGTCAGCCGAAGCGTATACCGACGGCTGAGTTGGCCTGGAGGAAGATTACATCCCCCAATGTCCTGCCTCCCCCAACAGGCCTTCTACATAGGCACCCACTTGTATACGGCTATCTGGACGGAGGTTGCGGTCGGCAGGTGCCGGCCCTGCCGAATTTCGGTATTGCTTGTCGCCACACCCGAATTTGCGATGCTCGTGTCTCGTCGAAGCCCGGAACCCTGGGCAGTCCAACATTCCAGCGAGAAACCCCACAAATATAAGAAGGGGAAAGAAGAAATGGTAAAGAAGAAAGCGGAAAGAAAGGCCAGTTCGATTCCCCGCCTGGTTCTTGATGTGAGCTCACTGTGGCAAGACGCATGCGTATGACGTGTCTATCTTGATCAGGCCAACCCTCAACGATTTATATTTACCCTTTAACCCTCAGATATAAAGAAGAGGGGAAGATGTGGGCGGGAGCGCATTAAAGCCCATTCGTGCATGGGGATGTGCTGATTAATAGACGATGAGGAATTCTTGATCTGTGTTTTGAAAAAGAAGGCTG
>JBKQMK010000686.1:0-10505 GCA_052146735.1 Desulfomonilaceae bacterium | reverse complement strand
GGATGAGACTTTGACGCGCTCAATTCCTTTTTCCCGTGCCCATCTCAAAAAGGTTTTCTTCCTGACACTAAACAATTCAGCTGCTTCATCCGGCGTCATCAATTCTTTTTCAACCATACCTACCATTTCAAATGCCTCCGTCTAACTAATTTCCCGCAGAGCATTGCTCCACTTTGGTGCCAGCCGTGCTGGCCTTGTGCCCCCTACCTGCCGGAGGGACAGGCGGAGGCTGAGAGGCTGATGCCTCTCGATTAAATCAACTTTCAGTCAATAATGGGGAATTGATCTCCTTCGTACGCGGCTTGCCTGACAGAATCGAGACACTCTTCAAAGAGCCAGTTTACAAGGTCGAATGGGTCTCTCACTACGCCTCCTGTTCCCTGGTGAAAACCATCGCAAATGACATGGCCACACTCTCCGCAGCAATAATAGAGCCAGTCGGGTTCAATACGATCGGACCCGTCAACCGAATATTCTCCGTCACTGAACACACGAACTAGGTGCCCTGTGCCCTGCATTTCATAAAGTTTCGTCCCTTCACATCTGGGGCAGCAAAAATCTACCTCCACTTTTTTCTTCAAAATCTCTGAGAGCTTTCCTGTTGTAGTTTCTTTGTTTGCCATTTTTCTTTCCTTTCGAACGTTTTAGAATTTACACTGGATTTGGGGAGCCAGTGTTGCCCTCCCTACCTCGGCTCTGTGCAGTAACCATTGTTCAATGTCCTTGGGATTAGACCGCACTGTCCGACCGAGTTTGACGTGCGGGATACAATCATAATGAACCCTCTTCTGAGAGTTGAGGGCTTTACCCACAAGAGTTCGGCTATTTCAGCCGTGTTGAATAATTTGGACGCTGTCCTCCTTTTTTATTTAAATATTGATATGTTAAGTCATAAATGAAGGTATGAAGTGCTTGATGAGTATGGGGTCTTGGATGATTGTATACATACAATAATACGTATTATAAGTATATTAGATGTAATCAGTAAATTAATGGATCATGTATTTTGGCTTTCGCTCCAGCAATTTCTCTTCCGTTGCCCTTGAAACGGGGTTTGTCCTATTTCTCCTGCATGGCGTTCCTCCTGCTCTCTTGTTCTACGTCAGGGGCTTTCTCGCCCTCTACTAGCCGACACGCAGTCTCTTCGGAACAGAGGCGTTGAACCTCGCATAACCTGCACTGAACTTCATAACAGCCGGGGTGATGCCCCCAGCACCAGCGGCAGATTCGGTCGTAGGTGCCGTCGTAGTTCTGAAAAATCTCCACGCTGTCACTGACTGTTCTCAATAATTGCTCCAATTTGTTCATGGCATCTGAAAAAGCGGAACGATCCAAGGAGGCGTCCCTGAGCGTATTCCCGAGGCGGTGAACCTCATCGATCTGCTCAATGATCCCTGCCAGCGCGAAGTCTATGTAGTCATTGATATCGATTGACATATTCAAACTCCTTTGAATGCCTGCTTGTGACCATTGGTCGTCTTGAGCAGGCTTTTGTTGTTTTACAGCGCACTATTTCAAACAGTGTGCCGGTGATTAAGCGGAAGAAGGTTGAAGAGAGCTGTTTTCCCAGGTCATTGATGAATCGGTGCTGAATAATTGCGTGAACGACGTATGGACGGAAGAAAGGGAACCGGCTATATCAAGCAATGGCTATCAACTACGACCAATAATTTGTCTTTATGCTGCTCCAGAATCTCTATTGCGGATAGGTGCCAGTCAGGCTTTATGCATTCACAAATGCCGAAGGCTCCACGGGTTCCTCGTTCGTGCCAAGTCCCGTCAGGTGTAACGATGCGATTAGGGATTTCAATAGTATTCAGATCCAAGGTTTTCACCGGTGCAATATATCCAAAGTAGTCGGTCTCTGAGTAATCCTTGCTGCAGTCTGCAAAAGGTTCGATGTAATCACACCCTATCTGCCACCAATCAAACTTGCCGTTGGGGTTGAATCTGGTTCGACGTATTCCTGTGCCATCGCAATAGAAACAATCTTGATCAGGATCTTCAGTTTTCAACAACTCCTCCCGGATGAGCTTTTGTACCTCTGAACGATTTGCGATTAAACCATACCACCAAGCAATTTGCTCGTACTCGGCTTTAGTCCTGGCTTTCAATAGCCCTTCCGGCTCTGTTATCTTTCCTAATTCCTTCTCCACCAGCTCTGTAGCACGTAGTCTGGCTTTCAATCTCCTGCATTGACACGCTGTTTCATATTCATCCACCTCCAGATTCTCATCATAAGGCGCCAAAAGGTTGGCGACCGTCGCCTCGATATCTTCAGAATCGCTCGGAATCAAAACGTAGGTAAGGTAATGCGACATAGTAATCCCCTTTCTTGCTTTTTTGTTGAACGTTGGTTTTTGTAGTTTTCGACAGTATGGATGCGGGCCAGACGGCTTAATACGGTGGTTGAAATTTTGCCCGCGTCCCGATCATCATTTTTGGTTTCCCAGTGCCTGTCCACGAGGCGAGACAGAATGGCTCTTTGTGTAAGGGCCATTTCATCTCGTCCGGGTTATTGGTCATTCTAATAATCCCAGGTCAATTTATGATTGCTTGTCTGAGATCATCCTTTGAAACGTAATTGGCTATCGGTTCTCCCCTCCAAATACATTGTTGCTGTGTTCCAGGTCGCCTTACTTCACGTTCATTATGTACCTCCATCGTGCTCCTCTGCCTCTGGAGCCATCAGATCCCGCTCATAGCGGTTCCCGGTCTCCTCAAAGCAGAGCGACTGAACTTGGCAAGAGCCGCACTGAATGTCCTCACAACCAGGGTGATTGCCCCAGCACTGCCGCGCAATTCGGTCATTCCTGCAGCCGCGATTTTGAAAGATTTTCAGACAATCACTGGCGCTTCCGAGCAGTCTTGCCAGTTCATCCAGGTCTCCCTCAAAGGCAGATCCTGGGTAAGCGTGATAGATTTCGCCAATGAGGCCGCAAGCCAATTCAATTTCTTGCTTCGTCACTTCCAGGGCTACTTTTATGTGGCTGACGTGGATCTCCATCTTGAAACTCCTGCGAAGGCTGCTCAGGACGATTTACGGTCACAGGCAGCCCCGCGTTGTTTTTGGGACGAGACTTCAGGAGCCTCGTCCGTGATTTGATCAGACTGAGGACAGTTTTCGAGTGAAAATCTCAATAGGTCTACATCACATGATGTCCGCAGTCATTTGAGTACTTCACATTGAGGGCACGGAAGGTATTCAGGAATAAGAAGCTATTCTCTTTTTTAAGAGCCCTGCGCATCAAGAGCAGTCTCAATCTGCCACTGTAATGGACGCCGCCGGCCTTATGCGGGTGTGACCCGAGTCGGAAACTCGTTCCACTCTTGACCGTCCAGTCGTCTGCCTCCTTTCTCGCGGCCTCTGCCGCCTGCTTGTTTGAAGAAGAAGGGTACTTCGCTGTCCATGCATTGGTCCCGGATGTCTCTGGCCCACTGCAAGTCCATCGGTCGTGCTTTGGAGCCCGACTCGCCGCCCAGGATTACCCAGTGAATGCCCTCAAGATTGATGTCTCCAATTTCTCCGATGAGAGGTTCAAAGCTGACGAAGCGTCTCGTTGCGGGTACTTGTCTCAGAAGATCCAACCGGTATAGATAGTCGGCGCTTTCCACAGTTATCCCTACCCACACATTATCCGGCCACTGAAGCACTGGGCCCACTTCGGCGAGCCGCTCGGCTCTCTTAGTCAAGATTTGGAATACAAGCCGAGGGCTGGCGGCCATAACTTCAAAGAGGCGCTGGAGATAGTCCTCGGGAACCTGATGATGGAATGTGTCGCTCATGCTGTTCACAAACACCATGCGAGGGCTGGACCAACGCAGGGGCTGATCGAGGTACTGAGGATGGACGGTAAGATCAAAACCGTTACGGTATTTGTGGGCGATTTTGGGGTTCGGGTTGCACTGCAATCTCAAGGTATGCTTTTTGGCGTAGCAATTCGCGCACCCTGGGCTAACGGGCGTGCACCCTGTTAGCGTATTCCACGTAGCATTAGTCCACTGGATTTTGGTTTTTGACATTTTATTCTCCTTGCGTAAACTCAGTCGTGTTGTTGTGTTAATGGTTCCCAATTGCTCACGGGACCACCGTACGGTGGGCCGAGCAACGATAGCCGTCTGTGGGTATAATTTGAAATCAAGCTAAAAAATATTGGTTTTTCTCGTGCAGGATGAATCAGGAAGTCTTTAGTATGCTTGGAATTGGTTTTGGCCAGGGCCAAGGGGTCGTCTTACCGACCCCTGCCCGGTCAGTAGGGTATGGGTTCTACATCAATGCGCGTGCCTTGCGAAAAGCGGTCCTAAGATTGATTCTGCGTTTTTTGATATTCGACAATATGGCCGTCTTCAGGATCGTGGACATCTGCAATACTAGAGCCAAGTCATGGGCGGAATAACATAGGTCGGGGCGTTCTCTATCTTTTGTCATGATTTTCGATACGAATCCGCATTTTTCATACATGCGTAATGCTAGGGGATCTAATCCCGATTCCCAAACGAACTCTTCTTTGGTGTACGACGGCTTAGTGTGCGTCAATTTCCTGCTCCTGACAGTTTTGATTTGTCGCCGCTATGTTCGGCAAAAAACCTTCAGAAGTCAGAATTAGAAGCCGTCTAGAATTAAATGTCTCAATATCAGGCTGGAATCATCGGTGCCTAAAGGGCAATCATGTAGACCGCTACGGTCCCATTTCTTCTTACCTCCGTCTATTGAACTACTGTGTTCTACTTATAATGATCCTCGCCATTCTCTTTTTCTTTCAGGGTCAATGATATTTTTTTCTGCAACCGAAAATGTTAGGGCAAATCAGGAGGATGACAATCCCGACATACACCATGACAGGCTATGGGAAAGTGCATGTCAGTATAAAAGGAGGTAATATCAAAATGATACAAATATTTGACAAGCATGACAGGCAAATCATGAATACAAGATGCCATATATTTTACTTTTACAAGGAAGAAGAAGAGAGACCACATAAACCTATGTGAGAAAAAGGTCCCGTTATGTTCACAGAGTACCTGTCGTACTTGTCAGTTTACTTATTATTATATTATAATCTATGATTATTCTTATTGTTTTACTAATGTAGTCTCCGACAGGTACCCTTAATCTGCCTGTCGTTTGCCTGTCGGCCCTGTCACATTGCCAAGTAGTTCTCTGCCACCTTGAAGAGTTTTGCCGTCTCTATGAAGTATAGGCTCGTGGTTCTGTCCGATGACCTTTTAAAATTGGAGACTAGGTTCAGCTTTTTCATCAGCGTTCCCAAACGGGATCGAGTAATTTGTCGGTGCATTTCTAGTGCGTTGGTCTTGATGAAGTCTATGAACCCGGCGTGAAGCTCATTGGCTGGAAACCAGTCGTCTTTCTTGATGGTGTCCACTAGATACCTCAAAAGAACGTTCTCTTCAGCAGTTTCGTTGTACTGGTCGACCTTTTGCCGGTAGGCTAGGTTTGCGAAATCAATTAACTTGTTGACCAGTTCCTTGGTCCCCACTGCGTGACCTACCGTTAGAATGGGCTTGAAGAGGTTGTACTCCCGGTCACCGAATATGGTATTCTCAGGCTTGTTAATACTCACGTAGTATTCCTCTATGAGGTGGCATTTGTTCATGGCCACGAGAAAGAGTTGATCTCGGATTTCTTGGAAGGCTGGGTCTCTCAGGTTGATTTCCCTCTCCTTGACGTCGTCTTTGTAGGAGCGCTCCATGTGAATCTGGATAGTTCGGGAAGCCAAAGTGTCTTCCAATCCTTCAATGGATGCGAATGCCCGAGGACCGTAGTTACCTAATCGCCTTACCTTGTAGCTTTCTCCCTCCTTCTCCGCGCGCAGTACCGACGAACCTGCTTCATAACCGCCCAAGAGTAAGGCTCGCTTGTCGCTGCCTCCCTTTTGATTGAGGTCTTCGCTTTCATCCATGAACAAGGTCGGCCGCAAGGCTTCTATGATGCGGAACTGAGCTGCCGAAGTAACCGAAACGGACATTGTCCCGTTGAAGGAAAGACAGGACATCAACTTCATGGTTTTGGACTTGCCGACGTTCTTCGTCCCGGTAAAGTGGAGATACGGGTAGTAATTGAATATCGGATGAAAATATGTGCCCACGACCCATGCGGTCAGATAGAGAAACGTGTTTGGGTCAGGGAAATCTGTGTAGAGTTTGAAGAGTTCCAGAATCCACATGAAAGTCTTTGATAAATCACCCTCTGCCGCACCGTTGAGGAATACGTCTATGGTTCTCTGAGTGTAGCGAGGCTCCTCTGCCCCGACGATGGAATTGGCAAAGTATTTTCTTTTCCGAAGTTCTTCAGGGGTCACGGGGAAAAACTCTTTGCCGGACGTGACCATCCAAGGGACCCATTCGGCTTTGTTCTTTTCGAGGTCGTGCACAAGTTGCGGAACGGTCATTACCATGGTTTTGTCCGCGAAATCCAAGGCAGGATGAATAAGTTGGCAGTCGGTCAGGTCAATGGCCAACGCGTCTTCAGATGCCTCATCCGGTAGTTTGGCGATGTGTTCCCGCAAGACCTTCTTATAGAACCCGAGTCCCACAATCTTGTCTATGACCGCTTCCTTCTCAAGGGGCCTCATTTTCTTGCATCTGCGAAAAACATTCTCCAGCTCCTCAATCTTCTTTTCTGCACGCCACTCC
The DNA here is from genome assembly GCA_052146735.1 of Desulfomonilaceae bacterium. GTDB lineage: Bacteria > Desulfobacterota > Desulfomonilia > Desulfomonilales > Desulfomonilaceae > CAWBBA01. The sequence goes on along the minus strand of JBKQMK010000686.1, from coordinate 3,851 downwards.
GGATCCACCCGGCCGATTTCCCAATAGACGGGCGAAGACGCTTGAGAAAGCCGGTCTTCAAAGTCCTTCGCGGAATGCGTGAGCATAAATTCATTGGGGTCGTGTGTGCCGAGGTCTATGATCTTCGCGTCTATCCCCATGTCCTCCAATTGGTACGCGTCCCTCGCGGTAGCGACCTGCCCGGCCTTGTCGCCGTCATAACAAAAGTAAAGTTTGCGCACTGAAGATTCGGCAACTCGGATGAGATTCCGGTCGGAACCAATGCCTTGCGTCCCGAACGTGGCTACAGCATTCTTGAAACCCTTATCTATCAGCGAGAGAGCGTCGAAAATCCCCTCGGTTACAATGATTTCTGAACGGCGCGCATTCCAGTTGAACAGCCCATCCCCTACGATCGTTCGGTCATTCCTCATACGAAGGTGCTTCACAGTATTCTCATCATCAAGAGCCCTGCCGTAGAATCTCACCACGCTTCCATTGCTTCTTATGGGCACAATCACCCTGTCCCTGAAGAAATCGTCGCCTTCTCGATTCATGAGGCCGGCGAGAACCAGAAATCTTGGTTCGAAACCTTCTGCCAATAGCGCCTTCTTGACATCGTCCTTCCCACGGGTGCGTCCAATTAAGTGTGTCTCTGCCGTGCCTCGTGAAATGCCACGACCTTCCAGATATTCCATAGCCTCATCCAGGGACTGCGCGTAAATACGCGCCGCAGCTTTCAGGCAAGCGTATATTTGTTCCACGACCGGAGCTTCTATTCCAAATTGCTGCCTTGATTTATCCGAATACCAGGCCTCGACCCCCACACGCTCCGCGAGGTGATTGACAGCCTCTATGAAGCGTATGCCCTCCAATTCTTGAACCAAGTCTATGACCCCTCCGTGAAGACGGCAGTCAGGCCAAAGGCAATTAAAGCTTTGAGTCTCTTCGTCAAACTGTAAGGTCGGTGTATCAAAATCGTGCCCTTCAAAACAAACAGTCAGGCCATGCTCGTCCAGCCCCAGGCCGTATTCGTATGCCACTTCAATAATGTTTAAAAGATTTGTTATGCTGGTGAGATACTGTCCGATTTCCATGCGTTTTCTCCCTGATTTTGTTGGAAATTGTGATCGTGAGCAATGAAAGTGGGATCAATAAAGAAGAATAAATCTGGAATCAGTATGTCAGTATTAGGTGGTGCCCCTTATCTGGGCGGCTTTAGCCGAGGGGGCTTTTAATCTCCCCCTTTAAGATTTTCTTGGTCTCTTTACAACAAGACCCCGCTTGACCATTTTTTCTTTCTCTCATCAAGACAAAGAATGCGGGAGAGGGGTTTATACCCGCTCTCCCTCCAGGTCAATTCGCAAAACTAGAAGAAAGAACCTTTTTTCACGTCCGGATGGCTATCAAGTATGATGTTTCTGAGGTCCCTTTGCGCTCGTGCAGCCCAGTTATTAACATTGTGCGGCGCCGTACACAGCTCTTTGGCTATCTCTTCCTGAGTCATCCCGTCCATCTTCAATTCAAGAGTCTCTCGCTTGTCATCCGACAATTTATCAAGGCCTTCGTTCACCAGGGCAATTGCTTCCTGTTTTAGAACAAGATCCTCTGGGGAAGGCGCACAACAGAAGTCAGATCGTGTGTCGTCAGAAAGTGGATCTGCATCAAAGCTATTTTCCAGTGCATCTCCCACACTTATCAGAATCTGTGCCTCGAGGTTCTGCTTCTTAATGAGTTTCAGACATTCGTTGAGGGCAATCTTTCCGATATAGGCTTTGAACTTCGGCTCAGATGATCCTTTGAATGACCGAATTGCTCTAAAATCATGGTCCATGAGCTTGAGAAAAATATCCTGGACAGCGTCCTCGCAGAGGTCGCAAGCTCGAAACTGGTAGAATTTCCCGACTATTTTGAAGATGTATGGGCGGTAGTGATTGTAAATCTTTTCCATTCCTTCTTGATCAGGGGTAGCTTCGAACGAGTCTCGGGTCCCTTTGGTCGTGATAGACATTCAAAAACTCCTGCAATCAATCCCGTTGAAGGCGTCAGGTAAACCTGTGAAACCTTCAACGTGTATGCACGTAAAACGGCATACCAATGTGTTTATTGTGGTTCTTGATTAAGGAATTTCTGAATTAGGTAGGAATCTGGAAAAGGGAATCACATTAAGTAAGGTTTAGTTTTTGAGATGGCGCTTGGTCAATCTGTCATTCGTTGCCCTCCTTCCGTCGGTCTAGTTCACTCGTGCTAACATTTTAATGCCTCGGCCTCCTTATGTCAAGGGGCGCTCTCCATGAAACGGAACCGTGAACACTGGTCGTGTATTTTATCTCAATGAACAGGTACCTGCGCGCACACACTGAAATCTTATCCTCTACATATAGAGATCCCTAACTGGGGATTTTTCTTTCAGGGGTCGGTCAGTTTTTTTGCCATGCGGCTCCGGCTGAGATTTCTTAGTAAATCAGGTGCCACTGCGCCCCTCGACGGACTAGACAAGGACACTGACAGGCCACGCGAAGACTCCTGTCGGGAAAAGGTTGAGGTTTTTAGGTATGTTATTGGAAAGACGACAGGAGCGACACGCTCCCGTAAGATATGCCCCCTAAATTGAGCCACCGGCAACCCTGTCATCCTGGGTATGGAGCTGAACCTTCAAGACTGCAGAGTGTTGCACCTACCAGCCATGAGAATCGTGTGCCTCGCGTGGTTCATACACTCTCTGTGCTCGTATTTCGGGAACTCCGATGTTTCTGGAGACGGCGTCAGTTTATCCTTGTTTTCGTAGGGCCGTTTGGACGTGTCGGCACGTTTTCCCGACTCAATAAACCGATCTCTAGCCCGATCTGTGCCCGATACAGATCCCATTCCCCCCTGCTCTGGCCGCACTTTTTTGTCTCTTCTACGCCCGCGGTCGAAGTCCCAGGATCTATGCCTGAGATCCGTGCGGGGTACCGAAGCGGTGATTTGAAATATCCCCTATATGCCTGCGTAAAACTATATCTAAGGATTAATAGGAAGGGGGTGATCATATGAAACAAGCACTGGTAGCGGGATTGCGGATAATCCTGCACGCAGCGTTGGAAGCAGTTCTGCAAAAAACCGTTGAAAACAAAGGAGGAAAAGGAAAATGAGCGCTAACGGAAATGGTCAGTTTTTGGAAAGCGAGCTGATCCATCGCAAGGTGAAAGTAGACAATGAGTGGCAGACAAGGACCTTCCCGGTCGTTGGAGGTCGTTTAAGGCTTGCACACGAGCAAAACGACAGCCTAAGCCTGCAAACGGAAATGATCAATTGGGACGGTAAGTACGCCGTCTTCAAATGCTGTGCTGTCACTGGCAAAGGGCAGTACATCGGTTATGGCACCGCCAACAGCCAAAGAGATGCCAAACTTGCAGACTCACTTGTTGAACTGGCGGAAACGAGAAGCATCGCAAGAGCCCTGAGGTTTGCAGGATACGGCATGGAATATACGGGAGCTGAAGAAGTGTCCCACGTCGCCGCCGCAGACTCTGAAAAACAGCAGAGTGGCAGCAAAGAGCCTTCGCCAGTGTTTCCTGAAGACAATGGCAACGGCAAAGTGGCAGCTAATGCACCAAGCGGCGCCGCAGTTGATGGGGGATCAAAATCGAAAAGCGGAGGCATTGGAACGGCGACCCAGGCCCAGGTGAGAGCCTTATTTGCGTTGAGCCGAAGAGCCAACTACCACGAGACTGACATTGGAGAGATGCTTGCCCGGTTCGAGGTTTCCCGCTTTGAAGACCTTTCCCGCGAATCCGCATCGCAGTTGATCGGCCACTTGCAGACCCAAGTCGCTGCATAACCCAATCTGACAAACACGAGCGTAAACGACCAAGGGGCGGGACGGTATA
>JBKQMK010000685.1:0-13739 GCA_052146735.1 Desulfomonilaceae bacterium | reverse complement strand
CAACTGCAATCATTACCATAAGGTCACTATCAACAAGCACAGTTGAACCATCAAGGAGGGATGAACGATGATGTCATGTTGCGCTGATCTGAAATTGAATCAGGTTTGGGTTTGCGAGACCTGCGGGCTGGAAATCAAAATCGTCAAAGAATGTGACTGCTTGCGGGAAGGATCAAAGACTTGCAAACCAGATGACTGTCTGATTTGCTGCGACAAGCCGCTGAAACTCAAAAGTTGATTTCAGTATGCTGACAGCGGAGCACAGCCGCAACAATTCTATTTATTCTTTGGCGCCGTGGTCCTTCAATAATCTCACTGTTTGGGAGTGGCCTTTCCCGGAAGCCAATATCACGGCGGTATCCCCCTTTTTATTCTTTGCATTGACCTCGGCTCCCTTTTCCAGGAGCAATTTTACGACTTCAAGATGGCCTTTCGAGGAAGCCAAGATCAGAGGCGTATCGCCAGAGTCATTCTTTGCATGAACATCAGCCCCATTTTCTAACAGGAGTTTCACGATTGCAGGGCGGTCTTCCAATGAAGCCCATATCAATGGCGTATCGCCCTTGCTATTCTTGGCCGTAATGTCGGCTCCCTTTTCCAGGAGCAGTTCCACTAGTCGAAGATTGTTCTTGCTGGAAGCCCATATTAATGCCGTGTCGCCAAAACCATCCATTGCATTGATTTCAGCGCCCTTTTCCAGAAGCAGTCTCACCACTTCAAGGTGACCTCTCCAGGCAGGCCACATCAGCGCCGTATCGTCAAAGTTATTTTTCGCATTAATATCAGCCCCGTTTTCCAAAAGCGATTTCACGATTCCAAAGTGGCCTTCCGACGAACCCCATATTAATGCCGTATCGCCCTTGTTATTCTTTGCATTAACATCGGCGCCCTTTTCCAGAAGCAGTCTTACGACTTCAAGATGACCTTTCGATGAAGCCAAGATCAAAGCAGTATCGTCAAAGTCATTCTTTGCATTGATTTCAGCTCCCTTTTCGAGAAGCAGTTTCGCGGCCTCGAGGTTGCCGTCCAAGGAGGCCCAAATAAGAGCCGTGTCACCCTTGTTATTCTTTGCATTGACATCGGCGCCCTTTTCCAGAAGCAGTTCCAAAACATTAGAACGGCCTTCCAGTGAAGCCCATATCAACGCAGTATTGCCAAAGGCAGTCTTTGCATTAACGTCAGCCCCTTTTTCCGACAGCAGTTTCACGATTTCGAGATCCCCATTCCTGGAAGCGATCATCAGTGCTGTCTGGCCGGCGTCATCCTTTGCGTTTGCATCGGCTCCTCTGTCAAGAAGGCTGCGCATCCGGGTCAAGTCCCCCCTTTGGGCGAGCCCTGTTATTGACCTGTCATCGGCCCCGCAGCTCAGCAGAACAAGACCCACAAATATAGCCAGTGCTCCCTTAGCAGATCCGGGGATGCAGAAATTCCGCACCATGACCCTCCATGCCAGCCTGCGCTTTATGACTTACCCTCTTATACCAACTTCCATAGCTAGAGAGCTACAACGAAGCATGAAAATGCCTCCACATAGTTGGTGCCATTTCGGGCAGACTGTCAGTCAACGTTTTACTCCGAAATTCATTATAATTGGTCTTGGGCGATTCTGGTCAACTATGAAGACCTGTGGTAAAAGTCTTCTTGGCCGCGCCGCGCAACGGTCCTTCAAGATTTCAACGAATGCCCGCGGAGAGGACCTTCCTGGGCTAGAGGCACCTTTGATTCTTAATACTCGTCCGCTACTCAATGAATTCGACAATTGGAACGGTCTTGCCCGAAGATAGCGCCGACAGTCATACCGAGATTGCCTATCAGCATCCACCCGGTGATTGCGCGTCCTGCAACCTTGGCACGCAGCACGCCCCTACCAACCCCGGCGAAGTCGATAACTTAGCATTACCTCAACCCACACCGGCGGTCACACTGATAATCGAAGCAGCCTTCCTTTGCTTTGCATTAGGCTTTCTTTGGCTCGCGAAGCGCGCGGGGTACCATGAAATGGTGGGCGACCTTTCCATAAGTTTCGTGGCCATAATGGTGGAAGCCCTGCCGTTCATGCTCCTCGGTTCCATTGTCGGAGGCTTGATCGAGGCTTTTCTCCCTCAGGAATTGGTGAGCCGATTGCTGGCCGGTCGCAAGAATAAAGCTGTTTTCATTGCAGCAGGTCTCGGTATCATATTCCCCGTGTGCGAATGCGCCATAGTGCCTGTTGTCAGGAGACTATTGCACAAGGGTGTGCCATTGTCCTCAGCCATCGCGTTCCTCTTGGGAGGCCCAATAGTAAACCCCATTGTCGCCGGTTCCACGTGGTTAGCCTATCGGGCCGACTGGAGCTTCCTGGCTGTTCGCATGATTTGTGGATACACCGTTGCAGTGGCGGTGGCTTTTATCATGAGTTTCGTGTTTCGAAAGAGAAATATCCTGCTGGACGAAGCCCCTTCTAGATTTGCCTCTGCGTCGACTTGCTGCGGACACGACGATGGTGCCGGGGTCGACGGCATGGCAGCGCGCTTTTTTGCCGCTCTGCAGCATGCTTGTGATGATTTCTTTGATGTGGGCAGGTTTTTGGTGATCGGGGCCTTTATTGCAGCTTTGGCCAGGACTACCATCGGGGTTGATGCGCTACGGGATCTTTTGGCTTCGCCGGCAATAGCAATCATCATGATGATGGGGCTTGCCATAGCTCTAAACCTGTGCAGTGAGACCGATGCCTTTATAGCGGCCGGATTTCGAGGCGTGCTCCCCGACACAGCCCAAATGGCCTTTATGGTTCTCGGTCCGATGCTCGATATGAAATTGTTACTTATGTACCTGACAATGTTTCGCAAGCGTGCCATTGTCACCCTGTTCTTTCTAATCTTTGTGGCGGTTCTGGCCGCAATGATGCTCCTGCAATACGGATTCGGAGGTTTGCCGGGTGGACAGTAACCGAGACAAGCCTTCTTTCTTCCGTTTGTTTCAGTTGGTCGTGGTTCTGGCATGGATTCTGGCCTTCTGGGTTCTTTTGAAGATTGAAGGAGGCCCACTCCTGGGAAAGTTTCTGCGCCCGGAGTACTGGTGGTTGGTGGAGCTTGGGACTGCCATACTGGGATTCTTTCTCATGTCGCTCGTCTACTGCACTCCCCACAACCGTGGCAGACGAGGAGTGGGACTCGTCATGCAGATGGGAATAATGATATTACCGCTGCTGTACCTGCCCACAGCCGTCGTGTCACAACTGAGTCCGGAAGCGGCCAAGAAGCGTTCGTTTCATGTGGCTCAATACGGTCACATCAAGAGCAAGGCATCTCGCCACCTCGTGTCCGGATCCGCGACAGGTGGAAATGAAGCTTTCCCTAGTGCCAGCGGAGACCTCCATGTCTACGAGAATCCCTCACTGCTTCGCCTGGTATTCGAGCCGAAGCCCTATGAGGGAAGAAAAATTTCTGTGATAGGTATGGTTTATCGGGACGACAAGTTGCCTGAGAACTCTTTTTTTTGTTACCAGTTGTCGATGTTTTGCTGCGCTGCGGACGCCAAGCCCATAGGAGTGTTGGTCGAATCCGACGAATCGAAGACATTGAACCGAGGCGGTTGGGTGAGGGTTGAGGGCATTGTTGGATTCACGGGCATTGAGGATGATCACTTGCCGAAGATCATTTCTGAAAAAGTGGAACCAATAAAACCGCCGAGGGACCAATATTTATTGCCGTGATTTCATGCACCAGACACGGGCCCGGTGACAGAGATACGATTTGCAGTACGAGGAGAAGCAATGAAACTTAGAATCCTGACATGTTACGCCATTTCTCTGTTGGCAATATTCTTAACGGTTACGCCGGGTGATTGCCGGGAAGTCAAGCAGTACTCCATTGAACAGTTCATGAAAACGGTCTCCATCGGTGGGAGTTCTTTCTCCTTCGATGAAAAGTCGATCTTGTTTTCCAGCAACCAGAGTGGCGTATTTAATGCTTTCGTTATCCCTGTCGCGGGCGGTGAGCCTTCCCAAGTTACCTTCTCCAAAGACGACTCAATTTTCGCCATGTCCTTTTTGCCTCACGACAAACGCTTCCTTTATTCGAGCGATCGCGGAGGCAACGAAATAGGGCACATCTACCTCCAAGAGCTTGACGGAAAAGCCAGAGACTTAACCCCGGATGAAAAGGCGAAGTCAGTTTTTTACGGAATCAGTTATGACGAAAAGAGCTTCTATTTCGGCTCTAACAAAAGAGACCCGAAGTTCATGGATGTCTATGACATGGACATTGAGACCTTCACTCCCCACATGGTCTTTAAGACTGAGGGACCGTATAGACTTGGAGCCGTCTCCAGAGACCGGCGCTATCTTGCCTTCAGCAAGACCGTAACTCGCGACAACTCGGATATATATCTGTACGACACGAAAACCTGGGATTTCAAGCACCTTACTCTACACGAGGGAGACATAAACTATTCTCCCGAGACATTCAGCGTAGACTCCAAGAGCTTGTACTACCTCACAGATGAGGGTCGTGAGTTCACTTACTTGAAGCGTTACGATCTCCAGTCCGGTAATTCCGAGACAGTTCTGAAAGCCGACTGGGACATAGAATTCGCTCATTTTTCTCATTCCGGCAGGTACATGGTAGTTGGAATAAATAACGATGCGAGGACCGAAATCAGAATCTACGATACTTCCACGAATCAACTGGTGCATCTGCCGGAACCACCACAGGGCCAAATAACATCGGTGAGCATCTCAAAGGCTGAGAAGTTGATGAGCTTCTATGTCAACGGCGCAACATCGCCCAACAATCTGTATGTTTATGATTTCGAAACCCGACGATACTCGCGGCTGACCAATACGCTCAATCCGGAGATCAATCCCGAAGACCTTGTGCCGTCTCAGCAGGTTCATTACAGGTCATTCGACGGTCTAGAGATTCCCGCCATATTGTATAAACCGCACCAGGTTGAGCCTTCCAACAGGGCTCCCGCAGTGGTGTGGGTGCATGGAGGGCCCGGCGGCCAATCCACAATTCATTACGACCCACTCTTTCAGTATCTGGTGAATCACGGATATGTTCTCATAGCAGTCAATAATCGGGGTAGCTCAGGATATGGGAAGACTTTCTACCGGTCGGACAACCACAAGCACGGAAAGGATGATCTGGCAGATTGCGTTGAGGCAAAAAAGTACCTCGATTCAACCGGTTATGTGGATGGAAATCGAGTCGGAATAATAGGCGGCAGTTACGGTGGGTACATGGTCCTGGCCGCTTTGACGTTCAGACCGGACGACTTCGCCCTCGGCGTAGACATGTTCGGAGTATCAAACTGGCTTCGAACTTTGAAAAGTTTTCCCGCCTGGTGGGATCCTTTCAAGGAATCCTTGTACAAAGAAATTGGCAATCCCGATACTGAAGAAGAATACTTGCGAAGCATCTCGCCACTTTTTCACGCGGATAAAATCGTCAAACCGCTTATGGTGCTTCAAGGGAAAAACGACCCGAGGGTCCTCAAAGCCGAATCGGATGAAATCGTAGAAGCGGTCAAGAAACGAGGTGTTCCCGTCGAGTACTTAGTGTTTAACGATGAGGGTCACGGATTTGTCAAGAAAGAGAATCAGATCAAAGGGTACCGAGCCATATTAGATTTCTTAAACACATATTTGAACAAGCCCCCGGCACCGACGCAATGATAGAGAACTCCCACGAGTAGGCCGTTGGTTCCTACTTTTTGCCGTGGTACTCCTGCAGGGACATCACTCTGAACGTATCCCCCCGGTGGAGGGCCCGGAGACCTAGAGACAATGCGTTGGCTCCCGCGACGGTTGTAAAATAAGGCACATTACGGTTCAATGCCTCGAGTCGTATGTGATAGGAGTCACGGAAAGACTCCTTGTCCGCCGAGGTGTTGATCACCAGCGCAATCTCGCCCTGGTGGATGAGATCGGTCACGTCGACGGTTCCATCTTCGTGAATTTTCCCTACCTTGGTGCAAGCAATCCCGGCAGTCTGCAGAGCTGCGGCCGTGCCCTCCGTGCAAACGAACGAGAAGCCGCATTCTTTTAGGCGCCGCCCGACTATTACTGCGCCTGCTTTGTCCCGGTCCGCCACGCTCAAGAAGACCTTACCTCCCGCGGGTATGGGAAATTCCGTGCTGTACTGGGATTTGAGAAATGCAGGCCCAAATTCCTGATCTATCCCCATAACCTCTCCCGTGGACTTCATCTCCGGCCCCAGCAGCACATCCACGCCCGGAAATTTTATGAAGGGAAATACAGCTTCTTTGACGCTCACATGAGCTGGCTGGGCCTCCTGGGTGAAGCCGATTTCTCGAAGAGTCTTTCCGGCCATGACTCGGGCGCCCACCTTTGCCAATGGCACCCCGATTGCCTTGGAGACGAAGGGAATCGTCCGGGAGGCCCTGGGATTGACTTCAATCACGAAGATCTCGCCGTCTTTCAGAGCGAGCTGGAGGTTCATCAACCCCTTGACCTTCAACTCTGTGGCCAGCATACGGGTCACGCGGCGGATCTCGTCTAGGTGGTAGCGTCCCAGGCTGTACGGGGGCAGGGAACACGACGAATCACCCGAATGGATGCCAGCTTCTTCGATATGTTCCATGATGCCGCCGATAACGACATCTTGACCGTCAGCCACTGCATCCACATCGATCTCGACGGCACCTGTAAGGTATCCGTCAACAAGTATAGGGTGTTCAGGAGAAGCTTGAACCACGTGTGTTAAGTATCCCTTGAGATCCTCCTCGTTGTGCACGATTTCCATGGCCCGGCCTCCGAGAACGTAAGACGGTCTTACTACGAGGGGATATCCTATGCGGCGGGCCACTTCGACGACTTCACTGTAGGAATGTGCAATGTCATTGGGAGGTTGGTTCAGGCCTAAAGCAAGGAGCATTTCCTTGAATCTCTTGCGGTCCTCGGCGCGGTCGATCGCGTCCGGTGATGTGCCGATGATGGGGACTCCAGCGTTCCAGAGAGGCACAGCGAGCTTGAGCGGAGTTTGCCCGCCGAACTGCACGATGACTCCATCAGGCTTTTCCCGATGCACGATTTCCAACACATCCTCCAAGGTCAGGGGCTCAAAGTAGAGTCTATCGGACGTGTCGTAATCCGTGCTTACTGTTTCGGGATTGCAGTTGACCATAATGGTCTCGTACCCATCCTCCTTCAGAGCAAAAACCCCGTGAACGCAGCAGTAGTCAAATTCAATGCCCTGCCCGATCCTGTTCGGACCACCGCCAAGTATCATGATCTTTTTTCTATCGGTCGCTCCAGACTCATCCTCCTCTTCGTACGAAGAGTACAGGTATGGGGTATGGGCCTCGAACTCCGCGGCGCAGGTATCAACACGTTTAAAGACGGGCCTCACATCGTGGCGTATTCTCAGTTCCCGAATCCCGTCTTCTGATTTTCCGGCGAGCGCTCCGAGGTGTATGTCGGAAAATCCATAGGATTTGGCCCTTCTCAGATTGTCCTTTGCTTCATCACCTTCCAGAAAGGCGGCTCCTGATATCTCGTTCTCCATTTCCACAATCTGGGATATCTGTCCGAGAAACCACGGGTCTATAGCGCAAGCTCCATATATTTCATCAATGCCTATACCGGCCCTCATTGCATCCGCCACATACCAGAGCCTATCCGGAGTAGGCCGACCCACACGTTCGAGGATTTCAGCTTTGGGGAGCCCTCTTGAAAGGCGAGCGTTCAAACCGTATACGTCGATTTCCAGCGAACGGATGGCCTTTTGCAACGACTCTTTGAACGTGCGGCCGATGGCCATGACCTCTCCCACGGATTTCATTTGCGTGGTGAGAGTCGTGTCAGCGCTGGGGAATTTCTCAAATGTGAAGCGCGGAATCTTCGTGACGACGTAATCAATGGTGGGCTCGAAAGAGGCGGGAGTCTTAAGCGTTATGTCGTTGGCGATCTCGTCGAGCGTGTAGCCTATCGCCAGCTTCGCCGCAATCTTTGCTATGGGGAACCCCGTGGCCTTGGAAGCCAATGCACTGGAACGACTCACGCGAGGGTTCATCTCTATGACGACCACACGGCCTGTGTCCGGATGAACTGCGAACTGAATATTCGACCCCCCTGTGTCCACACCTATTTCCCGGATAATCGCGACGGCCTGATCGCGGAGGATTTGATACTCTTTGTCGGTCAAAGTCTGAGCCGGAGCAACGGTTATGGAATCCCCGGTGTGTACTCCCATAGGGTCGAAGTTCTCGATGGAGCAAATTATGACCACGTTGTCGCCGACATCGCGCATGACTTCCAACTCGAACTCTTTCCAGCCCAGGACCGATTCCTCGACGAGGATGCGCCCCACAGGGGAGACTTCGAGCCCCCATTTTGCCAGGTCAGCGAACTTCTCCTTAGAAAACGCTACGCTTCCTCCGGTTCCCCCCAGCGTGAAAGACGGCCTGATAACATTGGGGAACCCGAGTTCTCTGGCGACTTCCCATGCTTGATCCAGAGATTCAGCGTATCCGCTGCGGGGCAAGTCCAGGCCGATATTACTCATAGCAGTCTTGAAAAGGTCCCTGTCTTCAGCTTTGTTAATTGCGTCAATCCCGGCCCCGATCAGTTCGACGCCGTATTTTTTAAGAATGCCCGCCTCGTACAACTCCACGGCGCGGTTGAGGGCCGTTTGACCGCCTATTGTGGGCAGGAGAGCGTCCGGGCGTTCTTTCTCGATGATCCTGGCGAGGATGTCCACTTTGAGGGGTTCAATATAGGTGGCATCTGCAAATTCCGGATCCGTCATGATCGTGGCCGGGTTGGAGTTCACCAGTATTACCCGGTAACCCTCCTCTTTAAGCGCTTTCAGGGCTTGTGTTCCCGAATAATCGAACTCACAGGCTTGACCGATGATGATGGGGCCGGACCCGATCAAAAGAATTGATTTGAGGTCTGTTCGTTTGGGCATACTGACGTCTTTTCTACAGATGAGTCTGTTACTTGAAGGAATCGAGACCGCGCGAAACTATAGGGTTGGTAGCTCAAAATTTCAAGGGGAACTCCGTGTGGAGGTCAACCGGGGCAGGCGCTGCCTGGCAAATGGGACTCATTGTGCTAAAGTGGGAGAGGTTTCGAGGGGACGTCGTGCAACTCCCGTATACTGAGTCCGCAGACTGCTTTATGACCGGACAAGATACAAGGTGAAGTGCAATGGAAATGGCGTCAAAATGGGATAGCGGCTTGCGTAGGGGCACGGCATGCACTGCCCCTATCGTGGTGCAACCAATTTGGCAGACCATGTGTCATTTTTAGTGTGTGCCTGAGTAGAAAACGCTGAGTAAATGGTTATACCGTTCAAAGCCAAATATCTCGAAATCCGTCATCTTCTGAAAGAATCCTGGGCAATGGGTTGGCCCATGATCCTGATCATGTTCTTTCAGTTCGCCATAGGTCTGACAGACGTGTATGTGGCGGGCTTCCTAGGGACAGATGTGCTCGCTGCTGTAGGCTATGTGGCGCAACTCTACTGGACCCTCATGATAATGGCAAACGGCCTGAGCGTGGGAACAGTTTCCATGGTCTCACAAGCTTATGGCGCCAAGTCCAGTGAAGGGGTGGGATCCATAACCGCCAATTCACTGTTGATCGGCCTCTGTATCTCAGGTGTTCTCACCGTGGTTGCTCAGTTACATCCCGCGGCAATTGTGCGCCTCGCTGGAATGCCTGAAGGAATTCAGGTCATTGCTGAGTCTTTTATCAAGGTCTTCTCCCTCGTCCTCGTGCCTACGTACGCAATGATCATAACCGGCGGAGTGCTTCGCTCGTCGGGCCGCATTCGCATTACAATGATGAACAGTCTTGTGGCCGCATGGGTCAATGTGGTGGGAGAGCTTGTTCTCAGCTTCGGATGGGGCCCGATACCCGCAATGGGGTACATCGGGATAGCCTGGGCCACAGCAATTGCGACGACCCTGGGGATGTCGCTCAATCTGATTTACGTGTTTTCGGGTCCTGCTCGGGTAACATTGCGGTCGCTCATAAACCCTCTATTCGGTTGCATCAAGAACCTGGCCAAACTCGGGGTCCCTACCGCACTTCAACAGACCGCATGGAATGTCGGAACGCTAATGGTCTATTTCCTGGTGGGACGTCTCCAGGGGAACGAAATTACCGCACTGGCTGCAATGACCGCAGGCGTACGCATAGAAGCGATCATCTTCCTTCCCATCTTTGCTCTTAACATGGCGTCCGCGGTCTTAACCGGAAACAGGCTCGGCGCGGGCGACGTGGGCGGCGCGAGATCAGGGGCTAAGGTGACGGCCCTGCTCTGCTTTGCAATCACATTCCTGCCCGCTCTTGGAATATTCATTCTCGCGCCCGTGATCTCAAGTCTGTTGACTCAAGACCCCGAAGTACTGCAAGAGATGACTCGCTATCTGCGCGTAAACATGATCGGCATGCCCTTTATGGCCATCGGGGTGACTCTTTCCGGGGCCCTACAGGGAGCCGGCGACACTTTCGCCACAATGAGGATCATTTTCACCGGGATGTGGCTGCTGAGAATCCCGTTAATACTCGCGGTAATCTACGTCCTTCGGACCAGCGCATTGGGGATCTGGTGGTCGATGACCATCTCCGTAATAATCATGTGCGGTCTGCTGGCGAACAGATTCAGGGGCAATGCTTGGATAAAGGCGTCTGTGGACAAGACAAGTAACACCATGCTGTGGGAGGCGTGCCATTCCGGCGTAAAGAGCCTCGCAGCGCAAAAGGCTGCGGAGGTAAGAAAAGATCACCGTGAAAGCCATTAGGGCTAATCAGAGAGCATCTTCTGGATGTCAATCTCAAGGTCCGGCAACTTGGTCAGAATGATGTCCCAGATTATTTCTAAATCGACTCCAAAATACTGATGGATAAGAATGTCTCGTAGGCCTCCGAGCCGGACCCAATCAACCTCAAGGTGATTTGAGCGTACTTCATTGGGAACGTTCTTCGCGGCTTCACCAAGTATCTCAAGATTTCGGATGACCGCCTCCTGCTTCGTCAAGTCTTTAGCGAACTCGTCGTAAGACAACCCAGACGTGAGGCTGAGAATTCGCGACGCGGCTGTGAGCATGTCCTCAAGAGAGACCCTATAATCCCGTGGCATAGATAGTTCCCTCAAAGATCGGTTTGCGTAGCCTGGGTTTTACGGCATCAGCTATTACGAGGTCAACAGGGCGTCCGAACAAGGCCTCCAGAAAAAATTTTAGGTCCATGTAATTGTCGAAAGTTTTTTTCTCAAACTCCACAAGGAAGTCCATATCGCTGGTCTCTGTCTGATCGCCTCGCGCATACGAGCCGAATATCCCCAGCCGTCGAACCCCGAAGCCTAGAATGGCTTCACGATTCTCTTCCAATTTCTTCAGGATTTTATCACGGTTCATACGAGTAACACCTTATGCTACCCCATTTCCGCCACAACTTCTCGACCGAGTGCGGCGAAATAGCCAACTTTTCAGGGTTGCGCAACATTATTCCTTGCGAGCCGCGTATACGGCATTAGCAACGGCATCACACCAAATAAAGTCAAGCTGCACTGGTTTCAACTCTCTGAGCACTGCCTCTGTGCTGCCGAGTTCCCCCAAGTAGTCGGAAGTATTTCTCCATGTCCGCGTAAATTCCTCTCCAAGTGGCGTAATCCATTTCCGAATCCCGATCATGGACTCTGTAATATCCCAACGCTTCGTTAGCGATCGATAAATTGAAATCGTGTTTAACGAGCAGGTGTGCCCACACTGACCGAGCATTTGCGACCCAGAAATGGAAAGGTCTCAGCATCATGGCCATTTCGGAGCCCACGCTAACTTTTAGATACGGCACATTTGCTCGATACACAATTCCGAGCATTTCGGATGGGTTGTTGCATGCAGCAAGTTGTTCGGCCAGCCAGAAAACGCCTTCAGCCGATGATTCTTGAAGAATTCGCTCCCCTAAACCATGCTCCCAGGCACTATAATTGCCGTTTGGGTCGGACATGCCTAGCGCCAGCCACACATAGGCTGAAACATCTCTGGTTTTCAGATGGCGCACCAATTCTCGATGAATGATTTCAAACGCTATTTCCCTTGTGCCTTGACTGCCACAACTCCCGAGTCGTCCCCAAAATGAAAGAATATGCGTCCCAGGAGGCGGTCCCCATCAATCATCACCCAGCCACGGCCACAAACAGTGTCTCCCTCATCCTCATCCTATGAAGGAGAAGCCCATCACCTCCAGATTGCCGAATTTTTCAATGCGGCAGTCCAAGTCGCAATCAACCGCGCCAAACTGGAGTGAACCCTTGTTGCCGCGCTGGAATGTGATATGGCCCGGCACCACGAGATCTATGAAGTCCTTGTCCCAGGTCTCCATCTCAAGAATACGCCATTTACCGAGAAACCTGTTCTTCATGGGTCGGTCTCCTTCTCAAGATCAATGTGGCCCGACGCCAAGCGAATGTCAATCTTAACCCAAGATTCCGGCCTCAAAAAAAAATTGTGGTTTTGTCATGCCGAATGTGCTTATAATTTAACGCTCGTCAACGTCAAAAATGTCTTTCTTAACGGTGAGTTAGGCTGGCTAAGCGTTCTGTTGCGGTCCAACCTATTGATATTGCACTGGCTGTACATAGGCGAATCCAGTGGACATTCAAAGAATCGTCACGAAATTGGAAGCCCAGGATGGTGCATTCCCTCGGGAAGCTTTGGCATACGCCATCGCTAATCGCGACGTCATTATTCCTGAGCTGTTGGGGATTCTGGCGCAAACACTCGAAAATCATGAGGAATTGTTGGACCAACCGAAGTACATGGGGCACATCTACGCCATGTTTCTGCTGGCCCAGTTTCGAGAAAAAAGGGCATATCCCCTTCTCGTGCAGCTCTTTTCCCTTCCAGGTGAAATCCCCTTTGATTTAACCGGAGACGTGGTAACCGCGGACCTACGTCGCATCCTCGCTAGCGTTTCATGCGGGGATGACCACCTAATCAGAAAATTGGCAGAAAACGATAATGTGAATGAATACGTGCGCGCCGCGGCTCTGGAAGCTCTTCTGACACTCGTAGCGGTTGGTGAGAAATCGCGCGACGGACTCATCAATTACTTCCAAAGCCTTTTTCGACGTAGACTGTCCAGAGAGTTTTCATTCGTGTGGAACAGCCTGGTTTCATGCAGCGTCGATCTATATCCCGGCGAGGTCTACGAGGATATTAAGCAAAGTTACCGAGATGAATTGGTCGAGTCCTTTTTTGTCAGTATGAAAGAAGTGGAAGAGAGTATTGCTCGAGGGAAAGAGGCGGCGCTGGAAGACCTCAAAAAGGATCGCCAGTACACCCTTGTAACGGATCCGATCAAAGATATGGAATGGTGGGCTTTTTTCAAGCCCCCTGAGCCGTCTCGCGCGGAGAGAAAAGCGAAGAAAATCGGCCGAAATGATCCGTGTCCTTGTGGCAGCGGGAAAAAATACAAGAAATGCTGCGGCAGGCCATGATGTGCAATATGGGGAAATCAAATAGGGACTTTGCCCCTGATCATAGAGATTGCGAAACGTCCCGGGCGAACGAATCCATAAGAACACGCTCGGTCTCAGCGGGCAACTCAACGGGCGCAAAGTATTTGAAAGGGAATAGGTAGTCCTCTCCGCTCTCATCAATGACCCGTATATCTCCATCCCGCTCGGCGTCGATATCCGCCAGTACACGGTAAATTTTGTGCAACTCGAGAGAGACTGGGTACTCTGAGTTATCAATACAGACGGCAAAACGTGGTTTCA
>JBKQMK010000684.1:0-5625 GCA_052146735.1 Desulfomonilaceae bacterium | reverse complement strand
TCCCCCTCTATGTTAATGATTTTTCCAGATTTTGTGTCGGTGCTAACGATCAGGCCGCACCCCACGGAGCAGTACGGGCAGATCGAAGTGGTGAGCTTGGCAGCCTTCATCTTGTCGATCTTGAGTTCGTCGGCATAGGCCCCCACCGGCCCAAGATCGAGCCCAAGGTATGAGAGCCCCACCCCTGCACCGAACACGCCGGAGATGACGAGAAACTCCCGGCGACTCACATCCATGCTGCTGACCTCCTTCCTGTTTGCTCAAATGTGGATTTTGAATGGGGGCAAGCAACCAGCCTCAAATCATGTCTTCCGAGAAGTCCGACGGAACAAGTCAAAGGAAGGCCGGACAATCCGTCACTCTTAATGGCCAGCCAGGCCCGACTTCTTGGAATTCCGTCGTCCTTCGAGGTCAATGCCGGCAGCAGCCCATTGCGTCTAGAATGACATAAGTCTATGTCTGAATTGACACAACCCTAAACATTTGTCAACTTGGCATTTCGGTTGCGCTTTTAACAAACTGTAATGGCTGGGATTTGTGGCCTGCGCTGGTGTAGTTGCGGAAAGCAAAACGTAAAAAAAACGAAACTTTTGGGAACGGGTATAAGTCATTTGGGGTCATGTTTATGTGGGCCTCAAGAACCGGGGGAAAGTTTGTCGGGCTATTCGGGAACCACGTGAGGCCGTAATTCGAGAGGGCGCTCTTGACAAAGATGCATTGAGTAGTAAAAAAGGGATTTTTAGACAGGGGTCAAGGAGGATACCTAATGATAGAAGTGGAGGGGCTGACCAAATTCTACGGTCGGCTGGCCGCTATCAAGGACGTAAACTTTCGGGTGGAATCCGGTGAGATCGTGGGTTTCCTGGGGCCCAACGGCGCGGGCAAAACCACCACAATGCGGATCCTTACCTGCTTTTGCCCTGCGACCACCGGTGAAGCCCGCGTTCTGGGTCTCGACGTGAGGAACGAATCGCTAAAGATCAGAGAAAAGGTGGGCTATCTCCCGGAAAATGTCCCGCTTTACGACTGGATGCGCGTCAGGGCCTACTTGGCGTTCGTGGCCAGGGCCAAGCGAGTACCTGCGGCAGATCGGACCGCTGAAATTGACAGAGTAGCTGAATCAGTCGGCCTCACCCAGGTCATGGACAAGATTATTCGGTGGCTTTCCAAGGGTTACCGCCAGCGGGTGGGCCTTGCTCAAGCGCTGATAGGAGACCCACCGATTCTCATACTGGACGAGCCTACCATCGGCCTGGACCCGAAACAGATCCGAGAGATTCGGCAGCTGATTAAAGGATTTTCCCAGAACCGTACGGTGATTCTTTCGACTCACATACTCCCGGAGGTGAGCCAGATTTGTGACCGGGTGATAATAATAAACAAAGGTTCTATAGTGGCCGAGGATTCGCCGCGGAATCTGACCAGCGGCCACGGAAAAGCTTCTCGGACGCAAATTGTTGTAAGGGGGCCGGAGGATGAAGTTAGGTCCTTTCTTTTGACCCTGGATGGGGTTCAGTCGGTTGTACCCGCGGGGGCGGGAACCGATGGCGAGAACGGGGTCATTGTTGAGGCAGCACCTGAAACAGATGTTCGGCCGGAATTGGCCAGGGCTGTTCTTGGCAAGGGATGGGACCTCCTTGAGCTACGGCCCATCCATGTGAGCCTCGAGGACGTATTTATTGATCTGGTCACCGAAGAGACGGAGGACGAAGCCTCCGCAGAACCGGCAAGCCAAAAGGAGGAGGCTTCATGAAAGGACTTTACGCAATCTTCCGCAAAGAAACCGCTAACTTTTTTGTTTCGCCCATTGCTTATACGGTGATGGCAAGCTTCCTCCTGATTACCGGATTCTTCTTTTGGGCAAACGTGTCGTTCATGAGTCTCGTCAGTCTTCAGGCAGCCAACAATCCGATGATAGCTGAGCGCATAAACCTGACCGATGTTGTGATCCGACCCCTGGTGCAGAACATGAGCATCGTGTTGCTTTTCGTGATGCCCCTCCTGACGATGCGGCTTTTTTCTGAAGAGAAGAAATCGGGGACCATTGAATTGCTGCTCACCTACCCTGTTACCGATTTGGCCGTGCTCTTCGGCAAGTTCCTCTCGGCAGCTTTGCTGCTGCTCGTAATGCTGGCCGGAACTTTGCCTTTTTTGGTCTTGCTTTTCGGTATCGGCGATCCCGACCCCGGAACATTGCTAAGTGGCTATTTGGGCCTTCTGCTTATGGGAGCGGCCTTTATGGCGCTGGGGACCTTCATATCTTCACTTACCGAAAACCAGATAATCGCCGCTGCCGTTTCTTTCGGGTCGGCGCTTCTGTTCTGGGTGTTGAGCTGGAGTTCCACTCTTTCGGGTGAAAAGGCGGGCGCGGTGCTCCGGCAGTTGTCAATTCTGGAGCATCTGGAATCATTCAATAAGGGGATACTGGCTTTGTCCGATCTCTCTTTCTTCGTCCTATTCATCGCGTTCTTCCTCTTCTTGACACTGCGCTCTCTGGAAACCCACAGGTGGAGGGGGTAACGAATGGCAATCAACAATCCATACAGAAAGCTCTTTCTCGGGGGCGGCACAGCAGCCGGCATCCTGATCTTTTTAGCCATCATAGTTGCAATCCAGTACATTGTTCTGGAGCATCCAAAGAGGTGGGACCTCACTCGGGCTGGCAAACATACCCTTTCGACCCAAAGTAGGAAAGTGCTGGACACCTTCAAGGAGAAGAAGCTTCCCATTGAAGTGCTCGCATTTTACGAAACCAAGGACACCAACGCCCGTGAAGCTGTTCGAGACCTCCTGGACCAGTACAGGGATGGTTATAGCGCGTTTACGTACTCGTTCGTCGATCCCGATCAAAATCGGACGCTCGCCCTTCAGAACAAAATTGAGTCTTACCCCTCTATCGTGGTGAAAGCAGGGCAGAAAGACGAAAGGATCACCACTGCGGACGAGGAAACCTTCACAAATGCCTTGACCAAGCTTCTCAGGACCGAGGTCAAGAAGATCTATCTCGTCAAGGGTCATGGAGAGTTGTCCCCGGACTCGAAAGACCCTGAGGGCTTGAGCATTGCCAAGGAACAGATTGAAAAACAGAACTACAAGGTCGAAGAGATCGTACTGCTGCAGACCGCATCGATACCTGACGACGCCACTATTCTGATGATTGTGGGTCCCAAAACCGATCCGCTAGACAGTGAACTCGATCTGATACGCAATTACATAAAGCGCGGAGGCAGCGTCTTCGTGCTGCTCAATCCATTCAAGACCCCTAAGCTGGCTGCTTCCCTGAAAGACTACGGTTTTGAAACCGCCGATGACATAATCGTGGACCGCATGAGTCGAGTATTCGGTGGAGACTATCTCATGCCGGTGATCACAACTTACATCAACTTTCCCATCACCAAGAATTTCAACGTCGCCTCCTTCTTTCCTGAGGTCCGCTCGGTACGTGCTGCAGAAAAGCCGATACCCAATGTAACAGTGCAGGCCCTGGCCCTTACGAGTCCTGTCTCATGGACGATCAGTGAGGAACAGCTCAAGTCCGGCAATGCCAACTTTGTTGAAAAGACAGGACAAAAAGGACCGATTTCGGTGATGGCTGTATCGACATACAACAACGTTCCCCCTCCTAACAAAGAATCCGGCAAGGATGAACCCGCGGCCAAAGTCGAGGGAAGCAAAGCCGAGGAAAATCCTGCCAAGACCGCCAAGGCGCGCATCGTAGTGGCGGGAAGCGCCCTTCTTGCCGCCAATAAGTATTTCAAGTTACAAGGAAACGGCGACCTGTTTATGAACTCGGTGTCGTGGCTGGCCGAAGATGAGAATCTTATTGCCATCCGCCCTAAATCGTCCAAATCCCAACCCATTGTCCTTACCGGAAACGAATCTTTGGTAATCTTAGTGGTGCCTGTTGTGCTCGTCCCCCTCTCCTGGATCATAGTAGGAGTGGTGGTTTACCTTTATCGCAGAAGGACGGTTGCGGCCTGAAAATGCCTCGCGAATATGCGAAACAAGAATGCGGCTAATCTTCGGTTGACGCTCGGACTATTATAGGAGGTTTCAGGCATGAAACTGGGTAAGCTTCTGATCTACCTGACAATTTTGGTGGCCCTGGCTGCTTACGTGTACTTCGTGGAGATAAGACATAAGCAGGAGCAGCAGGCAATAGAGGAGAAAGCCGCCAAAATAGTTCATCTGGAAAAGGACAAGGTGGTAGAGATTGAGCTTCTATCACGAAATAAGGAGAAGATTGAACTCAAGAAGCCTTCCGATACCTGGGTCCTGACGTCCCCGATCAAGACAAAAGCAGACGCGTCCGCAGTGGCGTCCCTTCTTCTTTCCATTACGGATGCCAAACCGGACAAAGTAGTCTTGGAGAAGGGCGTAAAATGGGACGACTATGCACTCGACAAACCTGAATTCACTGTCACTCTAGCCACCAAAGACCAAACCGCCGAGATCCGTTTCGGCTCGGCCAATCCAGCCAAGACTTCGTACTATCTAAGGGTCGACGAGCAGCCAAAACTTCTGTTGGTGCCGGACACCTTGAAGACGAGTCTTAATAAGTCGGCTTTTGATTTAAGAGATAAAACCGTTGTGAGCCTGTCTCCCGACCAGGTAGATCGTATAGCCATTTCCGCCGAAGGAAAGGAAATCGAGCTTCAACGCCAGACCGCGGACCGGTGGACGATGGTAAAGCCTGAGCGGTTTCTAGTTAAAGCCCCCCTCATCGCGGGAAACTTGAGAACCCTCACCAACCTCACGGCGAAGGGCATCATAGACGAACCTGCCAAAGATGGAGACCCATACGGCCTAGATAACCCGCAAGAGGCAATTCTCATAGCCGGAAAGGAGCGAGAACAGACATTACTCGTAGGGGCTCCTGAAAAGAAAGAAGGTGGTCCTCCCGGCGCCGAACCGGACCGATATGCCCGCATAAAGGGCCAGGAGACTGTTTACGTCCTTGATGGCCGGGCGTTGAAGAGCCTTAAGACTGCTCCGGATGAGCTTAGAGACCGTTCATTGCTGACCTTCAACCCCGCGGACATTGAGAAGATGGAAATCAGTCTGGACGGCAAGACATGGCTTGCGGCCAAAGACAAGGACAATAAGTGGAGTTTGGAGCAGCCTGAAAAGAAAGAAAAGCTGGACGCGTGGCCTGTGACCAGCATACTCTGGGATCTCAAAGACCTGCAGTGGAAGTCCATAACTAAGCCCGCGCCGGCGGACCTGGCTTCCGTTCACCTCGACAAGCCGCAACTTATGGTGTCCCTTTTCAGGAAAGGAGAAAGTGAACCGTTGCTTTTGAAAGCCGGCTGGCCAGCCGTTGCCGAAAAAAAAGGCCATGAAGAAGGAGCGAAAAAAGAGAACCAGCCAGCCAGCCCTGAAGAGCAGCGTTCAGCGGAGAAGAAGATAGAGGCACCTGCAAAAGGAACAGCCGCCGAGGTGACCCCAGACAAAGCGGCGGTCCCGGAAAAGATTAACGTCCTGGCTCAGCCTCATGACGAACAGGGAGCAATGTTCGCCGTGGATGGCGGCCTTGTGTCACGTTTGCGTACTGACCTCGAACGGCTGACGGAAAAGAAATGATACCATTTAGCTCTCAGACGGTAAGAATCGGCCAAGAGCAAC
>JBKQMK010000683.1:0-11572 GCA_052146735.1 Desulfomonilaceae bacterium | reverse complement strand
AAGCCCACCTGGAAAGGTCGGTGAACGGGTAACCATCCTGAAAAAGAATATTAGGACCGGCATCTGAAACTGTCTCATCTTGCCGGCCAACGTTCAGTGACAGGCAGGTCTCATTCTTCTCGAGCCGACAGCAATTCGTCTATCCAGCCGTAAGCCGCGATCATTGCAGGGAAGCCGACAATGGTCATCGATATGAGCACGGCCTGAGTTATCTCCTCTTTGCTGGCGCCCAAATCCATTGCACGCCGCGCATGAGAGCGCACTCCGCCCTTGGAAGCCATTCCAATAGCTACCCCAAGCTGAATCAGATGCTGGGTTTTTGAGTCAATGGGTCCCACTTCCGTGCAGAGATCGCCCACCTTACGGTACGCATCTGCTATTTCGCTGTGCTTTTCCACGAATTTCTTGAAGATCTCAGGTAAGTACATCTTGTCTCCTTCTTTCAACGTAGCACCGGCGCCGTCATCATCCGGCAAACGATTATTGAGATACCTAAGCTGGAACCTATCAGTCCTTGACGGCTTCAACCCAGCCCACAACAACACTATCGGCATCTTGCTCTGCCGGTGTCCTATGATACTACATTTCAGACCCATTGCGTGCCTGGAGAAAAAGGTCCGGGTGGTTAGCAGCTATCTCTAGCGCTCCCGACTCAAGGATTAATCGCACTGACGAACGAACTGCGTGGCGTTGACACCGGACCGTTGAAAGCGGATATTTTAAGAGTAGCAAACCAACCTCAACAGGCATGCGGTCTCTGTGACCAGAGCAAGCAGGCCCTTTATCTATGAGGATCTTAACAGGAATCTAGGGCGTAGAGAATGAATCATCCGGGAGAAATAGCCAACCGACTTGTCCGATCAATTTCTCAGGTCTTGATAGGCAAGGAAAAGCAGATAAAAAACGTAGTTGTGGGTTTGCTCGCACGGGGCCACGTCCTCATTGAGGATATCCCCGGCGTGGGCAAGACTCTACTGGCGTTGGCAACGGCCCGCTCCATGGGGGTCCGTTTCAGACGTATCCAGTTTACCAGCGACACGCTCCCTTCGGACGTCCTTGGCGTCAACGTGTATGATCCCAAGAATTCCGACTTCGAGTTCAGGGAAGGGCCGATTTTCACGGAAGTCCTTTTAGCAGATGAAATCAACAGAACATCCCCCCGCACGCAATCAGCTCTCCTGGAAGCCATGGCAGAGGGAAAGGTCTCGGTCGACGGGACTACTTACACTTTGGCCTCGCCGTTCTTTGTGTTGGCTACTATGAATCCGGTTGAACGATTCGGATCTTTCGAGCTTCCTGAAAGCCAGTTGGATCGCTTCATGATGTCCGTCAGCCTGGGGTACCCGGATCGCGGCCATGAACGGGAAATCTTTGTGAGAGACATTGAACATATCCACGCTGAACAGCTTCAACCAGTGACGGATCCTCAGACGATAAGAAAACTTCAGGAAAAAGTCCGAGAAGTTACAATCGAATCGTCGATCATGGAATATCTTCTGGATCTGGTAAGAGCTACAAGGGAGCATTCGGCCATACGACTCGGGCTCTCATCCAGGGCAGGTTTGCACCTGAAACGAGCGATGCAGGCAGCGGCCCTTCTCGACATGCGAGATTACGTTGTTCCTGCAGATCTTCGAAATGTATTTCTTCCCGTCACTTTGCACAGGATTCTGCTACCTGGAGGATCAGTTGACGGGCGGGGACGGGAACGAAAAAGGGACGTGTTAAACCAGGTTTTGCATTCGGCAACCGGTCCCGTATGAGAGGCGGTGAGAGCAACCCCTCTCATCGAATACCGGAAGGCTGGTTGACCGTTTCCCGCAAAACCTGTCACGACTTCTGACATACTGACCATGAACTCTACTGCATCCACTAAGACCCCACATCTGAAAGACCGGCTCCGCATCCGACCCACTCGCTCCGGATGGGTCTTACTTTTTCTCCTCCTCTGGATCCCTGCCACAGCGATCGGCACGGCGAACAACTTTCTGTTGATAATCTTCGCCATGATGATCGGCCTGGTAGTGGTGTCTCACAGGCTCGCGGGAAAAAATGTCAAGACCGTTCAGTTGTCGAGGCGCTTTCCCGACGAAATCTTTGCAGGGACCGTTTTCACGGTCCGGTATCTGGTCAAGACCGACAGACGACCGTGGGGAGCGGCTACTTTGAAGTTCGTGGAAAAGCCGCCTCTACAGGGCGCCGGGGAAGGTGTAACATTTCCCCATATACCGCCGGGAGAAGCGGTCAGCGTGAACGGTTTTTTCTCCGTATCCAGCCGAGGCGATAAGCCGATAGTCCCAGGACTTCTCACATCATCCTTTCCCTTCGGGCTTGCTTCGTATTCGCGAAGCCGCGGACCTGCCGAGTCGATGCTTGTTTTTCCCAGGATATATTCAGTGGAGGAAGACGTTCCTCCTTGGGTGGTCGGATCGGGAAAAGGACGGGAACGGCCTGACCCTTTTGGGACGATCCCTTATCAATTCCGAGAGTATGTGCCAGGCGATCCTTATAAGCATATCGAGTGGAAAAAAACTGCTAGTACAGGAGGCCTCATTACGAAGGTGCTGTCTGACGAGGGCGCCCGGGAGATCACTATTCGTATGCCAAGGGAAGCTTCCGAGAGGGCCATATCAAGAGCAGCTTCGTTGGTGGTTCATTTTGCGCACTCCGGCCGACCCATATGCCTTCAGGGGCCCGGCATTCTGCTAGGACCCGGTCGGGGCAAAGAATTTGCTGTCAAGCTTCTCACGACGCTTGCACGGTGGGAAAACACAGCGGGTGAACTCGCCTTACCGGATTTTTCGCCCGACATTGTAGTAGAAATAGGCCAAGCAGGTGACTTCGTTTGGAGACGTTCGGGAGAACCTTATGACCGCGCTTCTTGATAAAGCCCCGACCGGACGGAAAGGTGCAGGTCGCGGCAAATCTTCTGCGAGGACCTCGCCTGTCTCAATTTTGCCAGGCAGGTACCCGGCCTTTAGGTATTTTCTTGCCACGCTCGTAAGCCTATCCATTGGCGCAGCTTGTATCGAAAACGGCTTACATCAGTCAGTGTTGCTAGTTCTGGCGCTGGTGATCGTAGCTCTCGTCCGAACTGATTTCTCACGTCCTTTTTTCTTTTCGGAGCGAGTGATCACCGTCCTTTTTCTTTTATATGTGCCCCTTTTTTCCCTGGGCATCATAATTTTCTACGGAAATCTGTCTCTCCCTCTCTTTGTCGTCTACTTCACGTTCGGAACCATAGTGGCCAGGGTTATGTCTCCACTGACGGATCGAAACATCGCACAATTGATTTTCTTGAGCATTGGGCTGATCCTCATAAACTGCATACTTACCAATCACTTGATCTTCGGCCTTATTCTACCCTTCTATCTCTTTGCGCTCATGGGGACGCTGCTGTCATTCCATCTGGCTCGGAACGTCGCGCCGGAGGAAGAAACAGTGGAGACCTTGAGTGGCCGCGGATTCAGGAACCAGTGGCATACTCATCTCATTAAATATACCGTCTTTGCGGTGATATTGACGGCACTCTTGTTCGTGGTCCTGCCGCGGCCTTTTTTGACAATGCCCGGCCTGAGGACTGCAATGGCCAGGACCGGGGGACTTGCCGATTTGGAGCAGCAGATCACGTACCGGGAAATGGCAAGCATGTCTGGGAGGCAAAGAATCGCTTTTGTTGTAAACGTGGAAAAAGGTAACCTTCCGGAGATTCCATATTGGCGGGGCCGAGTGCTGGACAAGACTGACGGACGTGTATGGTCGCCCTCCGAAGAAAAGACCGCGATGACAAAGCTGATTCACGCCGATCCCTCGGAAACCGTTCTCTACAGGTTCATACCTTATCGGCTTCACTCTAAAATGGTTTATGTCTCCGGCTTACCGTTGAGGGTGACAGGCCGCATGCGCGGACTGCTCTATATCACTGCCGGTGGAGAGGTAATCATTGATTCACCATTTCTGTTTGCAGATTCGTACGTAGTTCGGGCTGTTGATCGCCCGGTCCCTGTATTCCGCAAGTTACAGTCCATTAATTTGGACCGAACAGGGGTTACACCACGGATAGAAAGGCTGGCCGAGCAATGGACCGCCGGCTTTTCGTCTTCTCGAGACCGAGCCGGCGTTCTGGTGTCAAAACTTCGAAGCGGATTCACTTACGCGCTCCGGACAGTACTACCTCCGCAAGAAGCTCATCCTATTGAGCACTTTCTGTTCAAGTCCAGAGCCGGAAATTGCGAGTACTTCGCGGGGGCGCTCTGCTTAATGCTCCGATCCATCGGGATTCCTGCTCGTGTAGTCGAGGGTTTTCTAGGGGTGGAGCGAACCTACCAGCCCAATGAATTAATCGTTCGCTTTTCCCGCGCTCATGCCTGGGTGGAGGCCGACCTGGGTGAAGGGAGTTGGACGACCCTTGACGCCACCCCCCTGGGGAGCGAAATATCCGAGAGTTATCTTTGGAGGCTGGCCGCAGATCTTTACGATTCGCTGGATTACAAATGGACAAAAAATATAATCTACTTCGATCGTTCAGATCAGGCCATGATCTTTGCGGCCTTTACAGAACTGGTCTCCGGAGAGGTCTCTCTTCCTTTTGCGATTCCCCCGACTTTGAAGGCTTATACACTGGCCATAATCACAGGCGCCTGCGCGCTTGCAATCGCAGCTTTAATCATTCTCCGATCCCGCCGCAGAGAAGCTGGTTTTCCAGGGATATATCTGATGACCATGAGGCATTTAGTTAAGAAGGGAATCCTGCAGCGCGTACATCCTTGGCATGAGCAGAATGTGGCTGAGATAATCGAAAGATCCCCTTCACTCAAGGAACCTGTTTTGAAGTTTATGGATACTTACTTGAATGCCAGATTCGGAAGCGCGGGGCAGGATTCAGCCGAGATCCTAAAAGAAACCCGCAAAGAATTGCTTGAGCACATTTCAGCGAATACGACGCTCTCGCGTTAGCGAGACTGCGCTCTTGCAACCCGGTTCAATCTTGGATCGGTGGGGTCACATGATTCTTGGATGTTGGCGGCACTCCGTTTCTGAATCTCGTCCCGCAACAGAAACATATTTGCCGCGAACCCGCAACTGTCCAGATATTGCATGAGCCGGCTTGGATGCTTCTTCCACATAATCAGAATGTTTTTCCAGAATCGATGAGCGCTTGAAGGTCGCAGCCCCATCAGGCGCACGAGTGTGCCGAAAGACTTCATCTTCTGGATAAATCTTGTCACTGCCTTCCGCCGAGTGTCAGGGCCCTGGGACGCTGGATGCTCCTTCGCTTCAAGGCCCAGTGCGCTACGAGTGGGACGCATCGATAAGAAACCCTTGAAAATCCTCTCCAGACATCGGTCAGGCTCATAAAGCTTACTCCATGCTCCCGCCCATTCCTGCACGATTTCTGCCAAAGGACGACTAGGAACAAAATTCATTCTCGATGCAAGCGTTTCACCGCTCGTGACCCGTGGGAGGAGTCTTCCTTCACTCTGGAGGCGGTTCCAGAGTTTCGTATTCGGCATGGCTTGCAGGAGGTTCACCAGCACCATTCCTAGTTCCGCCGCATCGGCCAAGGCCACAATGCGTTCATCAACACCTTTTTCTTCGCCATCGAAGCCAATGACGAAACTAGCTATCACCTGGAGGCCTCGTGCATTTAATACGCGGAGTGACTCGATGAGTGGATTCTCAATATTCTGTCTCTTTCGGTTGTGCTCCAGGACAGATCGATCTGGGGATTCTACACCGACGAACACGAAGGAAAAGTTCGCTTCAGTCATGAGGTCGATCATATCAGGATCCGCGGCCAGATTGAGAGATGCCTGGGCTATGAAACCAAACGGCTCCCCGTGGGACTTGCTCCACGCGAGCATTTCCTGGAGTATAGCCCGAGCGTTTGTTTTGCCGCCTATGAAGTTGTCGTCGCTAACGAACACGAGGCCGGTCCACCCGAGGCGGTACAGCGCGTCCAATTCAGCCACGACCTGTTTCGTGGCTTTGTACCTCATCTTCCGTCCATAAAGATTTATCACATCGCAGAATTCACATTCAAAAGGGCATCCTCGGGATGTTTGTATGGCCATGGATATGTAATTGGAAAAGTTCAGTAGGTCGAAACGCGGAAGAGGCGAACCGGTGATGTCGGGCTTAGAAGATCCTTGGATCACCAACTCGCTCCGGCCTGCTTTTATCGCTTCTAAGATCTCATCGACCAGATTCTCGGCTTCACCGCGAACCAGGATATCCGCACCAGCCTCCAAAGCCGGTTCAGGCATGGAAGACACGTACGGCCCACCACAGACGACGAACTTGCCCTGGGCCTTTGCTTCACGGACAAGAGACAAAAGGCTCCGGCTGTGCAACAACATTCCCGATATGAGAACTACTTCAGCCCATTGCCAATCTTCTTCTGAAATGTCAGTGCAATTGAGGTCCACAAGGCGAACCTCCCAGCTGTCGGGAACAAACGCAGCAACGGTAATGAGCCCCAGTGGCGGAGTGAACGACTTTACTCCCATGATCTGGCAACTACTGGGAAAGGACATCAACGATAGCGGCAATTCGGGATTCAAGAGAAGTAATTTCATGCTCGTCCCTTCTCATGTGGTTCACAGCCCTGCCGGGGCTTGGCTGGCGTGAGCAGCCGGAATTGGCTTGACCGGTAAGTTCCCATACCCATACTCAGCCTTTTCCTTTTCCCAGATAGGATCCTCGAGTGCCCTGATTCTTCGACCATAATCGTCCAGCTCGTTCTTGATTTTCATCAAGACATCCTCGGCCCCATCGTGCGTGGGATAGGCATTGCAGGAGTGTACGACCTCTCGGTAAACGTCCGGGTTATCTATAATCATGCAGGGAGTGAGGAGATTTTCGGAGTATGGCTGCTTGGAGCGAATTGCCCTGAAGAAATCGCTTTGCAGCACTTCCAGCAAGGTCTTGTCGTGAATCTTGTCCACTGCGAAATGGGTGAAGACACAGGGTTCTACATCTCCATTTGCATTGATGTGAATATAATTGCGGCCGCCGGCGATACATCCCCCCACATGCGGAGCGTCGTTCCAGAAATCCGCGACAAAAATCGGATATTTCGCTCGAAGTCGGCTGCCGCGCTGCCTCAGGTATTCCCTCTGTTCGGGGGTTGGCATCAAGGATACGTCGGGATCCTTGCCCACTGGCAAGAAGAGGAACAACCAGCAAACAAGGACTCCTTTATTCAGAAGGTGCTCAAAGAACGCATCGCTGGTAAGCTCTTCAATGTTATTGCGGGTGACAGTAAGGGAAGTACCGAAAGCAACTCCTCGCTCCTTGAGACGATCCATGGCGTCCATCACCTTCATGAACACACCCTTGCCGCGGCGAGCGTCTGTGGCTTCTGAAAATCCTTCCAAGCTCATCACCGCGCCCGCATTTCCCAAACTGTGGAGCCTGTCGGCTACTGAGTCGTCAATGAGCGTTCCGTTCGTGTAGAACATAAAGTACATGTCGTTATATTTCCTGACGAGTCGGAACAGATCTTCCTTTCGTGTCAGAGGTTCACCGCCGCTTAATACGATGAACATGGAACCGAAATCGCGAGCTTCACCCACAATGCGATCCAACAACTCGTAAGATAACCCCTGATAGCGGGTATATTTCCCCGAATAACACCCCTTGCATTGAAGGTTGCATTGCATGGTTGGGCTTAAGAGTACAGTGAATGGGGGAGCAAATCCGTGTTTCTGCGCGAACTCGTCGCGTATGGCCGAACTGCGGAGAAGCCCGTTGACGAAGAGATTGCGGGAGACCGTCTTCAGACAGTGCGGGGAAAGCTCCGTCATCACCCTTCGGAACATCTTGGTCGCCTGGCCGTCTTCCCCCTGTTTCAAGCTGTCGATCACCGCGTCCACAGCAGCGCCGGCATCTTCCCCGCCGATCAGGTAAGAGGCCATCAAGCTCAATCTCATGAAATTGTCGGGTGACACGTGAGTAACGAGGTCGACCATCCAATTGGCAACTTGCTCCCGAGTCATAGTCTTGATACGTTCCATTAGTTCCATAAGAACCCCTCCTTTGTTATGGATTGTGGATACACAATGAGGTTTTTGACGTGACAAGACTGAAGCACTAGCAAAAATTGCTCAGGCTTTTTCTATTCAATTTTACGACTAACTTATATAGATGTTAACCTGTGATACAATTTTAATCAACGATTAAATTGGTCGACAAATTCAAGAGCGACGCTGTCGCCATTTCCGCAGCCGGACACATCCTTCTTGGACGTGTGTTGTCAATCGCGTCTAAAGTCAATCCCCGCTTGCAACCCCCACTGCCCGAGCACGTCGCAAATGAACGGCAGCAAACCATATCACCACCGCAACGAGGCCGATGGCGACCAACATGTCCAGTTCGCGCGAATACTGTTCCACAAGCATCCAATTTTGTCGCAACTTATAGCCGCACCACAGGAGAAAAGAATTCCACATTGTTGCGCCGATGAGAGTGTACACACAGAAGGGCAACAGCCTCATGCGTCCCAGACCAGCGGGAATGGAAATAAGGTGGCGAACCACCGGAATGAATCTGCTGACAAAAATAGTCCACGAACCGTGTCGGCGGAACCACTTTTCGGTCCAGTCGAGGTGCTCTTGATTCAGCAAAAGGTAGCGCCCTACTTTAAGGACGGCAGGTCTTCCGCCAAAGTAGCCCATGTAGTAAGAAACCAGCGAACCGGTGATAGAACCCAGCGATGCCACAAAGATCGCCGCCCACAGGGAAAACTTTTCCTCGACCACCAGGAAGCCGACAAAGGGCATCACCAGCTCGCTGGGAACCGGGGCCACCATGCTTTCCATTGCCATGAGAAACCCAGCCCCCAAGTATCCGCCCTGTTCGATCGCATACGTAAAGTAGCCTGCCAAATGTTCAACCATTCTTCCCACCTTTTGGAATAACAGCGGCTATTGCCACTCACCAGCCCGCACATTGTCATAATTAAAGCGGGTCGGCAGCGTTCTTCTTTAACTATTACCGCCGCGCCTGTCTATCATAAAATAATTCCAGTCAGGGGTCCAGGCGGAAATTCTAACACAAACCAGGATATCGGGTTGACCCTGAAGTGAAACTGGTGCATCTTCCTCGTTTGAGCCGCGGGTCCACCACAAACATCTTGAACCTAGATTGATGAAGGAAGAAAGGAGACCGCCTTGAGAGTTCTATCGGGTATCCAACCGAGTGGGTCCCTGCACATCGGCAACTACTTGGGCATGATGAAACCTATGCTTTCTTATATGAATCGCCAGGAGCTTTTTGTATTCATCGTCAACTATCACGCCTTAACCAGCGTAAGTGACAGGGAAAAATTGGCTACCGGCACATTGGAAGCTGCGGCGGACTTCATGGCCCTGGGACTGAACCCTGACCGGTGCTTCTTTTGGGTCCAATCGGATGTGCCGGAAGTGGTGGAATTGTCCTGGATCTTGACATGCATCACGCCGATGGGGCTGTTGGAACGGTGCCATTCGTACAAAGACAAGATAGCTAAGGGAATTTCACCAAACCACGGCCTATTTGCGTATCCAGTGCTCATGGCCGCGGACATTCTCCTCTACCAGTCCAACCTTGTGCCGGTTGGAAAAGATCAAAAGCAACATATCGAGGTGACGCGCGATATCGCCATGAAATTCAATCATATTTTTGGCGAGACCTTCGTAATCCCGGAAGGGGAAATTAGTGATGAAGTTGCTGTTATCCCGGGAATTGACGGACAGAAGATGTCCAAATCATACGATAACACCATCGAAATATTCTTGGACGAAAAAACGTTGAAGAAAAAGGTCATGAGCATCACGACGGACTC
Organism: Desulfomonilaceae bacterium; assembly: GCA_052146735.1. GTDB lineage: Bacteria > Desulfobacterota > Desulfomonilia > Desulfomonilales > Desulfomonilaceae > CAWBBA01. Next base: position 1,746 of record JBKQMK010000683.1, on the reverse strand, counting down.
CACCCCGGTTGACCAGCCGAAAAATCCCGAAACCTGCAACCTCTTCCAGATCTACCGTCATTTTGCCCCTCCGGAGAGAGTCTCCGAAGTGCTTATGCTTTACAAACAGGGAGGAGCGTCTTATGGCGCTATCAAGAAGGAGTTGGCCGAGATCTTGTGGGATTTTTTTTCTGAGGCCAGAGCGGAAAGAGCGAGACTCATTGCAGATCCGGGCCATATTCGACAAGTGTTGGCCGCAGGCGCTGAAAAGGTCCGGACAATCGGCCAAGAGACTCTGGATCTAGCGAGGCAAAGAGTGGGGGTGAAGTATTGACACCTCCGCGCGAGGAGCGAATACCCGATATCCACAAAATAATTGCAATCCTTCGGAGAGAAATCCGCAACATGGATATTCCTATCGTTACGGAAATCTCGCACCGGAGTCGAGACCCATTCCACATTCTGATCTCGACAATTCTTTCCTTGCGCACCAAGGATGAGGTCACCCGCCAGGCCGCGACCCGACTACTGGGGAAGGCTCAGAGCCCCGAAGAATTACTGCTCTTGCCCGAAGAAGATATAGCTCGGCTAATTTTTCCTGTGGGTTTCTACAAAACCAAGGCCCGAACCCTGAAACAGATCTGTAGGGACTTGATCGGCAAATACGGGGGGAAGGTACCCGGTGATCTGGAAGAACTCCTGACGCTCAAGGGCGTGGGGCGCAAGACCGCCAACCTGGTCATAACTTTAGGGTTTAACAAGCCCGGCATTTGTGTGGATACTCACGTGCACAGGGTCAGCAACAGACTCGGATACGTCAAGACGAAGACTCCGGAACAGACCGAGACCGCCCTGAGAGAGAAGCTGCCCAAAGAGTACTGGATAGAATACAACGACCTTTTAGTAACCTGGGGCCAGAACATTTGCAGACCCATCTCACCCTTCTGCTCTCGATGCGCTGTGCTGCCTTACTGCAGACAGGTGGGGGTGGTCCGAAACAGATGAATGCTACACATTATTATTAGATGTTTGTATTGTACGGCAGGCGGGAGGTAATTGATGTCGAATGTAAATTGGCCGAGAATTAAAGAACTCCTGGATAATGCTTTGGAGCGGTGGAAGCTAGAAAATGGACGCGAACCGAAAATGAAGGCCAGCCATGAAGGCGACATCGGGTGGGAGACAAAAGAAGAGCTGGCGGCCAGCGCTCCGTATGGAAAACGACTCATCGATACGGATAAGGTAGGAAACGGACGGGCATACGAAACCAATCTGTTGCGGATTCTCAGAGGCCCCATTGGAGGCTACCGCCGTATGCCGTCGGGCGGACCGTATCTGTCAAGTGATGAAATCGGTGAGATAGCTGACTGGATCGATGCAGGAATGCCGGATTAGATTAAGGGAGGCCCGCTAGAAACGTTCGCCTATCTTGCCTGTGCGGATCTTGAGTAACTGAAGCGACCTCCCTGAGAGCTGGTCAGGAGCCATGAATTCAGCTCTGAGCCTTCTCGCCTTTTTCGACTGAGCCTTCGAGCTCCGAAAGTAGCTTCTCGTATGTGATTCCAAGTTGTCCAGCCTTTCTCCTGCAGCGCCTCATCCATAGCCGATAGCTGACCACGTATCCCATCAGCCCGAATGTCGCCGAAACCACCAATGCAGCGAGAAGCCATCGCACCACTATGTCCCAACCCAGGTAGACAAAGGCTTGCACCGAGCGCCAAAAATACTCCGCGTGCAGGATCGGGAACATAAGGGTCCGGAAGTCTT
>JBKQMK010000682.1:0-8281 GCA_052146735.1 Desulfomonilaceae bacterium | reverse complement strand
TGAAACAAAGCGTTTGCAATATTACCGGACGGGATGTGGCCTGCACGTCCTTCCTGTACACGGGAGCGAAAATGGATAATCTCTCCGTACAGAATTCGCGGTACGAGGACATGATTGTCTATGCATTGGTGACTGCAGGAGTGCAGGATAACGCAGTCCGGGCGTCAGTAGATGAAGGAAGATTCTACGAGCCGGGAACTATCAATGTTATCATACTCACCAACATGCAGCTCACTCCGAGAGCCCTAACGCGAGCCATGATAAGCGCCACGGAGGCAAAGTCAGCGGCCCTCCAGGATCTTGATATTCGCAGCTCGTATTCTCCCACCTGTCAGGCGACGGGGACCGGTACAGACGAAGTGCTGGTCGTAGAGGGCCGCGGAAGAAGGGTCGAAAACGCAGGTGGGCACTCAAAACTGGGAGAGTTGATCGCAAAAGCCGTGTATAGAGGAGTTAAGGAGAGTGTAACGCTTCAGAACGGTTTGCTAACCACCAGAAGCGTCTTCCAACGGCTCAGCGAACGCAAAATTGACTTGCATGGATTAGTGAACGAATGCGGTAAGTTTTCTGGTGCAGAGAGTTATCGGATCTATGCAGACCTGGAAAGGCTATTGCTGAATCCTGTCCACGCCGGTTTCCTGGAATCGGCATTCGCCGTGAGCGCTGCTTACGACAGCGGTCTTGTTACCAATCTTCAATCATGTCAAGAACTTTGCACACACAATGGTGAGGCGATCGCTGGTTGCAAGATCGATACGTGGACAAGGTTCGCGCCAGAGGATTTCGCGTCGAAGCCGATTTGTATGGCTCTTGACGCACTATTGAACGGTCTTTATCACAAGAAGCGGGAAGCAGCGGGAACCGCTCCTGCATTCGGGACCTGTGGAAGATAGGTTAGCGAAAATGAGCGTGTTAGGAGTAAATTCCTTATGCTTCCACGCGATGCCACTGTCTTCAAGCGAGACTCGGAAAGACTTCGTTTGTTCACCGTGGCGCATCTCTGGGCTCATTGTCTCTGCGATCTTGTTCATGCTACCCGCGGCAGCAGAGCCTGGCTCCAAGGTCTGCGTGGAGGACGATATGTCCCGCCAAGTGTGTATCTCTGCTTTTCCCAAGAGAGTCATTTCCCTAGCTCCCAGCCTGACTGAGATTGTTTTCGACCTTGGGGCGGGTCATACGCTTGTCGGCAGGACAGCACGATGCAACGAGCCACCTGATGCGCTGAAGATCCAGGACGTCGGGGCATACATGAATCCCGACTTGGAACGAGTAATAGCCCTGAGACCGGATCTCGTACTGTCCCCTGAGAGAGGCATACGAAAGGAAGTCGTGGACAGGTTGACCGAACTGGGAATCCTTACGTTTGTAGACAATAGCGAAACACTGGACGATATCGTTCACTCGGTGAACCGGCTTGGCACGATCCTTGGGAGGGAATCTGACGCAGAAACCATTGTGCAGCAATTTCAGCAGCGAAGGCAGGCTGTGAGAGAGCGAGTCCACCATGCCAGAAAGCCTCTCATCCTGTTTGCTGTAGGCATTCGGCCTCTTGTCGTAGCGGGAGGAAGGTCCTTCATCGGGTCGTTGATCCGTGAGGCTGGCGGCGTTAATGTCGCGGAAGAAGCTGCCGTCCCTTATCCCAAGTTTAGCATGGAAGAGGTAGCAAGACGTGATCCTGACATAATAACCGTCCTGAACAAAGAATGCCGGGATGACGAATGCTTCAATGAGTGGCAAAAGCATCAAGATCTCAGAGCAGTGCAACGCCACCAGATATATCAGCTTGATGCGGACCTTATAGCCCGCCCGTCCCCGAGAATCATAGACGCATTGGAGCAGTTGGCCGCTATACTTCACTCCAACGTTTTCAGTACAGGATTCTCAGTTGGCGCAAATAGAATCAAATGATTGCTCTGGCGGCCCTTCTTCTCTTGGATGAAATATGTCGATGCGAACGTCTACGCTTGCAAGAACGATTCTCATAAGCATGGGCCTGACAGGTGTCCTGCTTGTGGTGCTCGTCATTTCTTTGTTGACCGGAACGACCGTCACGGAGGTCAAGACACTGTTGACGGGCAGTGCCCTAGGGATCGATGCTCAAAGAACATGGACAATCATTCTGTCTTACAGGCTGCCGAGGACACTTCTGGCTGCCATCGCAGGCGCGGGTTTGGCCTCTGCAGGCGTGGTGTTTCAAGGCGTTCTGAAAAATCCCTTGGCTGATCCTTACCTCATCGGCATTGCCGCGGGAGGGTCGCTGGGAGCCGTGGTGTCTATCACCCTGTTCGGAGAGAGATGGCTTTTCGGCACCTCCGTGTGCGCGTTCCTCGGAAGCATTGCGGCTGTCGGTTTGGTGTATGGACTGGCCGTCGTGAGACGAGGCCGAGGGTATGTCAACACCGTCATTCTGGCAGGAGTGATTGTCGGTTCGCTGATGAATGCAGTCATGCTCTTGATTTTGTCGCTTTCGGGCTCTCATGAAAAGCAGCGGATTCTTTTCTGGTTGATGGGGGATTTCAGCCTCGCCGATTACCAAAAGGTGTTACTGGCAGCAGTGGTCGTCGCAATGGGATGGACACTCATTTATGTCAACGCCAATCGGCTGAACCTCTTGATTGTCGGAGATGACACGGCCTCTCACCTTGGGCTCAATGTTTTCAGGGCTCGGACGCTGTTCATGATCGTGGCGGCAATGGTGACCGGAGCAATCGTGAGCGTGTCCGGAACAATCGGGTTCGTTGGCCTGGTGGTGCCTCACGCAATGCGACTCTTGTTCGGGCCGGATAACAGAGTGCTTCTTCCGGGCGCATTGCTTGGTGGGGCAGCCTTTCTGGCGGCCTCGGACTGCGTCGCCAGAGTTGTGGCCTATCCTGTGGAACTGCCGGTGGGAGTGATCACAACATTGTCGGGAGCCCCTTTCTTCCTCTATCTTCTTCTGAAAAAATGATGAGAGCTTGCGCTAGATAACTGAACGTAGGGATGCAATAGATGAAAGAAGCTCTTGTGGAATGCAGAGAAGTTAGCTTTGCCTACGGTGCGAGACGCGTGCTCCACGGAATAAACCTTAGCATCAGGAACGGTGACTTCGTCGGCGTAATAGGACCCAACGGTGCAGGGAAATCGACGCTCACAAAGGTCTTGAGCGGGCTGTTATGTCCGTCTCAAGGCGTGGTCACCCTCATGGGCGTAGATATGAAGTCCCTTTCCAAGAGAGAAGTGGCCTCACAACTTGCGGTGGTCCAGCAAGAAGAGATCCCGGAATTCGGTTTTACGGTGACGGAAGAAGTGATGATGGGGAGGGCTCCCCATCATGGGGGCCTGTATTTTGAGGGTCCTTCGGACCGTGAGATCGTGCGGACGGCAATGGATAAAACCGGGGTGACGCAACTGGCGGAGCGTCAAATGGAAACGTTGTCCGGTGGTGAGCGTCAAAGGGTGAGAATTGCCAGAGCCCTTGCGCAACAGCCCAAGATCCTTCTGCTTGATGAGCCTACCAATCATCTGGACCTATACGCGCAGCTCTCGCTGATCGAATTGATGCGTGACATCAATGGAGAAGGCATCGCGATTTTCATGGTGTCTCACGACATCAACTTCATGTGCGAATCATGCACTCACCTGAAGATTCTTCATGAGACGAGTTTCTATTGCCAAGGCCCTCCTGGGGAGGTGATTACAGAAGAAAATCTCGCGCACTGCTTCAATATAATGGCCCTTGTGGACGTAAACCCCGTCACTGGCACCCCACGAATGACGCCCCTGACGCGGTTGGACAACACGCCTTGATCCTGCACTCTCGCTCCCCTCGTGGAGGTGGTGACGGGCATTTCTCTGGGATGAAGTGACCATTCGAGGTGAAAGAAAGACCTCCTCATCTGAAACCAGCCTAAAACTCAATCCCTCGCTGTGCCTTTACCCCCGAATTGAAATGGTGTCGTACTGCCCTCATGTCTGTCACCATGTCTGCGACTTGGAGCAGACACTCGGGCGCATTGCGTCCCGTAATCAAGACATGCATCCCTTGGGGGCGGTTGACGAGGACGTCCCGGACCTCTCTTTCGTCGAGGACGTTGTGTTTCACCAAGTATGTGAATTCGTCCAAGACGATCAATCGGTATTCTGAGGTTAGAATGAGACCTTTTGCAAATGACCAAGCCTTTACGGCAGCTTCAATGTGCCTTTGCATCCCTTTGGAGTTCCAGGTGAATCCTTCGCCCAACACGAAGACATCCAGAAGGTCTTTGAAACGATCCGACGAGACCAGTTCGCCGCTCATCCGGGTCCCTTTAATGAATTGAAGCAGGCAGACGCGAAAATCGTGGCCGATGGCTCTGTAGATGAGCCCCAAGGCGGCTGTCGTTTTTCCTTTTCCGTCCCCGGTGTTTATCATCAGTAGTCCTTTTTTCACCATTATCCCCTTGTAAGGACCCGTGGTCATGGAGCAGCGACCTCCCTCCCTGATCAAAGCTAATTGCCACCTCAGAGCAGTCACAAGCCTGGAATCCGGCAAACACTCGCATCCAAAGAGGAGAAAGGAGGGGACGGGCCTTAGCCAAACCCGTCCCTGAGAGCAGGTCTGTCGCTCACAAAACCCTACGGAAGGTGGCTTTTCCAAGGGTAAACCGCTTTTCTCGATATGAATCCCGGAATTCCATTCGACATCAATAACCCGGCAAATGCAGTCCGATGGACCGACCCACCGAGAACAAGCCGCCAATAGTTGCACTACGAGCCTGATTCAGCCAACTCGGGCCGGTCAAGCATCCTCCATATGGCGCAGGGCCGGAAATATGGTTATTGGCGTTCAACCCTGCTTTCTCCATATGAGAATTGTATGCCAGCCACTCCTGCAATTCCCGTACGTTGCCTGTTTTGATATATCCAAGCTTTCTGATCTCGATCCTGGCGTAACAATCCGGATCGGTAAGATTGAACTCAATAAGGTCCTCGGGTAAAACCAGGAACAACTCTCGAACCGGGACAGCCCCAGCTTCAATGACCCCTTGATCTTTCAATTCCCAGTAACCTCTGAAGGCGTAATGACGATAAGAAAAAAAACGCCTTCGGAACGAAGCTTGATCGGCCCTCGTGTGCATCAATCCCCAAATTCCGGGACACGTCGCCCGAAAACATACTCCTTGAGGATAGCCAAGCAGCACCGGTTTGTCCGTGCAGGTAAGTTCCAGACCGCATTCCGGCTGGGGTGATCTCTGCGGTCCGCTGCCGGGCATATCTAAAGGTTGAATGGCGCATTTCTGGAGAGGGGGACCGGCCTGTGCCGTCCACACAATTCCTAATGACAAAATCGCTGCAAGTGAAGCCGCGAAAATTCGTAGTGTTTTCAACCCTAATACCTCCTTTTGTAGCCAACCACTTGTGTCAATTCTGACCGGTCCTTAAAAGCGTGCCAGGTTGCGAATTCTCGCTCCCCATCCGTAAACGCTGTCCACACCAGACTGCACGGATCCGTAGAGACGTCTTTGCATCCTGCTCAGGTCCTCACGCGTCGGGACTTTCATCCGGTCGAAATCCATATTGGCTTTTATTCCGGCATAATATGTGCGGCCTTCGTTCGGGTACCAGGCAGCAGGCACGCTTGTTCCTAACGGGTCGAACAGACTTGGCGCTGATTTGGTCCCGATGATGGCATACTGAAGATCCGAGAAGTTCTTGATGCCAAAATACAGGGTAGCGGCGTTGTCAAAGAAGGTCTGAGAAAATGCCAGATCGCCCCATTTTGCGGGTTCCAGTGGTTCGGCTATGTTGTACGGATCATTGATCCGATAACGGCTCCCAATGTAATGATACGTGATGAGACCCGAAAATCCCCATTCCCTGTTGTTGTATTCCAGTGACAGGTTGCACATTTCTCCGGGATTCTGCCACAACCACTTGTCCTCGGTAGTCAAGCCGTTGATAGGAGTCAACGCAGGGAGGAAGTTGCTTCGGACGAGCACCTTCTGCTTGGTCCAGTTTCCTTTCACCGTCCACGAAGGGGTTAACCGCACCAGTCCTTCCAATTCGAGGCCGGTATGTGAGACGTTTTGGACGTTTACGTTCCTTTGGTTCCCTGCCTCGTCCATGCCATAGAGAATTTCATTGTCCATGTCCAATTCATAGTACGTGGCGCTGGCATAGATATTTCTGTTGAACCAGTGTCGTATCCCCACTTCCTTTAATGTGCCTTCTTCAGGTTCGAGAAGCCAGAACGGCGGAACCGGGGGCAATCCGAAAACCCCGAGATTTATCATGTCGTAAAACTCCGGGAATCGATACATCCTTGAATGCTTGTAATACAGACTAGAGCCAAGCTCTTTGTCGTAGACGAGCCCCACGCTCCATTGAGAAGCGCTCTTCTTGCGGTCTATTCTCTGCGCATTCGTGACAACTCGCGCCGCGTCGTTGGCATAGAGGTCTGGGAGATCGTAGTTTTCGAGGCGATAACCGAGGTCCACGTACAGCCGGTCCCAGAACCTTGTCTGGTTCATCACGTAGTAGCTTAAGGATTCCCTGTACCCTCTCTGCATAGCTTGGTGCTCAACGGCGTTGGTGCCGAACGTTTGAACGATCTGCCTGGATTCTCTCCCAAACTTGCCGTCCCACAGATCCGATCCCAGGGTGAGTTCGTTTGTCACCACCGATAATTTGTCGGTCCTAAAGTATTTCAACGAAAGGCCCTGATCAATCCACCGCTGATCGGAGAGGCCAAACCAGCTTATTCCAGTTATCCTCTGATCTGTCCTCCTGTAACTATAAATAGCCTCGAAAGTGCCCAGACGATCTCCGCTATAGAGGAGGCGTCCGATGGTTACTGCATCCCACAGCTCAGTCGGCCCATCCCACACCGGCGAGAGGAGAATCCCGAAACCGAAATCGAATATTGCCACGTCACGGGTGTCCCTTCTCCCCCATTGAGGCTGCTGCACGTAGGTGGCATTGCCGTTCCGTCGATCCGATAGCAACTGAGAAATCTCGAACGTAAGATTTGGAGTGATCTTCCAGTTGATACTGCCCTGCACGTTGTACAGAGCCCAAGGGCCGGGTCGAGGAACGAATTCTTCGTCCATCCCGTTACCTTGATAGAGCCGGAATCCTTCCGAAAAGTATCTTCCCGCGAATATTCCCGCCGCTACTGGGCCTCGCACCATGTTGCTCGCGGCCCATTCCCTATCGCTTTGCCAGGAGCCCATCTCCGCCCCCCAGAATGTTCCGGGGTTTTGGCGAGGTCTCTTGGGTATAATGTTCACGGTTCCCCCTATCGCCTTGTTCCCGAACTGAACAGTGCCGTCCCCCCTGAGTATCTCGATGCGATCGATCAATTCAGGAAATATGGACATCCAGTTGGCGTCCCCCAGAGCGGTGTTCAGGCTCCGACCGTCGTAGAGGAGCGACACTCTATTGCCGGGATCACTGGAAAAGCCTCTCAACACAACCGCAGAGTCGAACGGTGTCGCGGAATAGCCCGATGTATAGACTCCGGGCTGTCCTTGAATCATGTTAGGAACCCCTGTGTACCCCAACGACTCTATGCCTCGGTTTTGAATGATGCTTACCGCCGAGGGGACGTTTGCTAAATTCTGGGGACGCCCACCAGTGGAAACCACTTCACCTGGAGTAAGCGGATAGTCTGAGCCAGGTTGGCCTGAGGGGATCGGATCGCCCGTACCGAAACCGGAGTCCGTAGTCCCTGTTCTCGCCTGCGTTTGTCTCCGATCTGCGCGAGGAGCTTCGATTTCCACAGGAGCAAGCTGCTCCGAACCTTGGCTTTGTGCAGGCGGTGTTGCAGTGCTTTGTTGGGCAAAGGCAGGCGGGACCCAGATGCCTGTGGAGTACGCGACTATCAAAGTGAGCAGAACAACGGCAGTGTATAGAAAAGAAGTCGAGTGTTTCATTTCGCATCTCCGGGATATCGAACTTGACTGACGACCGAATCAGGAAGTTTGATTGCGATCACCGACAAACTGGTGGAGTACACGGAATGTCGCCTGAAAATCGGCCACTCCGAACGAGGTTCCCTGGCAGATTCCAAATGCCTGAGAGAAGGTTTTGCGGCTCATACTGCGGAAACTGATATTCCTCCACAAGAGCCGGGGGCAGATTGGGACCGCACTGCTGGGGTACAGTACAAGGAGGAAGGGGAGCCATCGACGGTCCGAAGGGAGCGCAGGCGAGGGGTCGCGGGGAACAAGTTACGGGCTGTGGAATGGGAGTCGGACATTTCCGGGCAAACGACGAGTCTACAGGCGGTTGGTACCCGCAGTTCAGAGGTCGGGAAGTCGGA
>JBKQMK010000681.1:0-5588 GCA_052146735.1 Desulfomonilaceae bacterium | reverse complement strand
GGGAGCCAGATGACCGATGATACGAGGACAAGAGAAGACCTCCTAAGTGAGCTTGTAATGCTACGTGGACGCGTTGCCGAACTCGAAGCCCGAGAAGCGCTTTCGGACACATCGGAGAAGAAGACGGTGGCGGAAGCCCTCAGAGAATCCGAAGAAAAATATCGAGTGGTCGTGCAGAAAGCGCACGAGGGAATTCTGGTCGCCCGAGACGGAATGCATCGGTTCGTGAATCCCGCGGCGGCCAACATTTGGGGATACAGTGAGGAGGAATTGACCTCTAGGCCCGTTGCCGAATTCATCCATCCGGATGACAGGGAAATGGTTCTGGACCGCCAACTGCGACGAGCGAAAGGAGAGAAACTTCCGGGTCGTTACCCCTTCAGGATAGTAACCAAAGACGGAACAACCAAGTGGGTTGAAATCGATTCCGCTTCAATTTCATGGGAAGGCAAGCCCGCCGTGCTGGTTTTCATGATTGACGTCACTGAACGCAAGCAGATGGAAGAGGCGATTAAAGAAAGGGACGAGCATTATCGGGCACTGGTGGAGGAAAGTTTTGACGGAATTATGATCGCAAAGGGGACCAAAATCGTCTTTGTTAATTCGCATCTCTGTCAGATGCTCGCTTACGCGAAGGACGAACTGGAAGGAATGGAGCATCGGATACTCGCCCACCCTGATTATCAGGATCTTGTCCTTCAAAGAGCCTTGGCCCGGATGCGCGGGGAAAGCGTGCCTCCTCACTATGAGCTGAAGCTTCAGAGGAAAGACGGTTCAATCTTTGACGCAGAGATCCATTCGCGGGCCATCGAGATACGGGGCGCACCGGGTGTGCAAGTCTGGATTAGAGATATTGCTGACCGCAAGAAGGCCGAGCTGGAGCGAGAACAACTGAGGAACCAGCTCGCTCAGGCCCAAAAGATGGAGGCCATCGGTACTTTGACAGGAGGCATTGCTCACGACTTCAACAACTTGCTGACCATCATCCTCGGATACTCGGATCTGCTGCTCCAGGACAGGGATGAAAAAGATGCAGTGTACGACGATTTGCAGAAAATAATGCAGTCAGCCCAAAATGGAGCGGAGATGGTCCAGAGGCTGCTGATGTTCAATAGAAAGGCGGAGACAAACCCTGTCCCGTTAGATCTGAATCTTCGAGTCCGGAACACTGAACGATTGTTGTCTCGCACACTGCCGAAGATGATCCGCATTGAGATACGCCTGGACGACGATTTGGGACTTGTCCGTGCGGACCCGGCCCAAATGGACCAGATCGTGATGAATCTGGCAATCAATGCCAAGGAAGCCATGCCGGGCGGAGGAATCCTTACTCTGGAGACCTCGAACGTCAGATTGGAAAGTGAATTCTGCGCCCGTCATAACGGAGTTCCGCCGGGTGACTATGTGCTGCTGAGTGTTTCAGACACGGGCCGGGGAATGGACAAGGAGATCCAGGATAGGATGTTCGATCCATTCTTTACCGTCAAGGGTTGGGATTCGCGAAAAGGAACGGGCCTCGGACTTCCCGTTGTGCTTGGAATTGTTGAGCAACACGGCGGTTGTATCGAGTGTTTGAGCGACGTGGGCAAGGGAACCACTTTCAACATCTACCTGCCGAAATTCACCGCTGGACCACTGTCTGATCAGGCAGACTCAAGAGATGTCTCAGCACTCGGCACAGAGACAATCCTGCTGGTGGACGATGAATCTCTTGTGAGAGAGCTTGGAGAGCGGATTCTGACCAAATCGGGGTACAGGGTGCTTACGGCGAGCAATGGAAAAGACGCGCTGGATATTTACGAGCAGCATCAACCTGACATTGCGCTCGTAATCCTTGACCTGATCATGCCTGAGATGAGCGGGAACGAGTGTCTTAGTGAACTCGTCAAGATTGATCCCCAGGTGAGGGTAATCGTATCGAGTGGACATTCTGATTCCGAAGACCTTCGCCAGGTTCCCCACGAGTTCGTCCTGGGGTCTGTCAAGAAGCCGTATGGAGTGGCACAACTCCTGGAAACGGTGCGCAAGGTGCTGGATGCGTAAGCGCTCGCAAATGGCGCAAGGCGAAGGAAGCAAGAGCATGGCAGTAGACAGGCGCTTCTATGAGAGACTGTTGGACGGTATCTCGGACGGCGTGTACTTCATGGACCGAGACCGAATCATTCGGTATTGGAATCACGGCGCAGAGAGAATCACAGGTTTCAAGAAACGGGAGGTCATCGGAAAGGCCCGCCGGGATAATGTGCTCATGCACGTAGATGATGCGGGAACATGTCTCTGTCTCGCCGAGTGAGGATGAAACCGTTTTCGAAGCGGTCCAAGACGAGAAACCTGTCCCGACCGGGAATCAGCGTATTCTTTTGGTAGACGACGAAGAAATGCTTACGGAACTGGGCCAGTCCATACTAGGGGGATTAGGTTATGATGTTGTGACCACAACTAGTCCTATTCAGGCATTGGATATATTTCGAGCCGAGCCGGATGGATTCGATCTCGTCATCACCGATCTGACCATGCCAAAGATTACGGGAGACCAGTTCGCCCGAGAGATTCTGGCAATCAGACCGGAGATTCCCATCATCGGTTGCACTGGGTTTAGCCTTACGATTTCAGAGGAAGATGCAAAAGCGGCCGGGATCAGGATCTTGATCACGAAGCCGATTCTGAGAAAGGACATTGCTGAAACGGTCCGCCACCTGCTAGATGAGAAAACTGAAAAGGAGCGCTGAATTAGCGTCGATTTTTTGTCATAGGGACGGCACGGAGAGTCGGGATATGCAACGAAGAAAGTTCTGTAAGGATGAACGATGCAGGAAGTTATCTACTTGGTGCTAGTGTTGGCCGTTCTCGTCCAGGCAGGAGCGGCCTTCTTGTCTCTGCGGCTGATTCCCCTTACAGGAAAACATCTGGCATGGCTTTCCATCTCAGCAGCACTTCTTCTCATGTCTCTCCGAAGATCTATTTCGCTCTATTGGTTCCCTGCGCAGGGATTGTTAGACATGGCCTACGTGTCGGAAGGCTTCATTGCCTTTGCCACCTCTATTCTCATGTTTGTAGGAATTCACGCGATTCGCCCGGTGTTTCAAGGCATCCGAGATTCACGAGATAGGTTGCAAGAAGAGGTCCGGGAACGCAAGCGCGCGGAAGAGTCATTGAGGCAGAGCGAAGAGATGCTAAGCACCATTCTGGCTGCCTCACCTGCGGCTATCACCTACGTTGAAGAAGGAGTTGTCAGATGGACGAATCCGGCCATGCTGAGGATGTTCGGCTACCAGAGTCAAGTAGAATGCTTGGGAAAGAAAGCGAAAGACTTCTACTCGTCGAAGGGGGAGTATGAAAGGATTTTGACACTGTTCAAGAAGGGCTTATCTTCACCGACACCTTTCGAGGACCAAGCTCGGTTTCGGAGGAACGATGGTTCCTCTTTCTACGGTTACTTGAGGGTGAGTCCACTTGATGGGACCCTCGGCAAGAAAGGCCTAATTTCTACCATTATGGATGTCTCCGACCAAGTTAAGGCCCAAGAAGAGTTGCAGGCAAGCGAACAGCAATACAAGAGCCTCTACGAGGAGTCGAAACGACAGCATGAGCTTTACCGTTCACTTCTTGACTCATCTCCCGATGCCATAGTGATCTATGATATGGAAGGACGCGCCAAGTATGTGAACGATGCATTTACAAGGGTTTTTGGATGGACCATGGAGGAGGTTCGGGATCAAAGAATCCCCTATCTTCCTGATTCCGAGAAAGAAGCAAGTATGGTTCTTATCCAAAGTTTGGTTGACGAGGGCATCCCATGTAATGGTTTCGAGACAAAACGGTATGCCAAAGACGGTAGCGTCCTGGAGGTTAGCCTGAGTGCCTCGCGCTATTACGACCACGAGAGAAACCCCGCGGGGATGCTCGTTATACTGTCCGATATCACCCACCGCAGGTTGCTTGAAGAACAGCTACGCCAATCCGCAAAAATGGAAGCCGTCGGACAATTGGCGGGCGGACTGGCCCACGATTTCAATAATATCCTCACGGCCATTATCGGCTACGCAAACTTGCTGTCAATCGATCTATCGAGAGGTGAACCACGCCAAGACAGGTTGCTTTTGATCACCCGTGCCGCTGAACGTGCAGCCGATCTCACGCGGCAGCTCTTGGCTTTCAGTCGTAAGCAAGTACTGGACGTCAAAATAATCTGCCTCAATGAGATAATCGAGGACATGGAGAGCCTCTTGCAGAGGCTGATCGGAGAGGACATCGCCCTAGTCACTGTTTTGAAGCCATCTGTGGGGAGCATCCAGGCTGATCCAGTGCAGATCCAGCAGATTCTGATGAATCTGGTGGTCAACGCCCGAGATGCTATGCCGGGGGGTGGTCAGTTGACGATTGAAACGGACAACGCTTTTCTGGACGAGGACTATTCTCGGATGCATCCAGAAGTGCGGCCCGGCCAATACGTGATGTTTGCTGTCAGCGACAGTGGCCAAGGCATGGATTCCCCAACCCTAGAAAGGATGTTCGAACCCTTCTTCACCACGAAGGAAAAGGGCGTAGGTACCGGATTGGGGCTTGCTACCGTGTACGGTATCGCCAAGCAACATCAAGGCCACATCAATGTCTATAGCGAACTTGGTCGTGGCACGACTTTCAAGGTCTACCTTCCTCGGGCCGAAGCGTTGCCTACTCCGCGCGTGCAAGCTTGGGACCCCGGTCCAAGACCGCATGGAAAGGAGACAATACTGGTCGTGGAAGATGAGGAGGTCGTGCGTACACTTGCATGCGAGGCACTTGGAATTCTTGGGTATCATACTCTCTGTGCTGCCAGCCCGAGGGAAGCGCTTGAGATCTGCGGCAGCCACGTAGGCTCAATCGACCTAGTACTGACGGACGTCGTGTTGCCCCAAATGGATGGGCGGCACCTGTTCGACGCTCTGTCTTCGAGACGACCCAATCTCAAGGTTCTGTACGTATCCGGGTACACGGAGAACTTCATCGTTCATCACGGCATACTCGACACGGGATTGCATTTCATGGCCAAACCGTTCAACATAGACGACTTGGCAAGAAAGGTGCGTCAGATCCTCGACGCCCCTCAAGAGTAAATTGGCGCTCTTGGCAGACGGAGCGATGACAATTTCCACAACAGCCATCATATGCTTCAGACCGTTTACGAGTACAACCGCGGGTGGAGGCGCGAAGGACTGACCGTCGCCTCCATGGGAGTAAGCCCCGTGACCTTGAGCGTTAGGTGTAAGGCCGGGTTCCCGACAGACCGGATTTGATTCCGAAGCCTGTTTTGAACTGCTGACGCGGAAATGCCAAAATCGTTCAGAATTGTTCTCCGTGCGATCTACGCGAAATCGGGTTGGTGACCGAGATGCGGGCTTCGGGTGGTGCATTTCTCCCCCAATTCCCAAGTAAACACGGGACAGGTCTTTCGGTAATCATGTCAGCAGATTGTAAGAATCGGTAAGCGAGGTAGGACGGCCAGTTACCCGACCGCCCCCTCACAGATCCCGGCGTGCGCTACTACCGCACCGGGCTCTTCGGAGCTGCTCGCCTCTGCGCAGAGAAGAGTGCCTATTGGCCCTCCG
>JBKQMK010000680.1:0-11340 GCA_052146735.1 Desulfomonilaceae bacterium | reverse complement strand
CGGTCGAACTCGGCCCAGATCTCCGGACCGGCGAGTTTCGAGAGAAACTGGGACCAGACGATGTTCTCAAAGAGCAACATCTTGGGGAGCAAGGTCTTGGTCCAGAAGACCTTGTCCATGGTCTTGGCGGTGGCGAAATTGATCTGCTCGTAAAGCCCCAGTTCGCTCTTGGGGACTTTGTAGACCGCCATGACCTCTTCGCGGTTGTATTTCCGGCCCTCCAGGAAATCCATATCCTTTTGAGAGAGGCCGGCTTCCTTGTACTTTAGGCCACCTTCCAAAAGACCAATCTGGTGAGCCTTGGAGACTCCCTGGTGCCGGTCATTAAACTGTGCCAGGATTCGGTCAAATTCATCTGGGCTCAGGTTTTCATCAGTCTCCAGATATCCCCGGAGTTGGGCCCCATTGCGGAAAAAATTGGCGTTGTATTGGGCGGCCCAGAAATCCTGATCAACCCCCAACTTGGCCGCCTGGAGCGGGGAGAGGCCGCGGTAATCATCGTCCGGGTTGAAGTAGCGAAAGAACAGGACCTCGTGAGGTTCCAGGGGGATTCGCTTCGTACCTCTGGTATAAACCCAGCCCTTTATCAGGCCGGAGCCTTCATCAACTACATGCTGGAACCGGCTGGGATGGAAGGTCCAAATCTCCCTGGGAAGTTCGGTGGTGTTGCTCCGATCCAGGATATAAAAGGCCTCCCCGGTGATTCCCAGGAAAACATAGGTTGCCTCGGTGAGCTGGGCCCCGGACATCATGGGGTTTGGGGTCTCCATGACCTGGACCAGGGGGCCGGATTCCACGATTTTTTTGTTCTTGCGGCTGCCGGTACAAAAAAGGAGGGGGACGCCGGCGATGTTCTGGGCGATGGCGTTGACGCAGGCATGGACCCAGACGTGCTGTTTGTAAGGGTGCGTGACCCCGCCAAACGGCGAGTTCCAACCGCTGAAGGTCTGGGCAAAGAAAAAGCGATCTACCTCGGGGAAAGAGGGGCCACCGGATAGAGGAACGTCAGGTGCCTGGCGCCCCACCCCAAGGCCGCTTAATCGTTGCGCATAATTGAACCCCCTGCGAATGAGTCCCAAAGCACCATCCTGATATGGAGTTTTAAGGTATCTGGGGCCATTATCCGGGGGGGTGAAAATTCCGACAAGGTGGCAAAATGGGGGCAAAATAGGGGCATTTTGGATCAGGGTGGTTTTTTAGGGGGGTTAGGGGAATGATTAGAGCGGTAGGGGCACTTTGGACTGAGGACTTTTGTCTAATCTTCCAAATTGTGCTATATGTTTTAAAGGGGCTATCCACCGGAAAATTCAGCACACCGTCATGTACACAGCAACCAATCACGCAAGGTTTGAAAGGTTGTGGCGTCAGTATTGCGGGCGACTTGCCAGACTGGCGTCTTTTACAGAAACTCGCGAAACCAATAAAGAAACAAAGCGACAATTCACAGCCTTACTCCCAGAAAGGCTTGATCCGAGCGGTCTCGGGCAGCGATAGCGATGGAAAGGATTTTTATGGATAAAATTAGCGAAATCTCGCAGCCAGAGCAAGTCGAGGTTCCAAGGCGGAGGGAAACATTCCGCCCCGAGAATTGGCTGCCGGAAGAAATCGGGAATATCGGCAATCATCAAACCGAACTTCCGCGCATCGCGAAGAACGCAGTCCTCACCGCAAAAATCGAACGCACCTTGCAGCAAATCCCTACGTGGCATGACATTTACAACTCTGATGCTCGCCATCTCGAGTTTCTCGATCCAGAAAGCGTCCACCTCGTTTTGACTTCACCGCCCTACTGGACCCTAAAAAAATACCGGGATCACCCGGACCAGCTGGGAGGTATTACCGGTTACACCGACTTTCTCGATGAGCTCGATAAAGTTTGGCAAGGCTGCTATCGTGCCTTGGTTCCTGGTGGAAGGCTCATTTGCGTGGTGGGCGATGTCTGCCTCTCACGTCGCAAGAATGCCGGCGAGCATACAGTAGTGCCGCTTCATGCCTCTATTCAAGAGCGTTGCCGCAAGATTGGTTATTCCAACCTGGCCCCGATCATCTGGCACAAGATCGCCAATGCTCAACATGAGGCTGAAGGAAACGGCTGCGGTTTCCTGGGCAAGCCCTACGAACCAAACGCGGTTATCAAAAACGACATTGAATTTATCTTGATGGAACGCAAACCTGGCGGTTATCGGAGTCCTTCGGTCGCCACACGGATTCTGAGCGTTATCCCGGTGGATCGTCACAAAGTTTGGTTTCAGCAAATCTGGACAGGCGTAACGGGGGCCTCAACAAAACAACACCCAGCCCCTTATCCGATTGAACTGGCCGAGCGCCTGGTGAGAATGTTCAGCTTTGTGGGAGATACGGTACTTGATCCTTTTATGGGAACGGGAACCACGAATACCGCCGCCGGACTGTGGGGCCGGAATAGTATAGGAATCGAAGTGGATTCTGAATATTATGCAATGGGCATGCAGCGGATCGAGAAGGCACTTCACAAACGCAGCGCCAGTGTCTTAATGCCACATGACATGATGAAAAGGGGGGAATGGTGCTCGATCTCAAGAAAGAGCTTAGCTCAGCCGTCCGACACTTCTGGCAAGTCCGAGCCAATCAGCAAGAGCAACAAGGAAGCAAAACCGGCAAAAAAGACGCGGGCAATCGCTCGGCGGTAACGGGAGGTAAACACGCCGACGGCTTTATCAGTCTGATCGGGGCTATCATACGCGACGCGGGCATACACAATGCTGATATTTTCATCTCAAAGAAAATAACCCTGCCTTGTTACTTCCGACCGTCGAAAGATTGGGATTTGATCGTCAAGGTGGGAGATAACCTCATCGCGGTCGTCGAGGTTAAATCCCACGTAGGTTCCTTCGGCAACAACTTCAATAATCGCGTTGAAGAAGCGCTCGGTAGCGCTACTGATTTCTGGTCGGCCTATCGGGAAGCGACCTTCAAGCCCTCGGCAAGGCCGTGGCTCGGCTATCTTATCATGCTTGAAGACCACCCTGATTCTACAAAGACCAGCAGGCCCAAAAAGCTGCCACACTATGAGGTACGGGCAGAATTTCAGGGTATTTCCTATGCACAGCGCTACAAGATTTTTTGCGAAAGGCTTGTCCGTGAACGCCTCTACGATGCTGCCTGCTTCATCATGTCAAGCGCCGATGGCGGACTGAAAGGCGAGTACTCCGAACCAAGCCAAGAACTGGGCTTTACTAACTTCGCTGCGGCATTGGGTGCACGTGCGGCCGTTTTCGCTGAGCTTAACAGAGAAAGGAATTGGCACAATGAGAGTTCTTGATGATATCGCAAAACACCGCAATGACATTCTCACGGACACTTATACCGTAACATGGCGTGAGGTTCTTGGGCAATACAAGGACGGAGATCTAATTATCGACCCTGAATATCAGAGACTTTTCAGATGGGATATCGATCAACAAACGCAATATATCGAATCTATTCTGCTGAGCATTCCCTCTCCGCCACTTTTTCTAGCCCAAAATAAGAATGGAAAATTCGAGGTAATTGATGGTCTTCAAAGGGTGAGCACCCTCTTAAAGTTTTTTTCGGTTGAGATTTTTGGAACCCAGTCCAAGGCACGAAAAGCCGATATTGATCCTGACCAAACTCAGAATGACATCCGCATACCCACCAAGTTAGTCGCCGGACCGATTGTGCCTTCACTGGAAGACTTCACGGCGGCTACGCTCCCCGAAACGCTCATCAGAACGATCAGATACGCACGAATCACTATCATCTTGTTGGAAAAGGAATCCAGCCTCAAAGCACGATATGAAGTCTTCCGCCGTCTTAATAAGCTCGGTTCGCCCCTGAGCGACCAGGAAATTCGCAACTGCACAGCACGCCTGCTCGGTAAAAAATTCCCGACACAACTTAGAACTCTGGCCGAGAAAGAAATTATTCGTACAGCGCTACATCTGAGCGAGGAGGCAGAACGCCGCATGGGGGTCGAAGAGATGCTATTGCGCCTCTTGGCACTTAATTACAGTGAAAAGCCGCTCAAGCACCAGATCAGGGAATATTTGGACGAGTTCATGTCTTATGCGGCTGAGGGAAAATTCAGACTTACGGAGGACGAGCAAGAACGTATCGAGAAAACGTTCATCCTCATTCAAGAAGCATCCCCTAATGGAAGCGCATTCCGATTCCCAGGGTCTGCGTTCAGCACAAATTTGTTTGATATCATCGCAACCGGTGTCTTCCATAATATAGATGATCTCAACCCCACCCTTGTTCGTAGGAAACTCAAAGCTCTTATGAAAGACGGCAAGCTGAAGGAACTAACTGGGGCAGGATCAAATACACGCAAAAAATTGCAAGGAAGAATTAATCTCGGGAAACAATGGTTCGGGAAATAAGGCGATCCGATGACAAACAATCAGAGCGCCAGTGCGATCCAGCAGATTGAAAGCGTCAAGGAGGAATGTGAAAACCTTTTGGAAAGGATCAAGATTTTTTCGCCACCAGATGAAAAAGGGAATTACCCTGAAACATTCAGATTGATTGCGACTCCTATGCTCTACTCGGCGTGGGAGCGTTGTTTCACGCTATGCCATGCCATAACACTCAGACTAATTCGCGATGTTACTGTAACAACAAGCAGTCTTAGCGCACCATTGCGTACAATTTGGCTATTAAAATCCCATTTCTATAGGAGCTTAGTCGATAGACTGAGAACCATTACAGATTCTACAAAAATAAAGAAAGGTGAATTTTCTATTTTGTGCGAGTTTCTGCCAAAACTTGACGACTGGTTACTCAATGAACTTGATATGACTATCGATACCGGCGATCTTGTGATGACGTTTTCAAACGTCAATCCTGATGTCGTTGAGATAAACGCGCATGCAATTGGGATAGCCGACTTTACACAGTTCAAAGAACTTAGGCTAGGACGTCTTCATGACCTCGTAGGTCAACGAAACGACATCGGGCATGGAGCTATCATCGAACCACCAACGAACGATGGATTCATAAGCCTTTTGGAATTCACTGAAAAGCTTGTGGAAGACTATTGCAATGTGTTCATTGGCTGGATACAGAGTAAATTTCCCGAAAATCCGGAAAACCAATAGCCTGATTGAGTACGTAGCTTATTTTCATCGCCACAACCTTTCAAACCTCGCCGGGTTGGCCGCCGTGTTTGAATCTAAAAAAATCTTGGGCTGGGTCAGCCTTTTTAACTCTTTCACTGTTTCAGGGAGAGTCGGCAACTCTCCCACCATCCGGGGGCCTTTCCCTTTTATAGCGTCCACCTGCCAGGATTGCTTACCTGTGGTCAGGTCCATGATCTGGACATAACCATAGGAAAACCCCGCCTGGTGGATCAGGCTCAGTCCCGTTCCCACTCATGCAGATATACCTTCCCGGTAGCGGGGTCGACCATCATAAACACTAGTTATGGCGAAAAGCGGGACACTAATCAATCTTTTAATACGAGTTGGCGCATGTTCTCTCGGTAATTCATCAGGTGCTTATTAACTTGCTTCATGTCGGCTTTTAATTCGTCGTATTTCGGAAATTTCCGCTGAATTTCCTGTAGATCGATTACGAGATCACCGCTGGCCTTGTTGATCTCATTTTCATACCAGCGGCGGAAGCGTGCCTGCCATTTTGTGAGATGAGGCCGAAGGCCCGCATTCAGTATCTCTATCGACAGCTTAACGATCTTCTGGGTGCTATCGTGGCGGACCTTGTTGACCGGAATCGACTTCACAAGATCGCGGGTGACGGCAAAAAATGTGTACCAGCTGTTATAAATTTCCGCGATCACGTCGTGATCGAAGTCAATAGGCAGACCGATCTTCCTAGTGCTGAGTTCAACCCATATTTCATATGCTACTTGCCGATCTGTCATGTTCGGCTTGAGCCTAAGCTTGCCAGTACCTGTCCCGATCTCGGCTTGATCGATCTCGAAATCCTTCCACCCCGCGCCGCCGTAGAACCAGCGCCAGAGGGCATATACGATCACGCCGGCGGCAAGTACCACGCCGATCCAGAAGCTGATCTGAATCGACAGCGACCATTCGGGAAGCAAGCTTACCGAGAAAAGCTCGGTTTTCTGTAATTGTGCCGTCCCGCCCATTTGTCACTCGCATTGCCGGTTATAGGTAGAACGGTCGCGTGGATTATCTATTAAGTGGGCATGCGTTTTACGCCGCTGGAAGGCAGCTTCGATAGCTACCCATAGTGCATCGCTTGTCTGCGGGTAGGCTATCCAACGGGCAAAGCAGTCAGTCTGACCGGCGGCTTTCTTCGTTTCGCTCAGCAGGTTCTTATTGAGTCGCTCTGGAAAGTCTGTGCCTTCTGGATAGGTCGGGAGCTTAACCCCAAGGAGACCATTTGGAAGTCCATTCTGCGGGGCCCGTAGCGACGCTTGGATCTCCCAATCGACATATCGGCGCGCCCAGGTACATTTGCCCAGCATCACGAGGGTGACAGTCGAATCAGCGATGTAAAGCTCGCGGATGCGTCTCATCACATAATCGGTGTCCGTGCTGTCGATAATGTCTTGGGTCATAGTCTGCCCAAGACCACGAGCGATGAACAGATTCCTGTCGTGATCGAAGGTCTTTACGAAGTGATCAACCCACACTTGATCGGCGTGGTGGTACGAGATGAAGCACTTCCGCCGCACTACGTTCATAGCGCTTCTCCCCTGTCTTCGGTATGGGTGTCAGCCCTGATGGATGCGGTCGAGGTCCCCCTCCCAATCCTTTGAGTAAACCTTTCCTCACAGGATCGATCTTCATAAAATCAGTCTAAGGCGAAAAGGCAGGGATAGTCAATCAGAATGATCTCTGGGCGGCGGGTTTAAGTTTAAGGGATACCAGGAAGGTGGTTCATGGGCTTGGCATAGAGGGCGGCGAATTTTAATAAAAGATAAGATGCCTGCAGCCGCTAGTTCGAGCCTTCTGTCAGGCGCGGCCCCGGGTGAGTTCAAGCCCCTTTCTATAGAGGTAAGGAATCCAGTATGTCGCTTCTCCTATACCTCCCCGCTTCTTTTTCTTCTTCAAAAATCCTATCGCAATTAGGTCGCTGCTAGTCTTCTGCCATTGCTTCCCAAGTAGCTTCTGCAATGCGCCCATAGAGTATTCGGACTTACCACCTTGGAATTTCTCAACGTGAGGCCACAAGTGGGGGAACTCCGCCTTCAAGTATGTATCTCTTCTTCTCCTGGACAATTCCTCAAGTCCGTACTGGATGGCCTGCGGTCCGATCAGCCATGGTGATTCACCGTTGGGAGTTTGATTGAAAGCGTCCTGCTGGGCCTGTTTCGCTCTTGTCACCAGATCAAGAATATCTCTAGGCGTGACGACGCCTTTTCCATCCATGGTGTGATTATACATCCATCGCAATGTTGGGCTTTGGTTCGGGCCACTGTGAACCGTGGGAGGAAAAACTCTGTAAAAGCATTCCCTTCGATAATCCTGACTCGCATCCAATCGGTTCCTATCCACATCGAGGTAAGTCTGCAGGCTTTCGTCGGCAAAGAGTCGCTTGACCAGCATGGTCAAGATCTGTTCCTCGGACCAACGAAGTGTGTCTGATTGCCGGGCAGTTAGATGGGAGAGTGCGGTGAAACCATTTTCTGTAGACACTACCTGCTCTAACATGTCATCGCGAAGGAAAACCTTAACTCTGATGGCCTGCGATGTGAAAAGGCGCATTGACCGGAGCAATCCTCGAAGTGCGCGTGTCTCAAGGTCGGTTCTGCGAGGGAAGACCTCATCAAGTCGGTCTATCATCAGCCAAATGGCGAGGTCGCTCTTGGTAAGTATTGCCTCGAGGGCCTCTTTAATAGCAGTTACAAAGCGTGGCACCTCGGCAGGGCTTATAGGCTGGGCAGGTTTCGGCGTTACCGCTTTGCCAAATAGATCGAGTTCGAACTCACCAGCATCATCCGGAAGCTTGTATGTCAGACGCGGTGCCCAAGTTTTAAGCACATGGAGTGCCCAGCCGAGAATTTCCTTGAGGGACTTCCTAGCACGGATCTCCGGGATGAAAGCTTTCGCACACGCCTGCCTAAAGTGCTCGATCTCTATTGACGCTTCCTGGAGATACGGCTGGTACGGCTCTCCCTTGATGAACTGTTCGTGAGCCAAAGAAATAAGATATATACACCAGAAACTGACAAAGTCGTCTTCGCTGAGACCCTGAAACTGGTCCTTAAAGGCATGGAACACATTATCTCCGTGCTTTTGCACACCATGAGCAATCACCACCTTGCGGTCACGGAGCAAATGGTCTGGCAGAAAGTCGACGAATATCCTGAAAAGGGCGCTCTTGCCCGAACCTTTAGTGCCGGGGACGAGATCCACCTTGTCTTGAAACAAGTCGGAGAAGGCCGAAGTCTCCACTCGAGCGGTTTCAAGCAATGTATCCTGTTCGGCTATTGATGACCCGAGGTCCACGTGTTGCAATAATCTTGCTGCAATGCTGTGCTTATGCATGTGGTTATCCCGTAATCGCCCTGGTTTTAGAGACCTCTCTTCCAAAGTTTAACCCCGGAAAGTCTCAACGGGGCCAATTTCCATAAGGACAGTTTATGGCGAAACGGTGGGGTTAGTCAATCAAGAATAATCTCTGTGGAGTGGCGGTTAGGGGATACCGGGAAGCCTTGGCTCACCAACGACCATAGGGGGTGGCTCATCTGACCAAAACATAAATGCCGGCAGGGTTTGAGATACAGGTATGATGTTCTTATCGATATCGATTTATTGAGATACGAGGTCATAATAAATAGCAGTTATCCACCAGCAGCCTGAAGAATTTTCATTGCAAATTCGCTAATTTTATTTAAATCTTTATCAATAGATGCTGATATCAGGTTATTTATAAATTTCCCTTTATTTTTTAATTCGGTAAGAGAAAAATCACTAACAATCGCACACCAGTTTTTTTGAGGATTCTTATCCCATTCAAGTTTTTCAAGAATTAAGCGGTCACTTGGTAAGCATTCATTTATATAATACTGCCATTGATTTTGAGAAAGCCTTCGCAAGATACGTAAAGTATACTCCTGGGCATTAAAAGAAATGCCATAACTGTTACCAAGTCGTACGGCGAGAGTTGCAGTCATACATTTTGGAAAAGCTGGCATCGGTATAGTAGTCCCTAATGATGCAAGAATGGACATCGGGCGCGGTTCATTATAGAAATTATTCATCCCTTCATGAGCTTGTAGCACATCTTCAGCAGCACGAACAAATGTATCAGATCTTAAGGTTTCAGGAACATAATCAAAACCCTTAACGCTTATTAAAGCTTTCTTCAAACCAATAGCTGCAATTTTATTACCTTCTGCAAATATAATAGCGTAAGCTTGCCCAATTTGCCAGCGTTCTGGACTGCGAAAATTGTCCCATATCAGAGGTATTATTATGTTTAAATTGCCAATTGCATGTTCTAACTCTCCCCCATGCGAATTTTTAACCATTGATAGCAAAACACTTAGTACAGTCTTTTGAAAAAAATAGGAAGATAGTTGAAGCTTTTTAATTTCATCATCATCAGGCTTAAAAGTATAACTTTCTAATTTTCTACGAAAAGTAGCAAATTGGTGGGCTACGTCAACTTTTGGATGTCCCAAGATATTTTTAATGCAGGTCTTTAAGCAAAGAACCGCTTCAGCCACATCCATTACTTCATCAGCTTCTGAGCCTTCCAAGCTCGCAAAATGGTTAACTGTCTGAAGCGTTTGCTTTAAACGCATAGCCTCTGTAGTGCTTACCATGCCAAGATCTTGTGCAAGCGATATTGCTTCATAATCAGAAATCGATTCTTCTGTTAACATCTTATTGGTGTCGGCTCGCCCGAGCATTTCCGCAATGAAATCCATTCCTAACGATGAAAGTTGCTTCTTGAGAGACGACATAGCTTTTGTGAGAACATAAGTGCTCACCATCTCATAACTTCCAGCTCGGAAGCCTTGAACAATTTGCTTTAAATCGCGCGAACTTAACTGTTGTGAATATCTAACTATTTCAGCCGGTTCCATAATATTATCAGGAATTACAGCTGGAAGATTGGGGTCCCATAGCTTAATTTGATCTTTAGGCATTGTTATTACACCTTGCATTCCATCTGGCCATCGTGCGACCGTATAAATGCAGCTTTTAATTCATTAGGAACCATTGCTGCCATCCTCTCGAAGGTACGGCGACGAGATCCACCCATAACATAAACTAAGGATTCTAACTGTCCTAAGCCTTTTATAAATATATTATATGCTATGATAGACCCATCAGATCTAAATAATGTAATTCCATCAGTCATTAACATTCCTTTGATTAAACTTTCAGTAGAGAGCAACAAGGCCATAGTCTCGTCATTTTTGATATTTGTATACCTTCTAATTTTTTCTGTGATCGAAAATGGAGGAGATAGGATAACTCCATCGCGCATTATTCTTGGTGGCATTCTACGCTTCTTTGAAACAACGGCAACGAGAGTACCATGTGTTTGTCGAACAATATCATTAAGTGTTCGGTTAACAAAAGCATGGATGGGAGGCAAAGAATCCGGTTGGACATCTGCCGTAATAGCATTAGAAAGGTAATCCAAGGCTATTAGAGGCGATGGTGAACCTGGTCTAACAGGAGTGAATTGTATTTGTAATCTATGGCCTGCGCTTCCCCGTAGTTCTACAACATCAGAGGCTAATTGAAACGCAACTATAATTGGAAATGTAGTATCTCCTGGAGTAATAAGGATTTCCACAGGACTAACTGAAAGTGGTAATTTACAATAATTAAATAAGCCATATTTTAATTGAGTATCGCTACGCTCAAGAAAAATAGCCCAACTATTTATAGCTAACATTGCACATTTTTTAAGCGCTTGTTTTACCGTTTCATCTGAAATAGACCCACTTCCAATTTCAATAAAATCTCCTCCTTGAAGCATTGAACACATTCTAGAGATGTCAGAACAGATATACACATCTGGATAGAGGCTGAGACCTTCCTCACGATAATCTGATAGAGATGAAACTAATTGTACAATTGCTTCGACGGTTCTGCCACAAGTGACATTTTCAGAAAAACAAAATTCGTGAATATCCCCTGTAAGTTGAGAGCGAAAAGAGATAGATTTATTTGTTTCGCCTGTCTGATTCATGGATTGACGCTACTTAATTATTCTCAATTCTTAAACGAAATCTTTGTTTGAAAATATAATAAACTTTTCCGCTTATTGCCATTGCTCCTAAAATAAGCTATAATTCATTAAAATTATTAGCTAAATGGAGCAATTATTGTGCAACAAGAAAGCTTGAGTCTCCTGGCATTTCAAAAAAGGTTTAGGACCGAAAAA
>JBKQMK010000679.1:0-7062 GCA_052146735.1 Desulfomonilaceae bacterium | reverse complement strand
ACCATCTCCCAGCCCATACGAACCCTGTCATCTCTGCCGCTTCTCAAGCCGGAGTCCACTACGTACACGCCGCCTTCGAGACCGGAGAGCACGTTTTTCACCGAATGTGACATGCCGGCTATTGTCTCGCCGAGCACCGCCAGTTCGTTCTGGAGGAGCTTCAATTCGGTAACATTGGTACACATCTCCATCACGGCCACTATTTCACCGGATTCGTCCGTAATGGGTGAGGTATACGTGACAATGTATATCTCATGACCATTCTGGTGCCAGACTTCTTCAGACGTGTGGGTAGCGCCGTCGGCAAAGGTTTTTTCAACGGGGCAATTCTCGCACTTCGAGTCGCGTCTCTTGTACGCCTCAAAGCAACTCTTGCCCCAACAGTCACCAAAATCTTTTGCGAAGATCTTGTTATAAAAGGCTATTCTGAATGAACGATCAACCACCGTGAGGTAGCACGGCACGTTCGCAATAAGGTTCTGGAACTCCTGCTCTCTCTTTGCAAGTTCCAGTTGCAGTTTGACAATACGCGTGACGTCGAGGGACATCTCCATCACTTCGCCGACCTGCCCGGCTTCGTCAAGAATTGGAGAGGTGTGTACAATCACGTAGGCTTCCTTGTCGCTGCTGTCTGGATTCCAGACTTCCTCGGACCGATGGGAAAAGCCGTCCGCGAACGTCTTTTCCACCTGGCAGTTTTCGCATTTGGAATCAAGGCCCTTACGTCCTTCAAAGCAGTGCTTTCCTACTTGATCTCCGAATTCGAGTCTGAATGCCTCATTCTCGCGCACTATGCAGTAATCCTTGTCAACTACGCTGATGTAGCACGGGACCTTTTCGAAAAGCTCCTTGTACATCTTACGGCTCTGTTCGACCTCTCTGGTACGCTCGTTGATCTGGCGGCTCATCTTGTCAAAGGCTCGGTACAAGGTTGCGATGGAATCATAGCCCTTCCGGGGTACATCGGGGCTATACTCACCGCGTGCCATTCTGTTGGCTTTGGCTACAAGTTTCCTCAAGGGTCTCGTCACTAAAAATACTACTCCCAGGCCGATAATCGTCGAGATTAAGACAAAGAGCAAAAAAGCAAAAATGTATGTCTCGCGGGCCGTATGAAGAATTTGGGTTCGCAGTCCCTCAAGAGGCAATTTCACTTCCAGTGCGCCTAAGACCGCGATAGATTCGGGATGAGCGTGGCATTCGGCCGTAGAACAACTCTTAGTATTCACTAGGGGATTTACGACGTTAAGAAGCCTTCCCTGGTCTACGAATTGATACCTTACCGATGGATCCGTATCGATGTTCTTGAGCAGAGGATTTTCTTCCGCGAGGAGCTTCTCTCCCAGTACGGCTGTCGGACTCCCATTACTCGTGTAGTGAAGTATTCCCCGCCAGTCGTAGATGTTGATCTCCTTGAACCCTTCTTGTTCCCCGATGGCTTTGACTATCTGCCTGATGACCTCTCTGTCCTTGGTCATCATGCCGTTCCAAATAGCGGCCTTGATGACTGCTGAATCTTTCAAAGCGCCCTGCACTCGGGCGTTGGCGAGATGCTCTTCTTGAATCGAAACACTATGATAGGTGAACACCACTACCGTCAGGAACACGACAAGCCCAACGTAAAAACTTAGTTTAAACCTCAGGGTGCCGACAAATCTCCTGAACAAATGTATGGCATCTTTGACCATTGCGGTGTCACGGAAATGGCGCCGGGGGATGGAGCCCATCCCCCAAAACCTTAGCCCTCCAGGTGCTCGGGACGTTCCCTTCCTTAGCCGATAGCTTTTTTTATGGCCGCTAGAAGGACTTCCTTATTCACCGGTTTTTCAATGTACGCTTCAGGAGGCCTGATGGCCCGCTTCTGGATCCATTCCTTGAAGTCCATGCTGGGCACGTCATCCTTGCCGAAGCCGGTGACCATTACCACCGGGATGTCCTTTATCTCGTCATCCTTGCGCAGCTCTCTGAACATCTTGATCCCGGTCTTGTTGGGCATGAGGAGGTCAAGAGAGATCAAATCCGGCTTTTCGGATTTGATCTTTGTCATCCCTTCTTCGCCATCGGTCGCGGTAACGGTCACATATCCGTGATCTTCCAGCAGCGCACACAGGAAAGTAACCATGTCCGGCTCATCGTCGATGATCAAAATCTTCTTGGCCATGTTAAACCTCCGTTTTGTGAAGCTATAGAATCCCAAATATTATTAACATGCTAACCCGTCTCCCCGCCAGTCTTTTTTCAGAGGACCAGAGTTGGGGCAACAAGCTCGGCCAAGTTCATGACTTTAGCATCTATATGATAATGATCGACTATTTCCTTTAACTGGTCCGTGCAGTTGTGGCAGGACTGCAACACTACGTTGGCGCCAGTGGCGCGTATTTCGTCACCCTTGATTTTGCCGGCAGCGATGCGACGAGGGGAAAACTCGGACATGGCAAGCGCGCCCCCTCCACCACCGCAACAGAAGCTGCGCTCTTTGTTGTGTTCCATTTCCACAAAATCATCCGCCGCCGCACGGATTACAATTCGTGGTTCTTCAAGGATGCCGCCGGACCGGGCGATATTGCAGGAATCGTGATAGGTAAAACGTTTTCCCGCCCACACGCTCTTGTCGAGTTTGATTTTCCCTTGCTCAATGAGCAATGCCATCAGCTCCATCACGCTGGTGATCTTAAAGGGCACACCACCGACCCAGTTGGGCAGTTCCCAGCGCAGAGCGCGATATCCGTGGCCGCATTCACCCGAAAGAAGGTATTCGCATCCCAGCCGCTGAACGTCTTCCACTTGCCACATAGCGAACAGTTTAGCATCTGCGTCGTTCCCGTTAAAGAGGGCATAGTTGGTAAGGTCCCAATACCGGGAAGAAATCGTGAAACTGATGCCGGCTGCATTCAGTACTTTGGCCGTGGCCTGGATAGTGAGAGGGTAGTACTTCGGTTCCCTGGGATTCAAAGTCAGGAAGTATTGGGCCCCCTTCTTGTCCACAGGAATAGTGAAATTTTCGCAGCCCTCCTCATCCTGAAGTTCTTCTTCGATCCACTCGATGGTTTCGACGAACTCGTCCTGAGGAACCGCCATGTTGTTGCCGTGGTTGTAATGAGTGTCCACGGTTTCCTGGAGATTCGCAGGGCACCGTCCTACCTGCTGCATAATGCTCCGGGCAGCCCTAACCATCAGACCGTAGTCCACTCCCATCGGGCAGTTATAAGTGCACCGGCGACACATTGTGCAGCCGCCGAAGAGTTTGTCGAACATCTCTTCGGCCAACTCTTTGGTCAGCGGCTGCGCGCCCACGAAGGACGGAAAAATTCGGCCCATCCAGTCGTAGCGGCTCTTATACCATTTGCGAAATCTGTCCGCCTTATACGCGGGGACGAGGGTCTTGTCTTCGGGGATAGACACGCTGTAATGGCACGCGTCACTGCACATTCCGCAGTGAATGCAACCAGCCAGAGAAGTAGCGACTACTCGGTTGAGCTTGCCGGGCAGGAGCTTTTCCATCTCTGCCAACATTTCGGGAGTAAATTCAGGTTTGAGGGGCCATTTTCTCTCTTCCGCAGCGCCCAGTTTTTCCGGGGCCGCGGTCTCTTTATCAGGGGCCCCCAGATTTTCTTGGATGTCGGACATTGATTTTCCTCCATTATCGGTTTCTAAAGTTTATCAAGATATTTTCGGATCCCACGTTATATTCTTATTGCCCTTGTTCAGAACGCCGCGGCCCCCGAAGATCATGCCGTAGTTGACGCGGCCGAAGGGATAAAGCACGTAGTGGGAAATCTTGCTGAACGGGACGTAAAGAAGAAAGAATGTGGTCATCAAAAAGAAGATCCACATGAAGCCGGTTTCCGGCTTTCCCTCGATCCACAGGTACATGGTCACAAATCCCACAGCGAAAAAAGCGGTCATAAGAATAATTGCAAAATAATCGTCCGGGCTGCTGATTATTTTGATCTCAGGAACTGTCAATCGCCTATAAATACGACGCAATCCTATAAGGAACGCTAGGCCCATGAATACCATGATGACTGCAGAGACTGTGGGGGTCATGAGCCACGGGGTCAGCGGAATGAAGAATGTGGACCCGATGGTCAACGCTACAGCGATATGAAAGATCATGAACTCGGTATAGAAATAGAGGTTCTTGCTGGTACTCTCCATGTCCCATGGTCTGAGGACGTTGGTCAAAGACAGGAGCGCGCCCGAGACTCGGTCGCCCTTTAATTCCGCCCTTTCAGGTGGGAATGGCTTTTTCAAGAGCGTGCGGATCTTGATCGCGTACATCAACGCCATGAATGACAGGGCCACATACTGGACGGGTTCTTCCAATATGGCCAGCGCATGACTTACGGTGTTTTCCATAATTCTTATTTCTCCCTTCGATCACACTTATTGGTGCCCCAACCGAGGCTTTGTACCGATTGCATCCCCGTGCCGAAACCCGTGAGAAGGATTCGGCGACTTCTCTTTTCAAGCAGCCGGTCCGGCCCTCAATTTTCCTCCCACTGTAAAGCCGGCCAGCCAAATTATGTCGCCACTAGCCCCTTGGAGCCGAACAAAGGCACCGCTCCGACCCAGAGTATTACTGTCAAGCCTTGTGTGCTGTAGAGATTCTTGAATCCGTGCGATGGTCCGCCTACATGTTCCATCTCAATTGAGAATCATGCATTGCTCACCGAAGCCAAGCAGCACAAACTTTCGGGCACGCAATCACGAGCCCGAAGGAGGTGCGAGCAAACATCGTGCCAAGATGATCTGGGACGCCATTCGTTAACAAGCTGGAATCATGGCAATTCTGGCCGTATCCTTATGAGGCCGATTCGTGCGGCACAGGCCGCCATGTCAGGGTTCTTTACAAATTGTAAAGCGGACGTCCGACCGCGACGACCGCGATTCCCGGAGAGACATCTAAGATGACCTTCAAAATGGGGGCAAACTGATTGCTACAGGCGATATTCTCACTTTGCGGGCGGCTTTTGATTCTTCTTGCCATTTTCCGGCATTATGATACGGCCTCCAAGGGAACCTTGCCCATCAGGAGAAGTTCAAGATGGACCCGTTCTATATCCTTCTCGCCTTCATTGCGGGCGCTTGCGCCCCCACTCAAGCCGGCATTAACTCTCAATTGAGGCTCTGGACAAACGATCCCGTTTTTGCAGCCATGATTTCATTCGCAGTCGGCACCGCAGCGCTGTTTATTTATGTGCTTGTACTTCGAATTCCGTGGCCTGCTGTAAAAACCGTTTATTACTCACCGTGGTGGATATGGACAGGGGGCCTGCTGGGGGCATTCCTGGTCGCTGTGACTGTGATTCTCGCGCCCGAGCTTGGAGCCGCCACGATGATGGCTATCATGATCGCCGGCCAAGTGATAAGCGGTATCATGTTGGATCATTTCGGGCTCGTGGGCTATGAAGAGCATCCAGTAAACATCTGGCGATGTCTCGGAGCGGTTTTGTTAGTGACCGGAGTGGTAATAATCAAGAAATTTTAGTGTAGGCGGGCAGTTCGGCAGATCGATTTTAGACACTTGAACGACCCGCTCGACCGGCCCCGTGCATCATCGCCGAGCACTCAAGGTAATCTGACACTTTGCCCTTTCTTGATCTGGGTTGACCAGCCATCTTACCTGACTATATTAAAAATAGGCAAGTAGAATGTCCTCGCGGAGGTTGCTATGAAAACGTCATTCGAGAGAGCTTGTTGCTGCGTAGACAATTTTTGTCGGAAATTGGTTAATGAATCTGATTGCATAAAGGCCGGCGGCAAAGTCGTCAAGGCGTGTTCTGAGTGCAAGTAATTAATATCGAAGGTGCTGTATCGACGTCAAGGGTTGTCGGCAGGTTCCCGTGGCGTCGCTTCACTTAAAGGAAGCCAATTCATAAGGTGTATCCTGATGGGATATTCTTGATCCCAGACTTTACAGAGGGGCGGAAAGAATCTTCTGCGTGAAGGAGGTATGCGATGAAGAAGTCCATTGGTGCTAAGACTATTGTCTATCCTACGCCCGTTTTTGTCGTGGGCACCTATGACGAAGCCGGAAAGCCCAACCTAATGACAGTGGCATGGGGCGGAATATGTTGTTCAAGCCCACCATGCGTGGCCATTTCGTTGAGGAAGGCCCGGCATTCCTTTGGCAACATTACCGCCACAAAAGCGTTCACCGTCAATATTCCTTCCCAATCACAGGTTGCTGTCGCCGACTATATGGGTTGCGTGTCCGGCAAGCAAGAGGACAAATTTGCCGTAGCCGGCTTGACACCGGTAAAGAGCGAAATCGTCAACGCTCCATACGTGAAAGAATTTCCATTGGCGCTGGAATGTAAGGTCATTCACGTTATTGAGATAGGAATACATACTCAGTTCATAGGTGAAATACTTGATATCAAGGTTGATGAAGATCATCTGGGGGATAATGACCTGCCTGATATAGAAAAAGTGAAACCGTTTATCTATGTTCCGGACCGGAATGCCTATTATGGGATCGGGGAATATCTGGCAAAGGCATTTTCAATAGGGAAGGAGATCAAGAAGCTATAAGGGCCTTCCTCGACTCACTGAATCGGGCTGTCCAAAACTACAAACAAGCTTCCCGGCACGAGATAACCGAGCGCGAACCCACGGAACGCTCATCATGAGGGCCGAAACTACGGTTGCAGGTGCCGCTCCCCCGGTTTCAGAACACCTCAGGGATAGCTTCGGGAAGCGGATTACCCTACCTTCTGCGCCCGCCTGCCATGCGGAATACACCTTCGCCACCGCAGGCCCCCTCTTTTTTTAGTCATTCCTTAACATCTTCCTTGAAGCGGTTGCAAAACCTCTGGGCGGTTGTAAGCGCGCGGAATCGCGCATGATTTAAGTGCTTGTTTTTCTGAAATAATATGTATATTTATCTCGCCGGAGGTAAGTCCGGTGAGCAAACGCGTCGTGTACCTGACCGATGAGCAGTGGAAGAAGATCGAACCCCTCATTCCCAAGCCTCCTCCTCGACCGAAAGGAGGTCGCCCCAGAAAGGATAATCGCTTGGTCTTCGAGGGAATCCTCTGGATACTCAAGACGGGAGCT
>JBKQMK010000678.1:0-21364 GCA_052146735.1 Desulfomonilaceae bacterium | reverse complement strand
GAACAGAGTGATGTAGTCATCACAATGCTGCCGGATTCACCTGATGTGGAGCAAGTCATACTGGGCAAGGACGGAGTTTTGGAAGGGCTGCTTCCAGGCGGGTTGATCATTGACATGAGCACAGTCTTGCCTTCATTGGCGCGGCGTGTCGCTGACGCGGCCCGGCAAAAAAAGTGCACTGCGCTGGATGCTCCGGTGTCCGGCGGACAGGTCGGCGCGGAAAACGCGACGCTGTCGATCATGGTTGGCGGGACGGAAGCGGCTTATGACCGCGCGAAGCCGATTTTCCAGTGTATGGGAAAGAACATTGTCTATATCGGCGAAGCCGGAGCCGGGCAGGTGGCGAAAGCCGCCAATCAAATCGTCGTTGGGGTGACAATTGCCGCGGTGAGTGAAGCATTGGTGCTGGCGGCAAAAGCCGGCGTGGACCCGGCAAAAGTGCGGGAGGCCCTTCTGGGAGGCTTTGCGCAAAGCCGAATACTCGATTTGCATGGTAATCGCATGTTGCAGCGAAATTTTCAGCCCGGCTTTAAGACGAAATTACATAGTAAGGACATGGGCATTGTACTGAATACCGCGCGCGAGCTGGGTCTGGCGCTGCCCGTAAGTGAAGCTGTAACCGAATTGATGAACGATTTGATCGCAAGCGGCGGGGCCGATTTGGATCACTCGGCGCTGGTTACCGTGCTCGAAAAGCTGGGCAACGTGAAAACAAATTAGAATTCACCGCAGAGTTCGCGGAGACCGCGGAGAGAAAAAATAGCTTAAACAACTGCGATCATTTTCAAGATAGGAGAGCCGAATGGCTGATAGCTCATTCGGATAAGAAAAGAACTCGAATTTCTCTGCGGTCTCTGCGATCTCCGCGGTAAACGGTCTTCTCTTCGGGCTCGGAGCCTGCCCCGGACCTGATTCGAGGATCTCCGCGGTGAACAATTTTCTCACAACATCTTCTTCCACTCATTGAGAAGCGGAAGGCTCACGCCCGCTCCTCCGCATACAATAATGACAATCGGCCGCAGACCTTCCAATGGCCTGGCCCTCCCGTACACCGCTGCAAGTGAGGCCCCACACGCCGGCTCTACCAGGACTCGATGCTCGTCGGCAAAGCGCACGCAAGCGGCGATAGCTTCGGGATCGGTGACTTGCCAGGGCGTGATCGGATGCCTCTCGGTCCATTCAAGCGCTTTGGCAGCAACTCTCCGAGCGCCCAGCGTAGTGGCGACCGAGGTGATGCGATCGAGAGTCACCAGTCGACCTGCCCGAACAGCCGCGGCAAAGGAAGCTGCTCCCTCTGTCTCTACGGCCAGGATGGGGACGTCCGTCCAGCCGACCTCGTGCATGCCCTCCAACAGGCCGCAGAGGAGACCTCCCCCGCCAACAGAAACCACTATCGCTCCGGGTCTTACTCCCACGTCGGCGATCTCGTGAATGATAGAGGAATGGCCCTTCCAAACTCTGGGATCATCAAAGGGATGGATATACGCTGCGTTTCCCTGTTCGGCCAATTGAGTGGCATAGGCGTGGGCGTCGTCCCAAGAATCGCCGTGCACAATAACCGTCGCCCCTTCCTTGGAGACCAGATTTTGGAGCCAAGCGGGCGTGGTCTTGGGCACAACCACAGTGACCGGAATCCCGATCTTACGTCCGGAATATGCTACCGCATAGCCCGCGTTGCCGGCAGAGGCGCACACGAGACGGCTAGCGCCGGCCTTCCAACTGTCCTGGCATGCAAGGCCAATACCTCGGGCTTTGAACGACCCGACGGGCTGGAATGCTTCCATCTTCAGATATACAGGAGCACCCATCGCAGCGCTCAAGGATGGCGACTCCCACAAAGGGGTGACGACATGAATTTGCATAGAAGCTGCCGCTTTGGCGTTCATTATTCGCTGTGGCTTTTGGATCATGGGAATTGTTTGCACAGCCGGTGGACCTCCTCTCGCTCAATTGACGGAACACTCAATCCTAGAGCGGACATGAGTCCCGTTGACGCTCTCTAATAAAAACTATATGTCGTCAATAGCCCAGATCAAGGTCCATCGACCCGATTCTTCGTAAGATCTTTGGGGGGCGGGTGCTCCAGAGAAAAAGCCTGGCCAAAGGCGACGAAGCGAGCACATTAGGTATCGTATGCCTGGAATTCCGCATCTACAGTAGCCTTAAGGCTCCCGTAAAGAGCTACCGCAACATCTCTCCCGGCATCTATTGCCACCGCTACTGACCGCTTCGCTTCCTGAGCCCGGCGATTTCCTCGCACGTCGGCAACAGGTCTTTTGCAACCACACTATATGGGGACAAAATAATAGGAAGGCCGCGCACCTCACCACGCTCCATGCGCCCCCAATACACCGGCGTCGTCGCCTGGTGATCGCAGGATCTCATTGTGATTGGACCGATAGGGGTGTCAATCGTCATCCCTTCAAGAGCGTCAATGACTTTCTCTGTATCAGTGGTGCCCGCTTTTTTTATGGCTTCCGTGAGAAATCGTGCAGAGCAGTATCCTGAGAAGAATGTGGACCCAGGTGGAATTGGATTGGACACGCCCCTTTTCTTCATGAACTCGTTATATGTCCGCACGAATTCCTTGTTCTCAGGGGTGTTTGGGTAATACCAGAGATAGCTGGTGCTTCCCAGGGCATTTTCACCCACAGGGGTATCAGCTAATTGAGCGTTCACCGCAGGATCTGCCATAAGGTTGAGAAAAAGATGTGTTTTCCCCAAAACCCCTGCTTTAATGGCTTGCGACATGAATCTGGCCATCCCTGAGGCCCCAAAGGCCACCAATACCCCGGATGGGTTCTTGGCAATTATATCCTGCATATTCGGAGAATAATCTGCCGTCCCAAGGGGCACCCAAGCTTCTCCCACCTTTTCCACCGCCGGTTGCAACTCTGAAGTTCTTCCCAAAAGTTTCGAGCTATAGAATGCCCATATTCATAGTCTTCGCCCACTATGTACCACTTGAGATACTTTCTATACTTAGCGTAACGCGCGCCGGACTTGCCCTCGATGATTGTATTAGGGCCCGCCTGAAAAACGTACCTGTGGCCTTTTTCCCCTGATATTCGCTCGCTTCGGGAGACGTGCACCATAAAGATTGTCTTATTTTCCTTTGCAAGGTTTGAAACTGCCAAAGCAGATGCACTATTGGAGGTCCCTCCCAGAAAGTGGATTCCATCTTTGTGTATGAGTTCCTCGGCTGCAGCCAGCGCCTTTGCGTCGGAGAACTGATCATCACGTGCTATGATTTCTATAGATCGTCCGTTGATTCCACCTTTCGAATTGATTTCTTCAGCGACCATCTGCCAGCCCAAAAGCGACGGTCCCCCGAAGGCAGCCTCAGCAGGTCCCGATAGAGCGTCTATGATGCCGATTTTGATTGGTTCATCTGCAAGACACGAGACGGGGCATGCAGCCGACACGAGAATCATGATCAAGAACCCAACCAACAACCCGCTGCTCATACGAAAACGCTGTGACTTATACATCTTTTCACCTCGATTCTTTCCGGAATGTGTGTCCGGTTGCACACGAAGCTGTAATGTGACATGAGATACAGTCCGCTTGTGTCTAAACAACCGAACTGTCCTTGCCCATATGAACTGGAATCATCCCGTGACAGCGAATTCTTTCAAGTTCTGCCCTCCGAGCCCGAGATACAGAGGGTTCCAGTGAATCGAGCGACCGTCGCTTTTCTGCGGATATTCGGCTTGGTTATTGGTCATCAGATGGCTCCTCAGACGGCAACGGGTCGTCGCGTCCTCTCCGATGAGCGCCATGCAGATACTATTGACACCATCCCTCTGATACAAGGGGATCTTTAGATCTTTTGAGCATACCGCTCCACACGGCCCCCCGTCAAAGAAAATCTTGCCACTCGCTGGGAAATCGTGAAGATTAAGCATGGGGATAACACCAAGCGGAAGCAATGAGCCTTTATCTGGAGTGAAGGGGATCTCAAGCCCGAGTAACTGAACGGAGGACGGACATCAGCCGCCCGAAGAATGGCTTGAGGAAAACCGCCACTTTAAATGAACGTCCTTATCTGAGAAGTGGCTACATGGAGCGCGATTACCGCGCCTTTTTGTACGAACTGGAGGCGGCCTCAGTCCTTTTTCTGCTTGATAGCGCCCAGTTCATCGGCCACCTTGAGAAAACTGTTGGTCGGGTATTGTCTCTATTCAGTAGTCTTCCTTTTCACCCCTCCTTAAGGCCCTAAAGAAGATCTTCCGCCAAGCTGGCCAGGGGAGACCGAACAGTATCTTTGAAATTAACAATTCCAACCATGCTTTGATTTGCCATCTGATTCATTGCATATGCCAAACCGCTTGTTTTGCGGTCCAATCTGCGGTTCCGATCTATCTGTCCCAAATCTCCGGTGAAGACCATCTTTGTATTTGATCCCGCCCGAGTAATAATCGTCTTAACCTGGTGAGGGGTCAAATTCTGAGCTTCGTCGATCACTATGAAAGACTTATGATAAGTAGCTCCCCGAATATAATCGAGTGGCTTAATTATGATTTTTTTGTTCTCTTGAAGCTTTGCAATTAGATCCCCGTTTTCGGGTCTGACGCCTGCCAAAAAAGAAAATGCCTGCAATATGGGCTCTATCCAGGGAGCCATTTTTTCTTCGAGCCCGCCAGGCAAGAACCCGATTTCATCTCGATCTTCCAGGTGGACCATCGGGCGTGCAACGACGATGTTGGTGTATTTCTTTCTCTGCTCTAATGCGCCTGCAAGAGCTATTAAGGTTTTGCCGGTACCGGCGCCACCCTGCAAGAACACAAGATTGATTTCGGGATCAAGTACCTGTGCGAGGGCAACGTATTGTGACCAGTTCTTTCGATTATCCTTGCCGTGAGATTTATCTCTGTCTCCGCCGTTGCCGTTGGAATCGAGCGAAAAAGGCTTTAATCCAAGGGCCTCTATGTCAGAAGGGACAATCTTAAAATAGTCCCTCTTAAATAGAGCGGCAAATGATTCCTCCCAATCCCCGTTAGGTTTGCTCCAGCAAACTACTCCCTCGTTGTGTTGCATGGGTTCAAGATCCTGGAGACCGTGCTCAAATGTGTCTCCTGTTTGAGAGAGGATTCCCGCTGGAACGTTGATGCGTTTGAAGCAAGATTGAAATAGAGCATTCACTTGATTATAAGGATAATCTTCGGTTTTTATTCCAAGTTCCCTGGCGAGGACTCGGACTATTGTATCGCGAGACATCAACAAAACTTCAGTCTTGCAATTTGCGCTTACCTGAAGTGCCCTGGCAGTTGCAATGATCTGGTGATCCGCTTTATCTTTCTGGAGATCGCTCTTGAAGTACTTATTACTCGGTTTGGGCTCTATTTTGAAGCAATTAGTGTCTATCTGGGCCAGTTCTTCAATTTTTCTTATCACTTCTCGTGCATCCCAGCCAATGTTCGGTTTGTTTTTCAATTGATCCAATTCTTCCAGGACAATCCAAGGAACGGCAAGAGTGGTGCCATTGCTACGCAGGATGTCGAGCGACTCCGGATCATGGACCAGGACACTAGTATCCAACACAATTATCTTCTTTGCATTGGCTTCTCCGCCTTCGTTCGTCGTTTCCATCAGGTTTTTAGAATTTCTTAAGCTTGATCGCTTGCGAAATCGACTGGTGCTGTCGGGGTGAGCGGGGATGAACCCTGATTTGTCTCCGACGGAGCCGTTAGATTGTGATCGAAATCGATTTCCTTGAGTCAGGCCACCGCTGAATCTGTGTTTGGAATTCATGATGGATAACCTAAAATGCCTCCTTTCTGATTCGTATTATGGAAGCTTCAAGTTTGGGTGAGAATGGAGAAGACAAATCAACTCCAATGCTCGGCTGACCACCTGAGAAAGCCGATCTCTATTTTTTCGGAACCGAAGTAGCACGTTGTCGGAACATTTTCAACTGAACTTTGAACGATCTTCGTTCATATCATATTAAAATTCCATTACCTTTCAATTAAACATGCCGTACGGCCGCTTGGAAACTGTCCATTCCGTTCCGGAACTTAATTAACAGAGAACGCATAAATTCTGCACAGAGAACAAACGCAGGGGTGTTTTAGTAGGTAGCAAGGGTCATAGTCATTTCCGATATTTATCATAGCCAAGGAGGATTGAACAATGAAATCCTTGCCATTGCACAATTCGGTTTCGAAAACCAAGCGAGCCGGAGAGAGAACGCGGTCTCTTATCTCGAAGGGGGAGAGCTTCAACCTGGACGACTCTTACGACTTCGCTCCCATATTGAAATGGATGAAGGAGTCATATAAGACACTGGCTTCCTGTCCTGAAGAACAGGATCGGTTTGCCTTATTTTGCTTGAATTCCTATGCGTTTCCAAAGGACCGCGTGAAGTGGGGATTGCAGATACTCAGGGGGGCGTTGCAGAAACTCACGTCCAGTCAGGAGCGGACGCGCCCCCTGTCCCTACGCGAAATGCCTGCTTGTCAACAGGCAGGCACGTGAGGAAAAGTGAGGACGTCATGGAAATAGTCGCTGATGTTCCGATTCCGGAAGAATGTGCAGGCCGGATATTTGACTACAGCGGCCGCAAATTAGAGCCGGAGCTCGCCGCGGAGCTGTGGATGAATATTCTGCAGCACAAGTGGTTTCTTTCCGAACAGCTCGGAAGAGACGTGGGGATAAAAGTGGCTTGTCTGGATTATATCGAGAATTCTGATTCCATCCACACAGCGCTGGAACAGACGGAAACAGAGCATCTCCTCAAGGAACTCGGGGCAAGGCTGGTGAACAAGTCCGTGTGGGATACCATTTCTGAAACTCAGCCGCCCAAGCAAATCGTCAACAAACGAATCATTCTTCCGCTTACTGTAGCGGCCCTGGCTCAGAAGCACGGCGTCACTCCGCCTAAGACAATCATCTTCTTCGGCCCTCCTGGGACTGGAAAGACGCATTTCGGCCGCGCCATTGCCGGAGTTCTTCAGTGGTGGTACGTTGAGATTAGTCCCAGCATCCTTGCTGCGGATGGCGCGGATCGCGTGGGTGCGAATTTAAAAAATGCGATGGAAAAGGCCAGTAAACTCGACGAAGCGGTCATCTTTATAGACGAATTTGAAGAGCTGGCAGGGAGCCGTAAACAAGCTTCCAGAATCGACAAATCAATAACCAATGAGTTCCTCAAGCAGGTGCCTCTTTTGAAAAGGCAGGGTGCTAGAATTTTGCTTGTTTGCGCCACAAATCACATTCGCGAAATGGACGCGGCGCTATTGAGACCGGGAAGGTTCGACTGTATCATCCCCGTAGGCGCCCTGGACGATGAAAGTCGCCGCACTATTTTCGGGCATTACCTGTCCAAAACGAATCACGGAGAAGTGGATCTGGACAAGATAGTGTCGGCTATTCCGTTGTTCACGCCGGCAGATATAGAGTACCTTTTCCAGAAGGTCACGCAGCATGCGTTCGAGCGGGAATACGTGGTTGGAAAAGACTACCGCATTTCCACACGCACTTTTCTTGAGATAATCCCCTCAATCAGGCCCACTTTGACCGAAGACATTATCAAGGAACTAGAGCAGGACAGCCTTGATTACACACGGTACTGACGGGAAAGGCCGGGGCAAAAAAAGCATGTTGAGCGGATTTAAGGATGGCGAGGCCGGGACTCCTTCGTCTTGACCGAAACGAAACCCTTGTCGACTCTTTGCCAACTCCCTTTCGACCTAATAACCTCCATGAAAGCTTTCAGGGTCGGAGAAAGCCATCTCTCCTTGGACCAGATCATGAGCACAGCTACTTCAAGCTGGCCCTCTTCCCATGGGAGCCTGATAAGTTTGTGCTTCTTGATCTCTTCCGAAACTGAAACCTCAGGGAGCACAGTGATGCCGGTGCCCTCCATCACGCATCGCTTGAGCGTCTCGACACTGTGGAAAATGCGGGTGGCCTCGAGGGGAACGCCCTCTTCCTCCAGTAACCTTTCAAACAGGCGCCTGTAACTGCAATCGACCGTGGAGAGAAGTAAGGTATCCTCCTTTAGATCACGCGTGCGAACAACCTTTTCCTTTGCCAGGCGATGACTCGGAGACGCCACAAGCACGATGGACTCAAAACCTAGGGCCTCGGCCTCCAGATCCGCCGCATGGAAAGAGTCTGTGAGCAAAAACGCCAGGTCGATGACGCCCTTCCGAAGATCTTTCTGAAGTCCCTCGTGGGCACAGGTCGTGAAATTAAGCCGGACCCTCCGGAAACGGTTACTGAACTCGTTGATGACGGGAGGGAGGCGGTGGATGCCCAGAGATTCGGGAATCCTAATAGTCAGGGATCCCTGGGGATCCCGGTCGCCCCCTATCTCAGCTCCCGTTTCCTTGGCCAGGTCGACGATCCTTTCGGCATACTGTATTAGCCTCTCCCCAGCCGCGGTCAGCAAGATGCGCCTTCCCAGCCGATCAAAGAGTCGTACGCTGAGCTCTGCCTCAAGAGCCTGAATCTGTGCAGATATGCTCGATTGGGCATAATGGAGATGTTCCGCTGCCTTGTTGAAACTCAGGAGTTTGGCCACAGTTAAAAAGGTCTTGAGGTGCCGGATCTCCATTTCGTCCTCCACTGATCGAGGCTTTCGATCTAACCTATCGAAACAAATCGTTTGATACGATAATTAAAAGCAATTAATCTATAGGACAGATAAGTAAGTAATGTCAAGCCAAGGAGATTTAGTCATGAACAATGTGGAGAGAACAGTGGACCTTTTTGCCTCGGGATTGAACTGCTCCCAGGCGATACTTACGGTTTTGGGGGAATCATATGGACTGGATTCCGAGATGGCCGCAAAGTTGGGGCGACCACTGGGGGGCGGCATGGGGCGGCTTTCTCTGACCTGTGGAGCGGTGACTGCTGCCGTGCTCGTTTTGGGTTTGGCGAAAGGCGATCGGGACGAAGGAGAGGCAAGAAAAGTCACGTATTCTCATGTGCAAGAACTCTTCAGGCGTTTTGAGGCTCTGCACGGGACGACAGAATGCCGAAGCTTGCTTGGAGCAGATATGAGCACAGAGGATGGGTTGAAGAAGGTGCAGGACGAGCAACTGGTCAGCAAGCTATGTCCCGCGTTTGTCAGGGATGCTGCGGACATACTGGGAAGACTGTTGGCACCCTAGTCCACAAGAATCGGTTGAGGGAGGCCAAAATGACCGTGTCCTTGCGTCGTGGGATCATCAAAATGTCTCTAAGCTCTGGCGTTTCGGGAGCAATGTTCTTGGGGTTGTCTGTGGGGGAGGTCTGCAAGCCGGAACGCATTGACGCGGTCATTTACCTCGCCCTCTTCCTGATGCTGTATCCTCCGATGCTCGACGTAGATTTTGCCGGGGTTAGGAGGGTTTTCTCGAAACCCTTGCTCGTGACGGCTGCCCTCTTCTTGAATTTTCTCGTCTCTCCTCTCCTTATCTTTAGTCTGCTGCATCTGTTTGCAGGGAGTAGTGAGTTACATCTGATGCTCGGCATAATCCTGTACGGGACAGTGCCGGGCGGAGGAATGGCCCCCGCCTTCACGGGAATGCTGAGGGGCAATGTCAACCTATCGGTCACGATTTCTGCTATTGGCAGCATTCTCAGCCTGGGTTTCGTCCCTTTATGGGCAAAGTGCCTGATCGGGACCCAGATGGCAGTCCCTGCACTGCTCATCTTCCGGCACCTTTGTTTCATCATCGTGATTCCCTTAGTTCTCGCGGCGCTGACCCGTCGGATCATTTTTGGAAGAATGAGAGAATCACTTGCCCTTTTGGTTAAGGCACGAATCCAAGTACTTTCGAGTGTAGGACTCTGCCTACTCGTTTTCACCATGTCTCTCCTCTACGGGGATCGAGTTCTGAATGAACCTCTATTGATATTGAGAATCGCAGCCCCGGTTAGTGCTTTTCTGATGATCATGTTCCTCATCTCGGGCCTTCTTGGAAAGATATTTCGTTCCCGACCCGAAGACGCCGTTGCCCTGACCCTGAGCACAACGGCTAAAAATAACGCCATTTCGCTGGCGCTTGCTTTGTCAACATTTGGCGCCGATGCGGCGCTCGTGAATGCGATTGCGGGGCCGCTGGTTCAATTGCCCATATTGTTGGGCTTCGTTGCACTCAAAAGAGGCAAGACAATATGAGGGTGAGAGCGGGTCACACATGGAATTCCGGGACATAATACCGAGCTATTGTTGACGCCGGAAGGACCGCTTACAGCCCGAAAAGAGTTTCGGGCACACCGCACACATTCAGCCTATCAGGCAGAAAGGCAATCCGCGGCAGCAGAGCCACGCTTGCTT
Source organism: Desulfomonilaceae bacterium (assembly GCA_052146735.1). Taxonomy (GTDB): domain Bacteria; phylum Desulfobacterota; class Desulfomonilia; order Desulfomonilales; family Desulfomonilaceae; genus CAWBBA01. The sequence continues at coordinate 11,091 of JBKQMK010000678.1, read as the reverse complement.
GACTCCAACAAGTTCACCGGCCACGTTGAGGATGTGCTGAGCCGGAGGCCCGAAAAAAGCCGTGGCCAAAGAAGAGAGCTATGGTACGGGGACTTATTTCTTCCGCGGTTCCGCCAAATATCGGTATCGGATAACCCGGAGAGAGCCTACCAAAGCCTGGCACCTTTTGTGCCCACCTTTCCTGAGCCCATGGGGAGCGGGGTTTGTCTACCGTCATCAATTTGATTACCCAGGTGCGTACATACTCACCACGTCCGGGACCGCCGGCGCCGCGGTATACGGGTACCGTGGTAGTTCCTGAGCTCTCATAATTATGTCACCCATCTGAAACCGCATTGGTATTCTATCGAAGAGCCATCATCTCGTTGTATTGCTGCTGATCTTCGTACATCCGGAGGAAAACGGCGTGCTTGGCGGCGTGGTAGCTCGCTGCGGCGCCTTGGCAGGGTTCGATAACCGTGTCCGCGGCGCTCATTTTTGTCATCGCTTCGGTCACCGTGGCGCAGTCCCCGGCGGCCACAGCGCCGAGCATGGCCGAGCCGAGAAGCACAGCCTCGGGCTCTTTTGGGAGGACGATTTTTCTTCCGGTGATGTCCGCGTGCTCGCGTAGGAAGATCGGATTCTTGGCACCACCACCGGTGGTGAGCACGGTCTCGATTTCGTAGCCGCTTTCGGTCATGGCATCCAGGATGTGGCGGGTGCCGTGGGCCACCGCTTGGACTGTAGCCAAGTAGAGCAGGGCGAGGTCTTCGAGGCTGTCGCTGAGCCTCAGACCCGAGATCATCCCGCGGGCGTGCGGATTGGCTCTGGGGGAGCGGTTGCCGTGGAAATCCGGTTGCACGTGGAGCTCCTTGGTAAGCTCCGCGGGAAACTCCGTTCCAGCGGCGAGCTTATCAAGCACCTCGGCGAGGATTTCATACACGGTGATCCCGCGCCGTTTCGCATCTTGCTCAAGCTCATGGATGCGAACGTGACTGAAGATCATGTGGTCGATGAGCGCGCCGGTGGCGGATTGCCCGCCCTCGGTGAGCCATAACCCGGGGATCATCGCGGAATAGAACGGCCCCCAGACTCCATCGACGAATCGAGGTTCTTGGGAGACCGCCATGTGACAACTGGATGTGCCGCCAATGAGCGCCAGCCGCTTTTCGAGCTCAACCTCACCACCCTCAGTGAGACGCGCTCCCAGCATTCCAACGCCTCCCGCGTGGGCGTCGATGATCGACACCGCAACCGGGGTTCCCGGCTTAAGACCAAAATCGGCCGCGGCTCTTTCGGTAAGCCCCTGCCCGATGGATTCGCCCATGGGCCGGATACAAGTCCCGATGCGCCTGTACCCCTCCGAGGCCAGTTCACCCAGCCCTATGGACTGCCAGTAGGTGTCGTCCCAGCTCCCCACACTGCCCGGTATCGTCGGCTCCAGGTGACCTTGGTAGGTCCACTTGCACACGGTGGTGCACAGTGAGCGGGTTTCGTCGCCGGTGGCTCGGTATGTCAGGAAATCAGGCAGATCGAAAAAGCGACGGGCCCGCTTCCAGCAATCGGGGAGATTCTCTCTGAGCCAGCTGAGCTTGGGCGACTCCATCTCAGGGGAAATGATCCCGCCCACGTAGCGCAGCACGGCATGTCCCCCGTCGTTGATGCGGGCCGTCTGCTCAAGGGCTCGGTGGTCCATCCAAACAATCACGTTCTGTTCGTCGTTACCGGTAGGGCTCACCGACACGGGCCGATCGCTCTCGTCCAGTGCCACCAGGGAGCAGGTTGCATCGAAGCCGATCCCTCGCACGTTCCTTGCGTCGATGTCAGCCTCTGTGACAGCTTGACGTACAGCCGCCCCGCAGGCGCCCCAGATATCGTCCGACGATTGCTCCACGAAATCGGCCTGAGGCTTCCACATTTTGATGGGGTGAGAGCCCTGTCCGAGCATCTTGCCGCTTGCGTCGAACACTCCCGCCCTCGCACTCCCAGTCCCCACATCGATGCCGATATAGCAGCGGCGGTCCTCCGTCATATCATGCGCTCCTTCCGAGAAAGCGAACTCTGAAGCCGAGCATTTGCGAGAGCGCCGCCATTTCCTCGAGGACGTCGCCGTATGCCACGGCAATGTGATTGCTCAGATAGAATGCCATCAGGGTGTCTCGCGAGATGCCCAGATCGGCTGCCATGAACGGCCACTGGCGCGTGGTTCCACGCCACCATTGCTCGCGGATTTGCTCGGGTAGAGTGACAACTTCTCCTTGCCCCACGTCCATCCACAGCTCGTCGTCTTTAAGATAGGCCCTGGCCCACGTGATGTCGCCTGGTCGCGCTTCACCGGCGAATGTACCGCCGGGGATCGGGAAGTACTCCGCAGGTTGCCGGTACGAGTGGACGCCTTTGAGCGTCTCGGGGTCACCGCTCATAGCGTATCCTCCGCACGAGCCCGAGTTGAGCAGCACCCACAAGAATCGTCCCTGATATTCAGAGCCCCAGCGCACATCGTGGAACATCACGGCCTGGTGCAGCCCCTTGACCTTGAGTAGCCGCTTCATCAGCTCCATGGGGACGAGGTTGCCTTGATCTCCCTCCGTGGAGGTGATGATCACGTCGCCGTTGCTCTCTGGCCGGCAAACGGAATTCAGCAGCCCTTCGGCGAAATCCGACGGCGGCCGCAGCGGCACCAGACCGAGCTGATACTGCCAACCCACGCAGTCTGCTTTGAATTCGCTCACCAGGTCGAGCACGGTCAGGTAGTCCCGTAGCTGTTCCCGGGTGGCGTTTTCATCGAAGTCGTCCGCCCCGTCTTCGCCCCAGTGAAACTTCACGCCGCTTTCCTTTACTAAGGCCATCGCCCCGTTGAGTCGGTCATCGGAGATGGAGCGGCCCCGGTCGATTATCCAGGCCTGGTCGACTTTGTGTTCCGAGAATCCGATGGGAGCCAGCCGCCGTGGTCCAAAGTAGCCGTTGATCATCCCCATGGACGTATCCCCGAGCATCAGGGCCAGAATCCTTCTTTTCCCGATCTCTTCGGCGACGAGCTTCGAGCGAGCGTGTGCCTCTTTGGATATGGGAACCGAATAGCCAATCTGCTCGGTGGAGTAGGCGATACGACCACTCGCGCACCACTCGCCCAAACGAGCCATGAACGCATCGTCTGCGGTCCAGTCTGGGGCATCGCTCCAAACACGAGAGAATTTGCGGCCCATGCTCTCCAGGCAAGCTCCTGTGTTGAGCAGCCCTACGAGCCCCGGCCACTGCCCCGAGAAATTACTCGCCAGCAGCAACGGTCTGTCTTTGCCGACGACGCCGTCTGTGGTATGCGGCCCGTAGCACCAGTGCACGAAAACGCCAATAAGAGGGTCATCCACCGGGCCGAGCTTCTCGATGGCTTCGTGGGGTCGCGTGAGAAAACCTTCGATGCGATAGCTTGCACGGCCGAGTTTTTTCAGGGCGCGCTCCAGTTGCACCGTGGCCTCCTCTGCGTTTGGCTGAGCCAGTTCGTTGGGTTTGGAGCGGTAATCGCCTGGCCAGAAAATGCCGATTTTGGGGCTGGACATTTCTTCTCCCTCACGCGACGGTTTTCGGGCATATAATACCATTTTTTACGGAAGGGGTTTCAACGGCCTTCCGGGTCGTCCCCTGCGCAGGTGGGGGTCGCTCGGCCTTTCGACCGGCGCTGCAAATGATGCATGGCTACTCTTACCGTCGAGCGAACACCACGGTGGGGTGACACAAGAACTAGTGTCATGTCCCCTAATCGAGTCCGATTGACGTCACTATCGCTTTGGTGTATTGACAAATCATAGACAAAGGGTCATCATGAGTACAGTCAAGAAACGGGAACGTTGGGGTCTCTTTGAATGGGACCCCGACAAGGCCGAAGCCAATAAAGGCAAGCATGGAATCAAGTTTGAGGACGCCTGTGAGGTCTTCGATGATCCGTTCCATGCGTTGGAAGATGCCTCGGACCGAGGTGAAGAACGAGTAGGAGTGATCGGCCTCTCTCCATCAGTACATCCGATCCACCCGCTCTATGTGGTCGCCAAGGAGCTCGGAGAGAATTATTGGCGCATAATATCCGCGAGATTGGCGACCAAGCAGGAGAGACGACGCTATGAAGACTGAGCGAAAGAATATGATGGTCTCTTTGAGAATGCCGGAGGATGTCGTCGAGAACCTCAAACGGATAGCTCCTTTGAAAGGGATGTCTGGCTACCAGGCTTTGATCAAGTACTATGTAGGCATGGGGCTGAGGCGAGATCTTGAGACTCTGTGGCTCCAAGAGGTCCCTGAACGAATTCAAGGCATCCTTGCGAAGCATGGACTCAGTGCTGACGTACAGGATGAACTCCTCGAAGAACTATTGGGAATTGTACCTCATGAACGGATCGTAGAGACGAAGGAAACGGAGAATCGTCAAGTTGCCACTTCTTAAGACCACTCAAGTTCAAGGATCATCCACAGACTGAGAAAACCTTCGATGCGATAACTCGTACGGCCGAGTTTCTTCAGGGCACGCTCCAGTTGGACCGTGGCCTCCTCCGCGTTTGGCTGATCCAGTTCGTTAGGTTTGGAGCGGTAATCGCCTGGCCAGAAAATGCCGATTTTGGGGCTGGACATCTCTTCTCCCTCACGCGACGGATTTCGGGCAGACATAATACCATTTTTTTGCGGAAGGTGTTTCAGCGGCCTTACGGATCGTCCCCTGCGCAGGTCGCGGCCGGTCAGTTTCTCAGTCGTCGCTACGAACGCTTCACTCCCACAAATATCCATCGAGCGAACACCACGATGCGTGATACAAAAATAGGTATTGTGTCCCCCGATTTTGATATATGCCCTGAGACCAAATATTACGCTTGACTTGTCTTACACCAATTGCCTATGCTGATTTTGACAAATCGCGCAAATATATGAGGATTGCTCACGTTGTCGAGAACATGACCACAACGGTGACCAAAGAGCCGAGATGAGGGGGGAGTACCATGAATCTCGATCAGATTATGGGGCATTTCGACTTGGGGTTTGGTAGAAGCATACAATCGCCCCCTCACCACAAAGCAGATCCAGAACCTCATATTCACATTGGGAAGGATTTGAGCGATAGTAGTATTATTACTGGCGACAGTAATGACAGTGCATTTCGCTCCAGTTCTTCAGTCTCTGCCGAGCGTTCACAGATTCGCCTTGGTCATACCTGGTCTGAATCCAGTCGCTCTCGCCCCGCTCCGTGTTCCTCTCCACCTATTCAGTCCAGGAAGCTTTGGTTATGGCTCCTCGGTACCGGTGGAGGCATCTTTCTATTGGGGCTCATATGGTTCGCGGCTTCTTATAGATCTAAAGGATCACCGCCTCGTTTGGGAGGGGAGGAGACATTGGTTTTTTACAACGCGAGTCTCCCCATCATTATCGTGCTTGCGCTGGGTATTTCGATCCTAACGGCGTTACTAGCCAGTCGGAAGGCATTTCAAAAGATAGCAGAATTGAGAGCGAACTGTGAGCGTCTGCCTTTAGAGATCATGTCATGGCTTGCTATGTCCACTGGAATACTCGTCCGAGGAAATGTGGATATTGCCAGCATGTCCTGGTCATTTGCGCATTTTAGCGCGGGAGGATGCATCGTCTCAGCCGTCATTGTCCTCGCAGTGTTTCCTTGGGCTATGCGAGGAATAACAAAATTGCGACCAATTCCAGGTCTGGAGGTGATAGCCTTTCCTTTTTCTTTCGGGTTTTTCCTCGATCTTGCTCGACTTGCGACTGTAACCTGGGTTCCGAAGATGCTTGCGTGAACGAAATCTCCTGGAAAACAAAAGGGGTCATGCTCTTGACTCAAATCAGGCATCGTAATATGGCTCCTCTACATGACATTCGCCATTTGAGTCAAGAGCGGACTTGACTCCTCTTCCTCGACCGGCAACCACTTGAGCACAAAGAGGGAACGGACAGAAACAGATGAATAAGGGTGTCCAGATAACCTGCAAAGCGGATATCGTCCGTCACATCGAGCAATGTCGCATTGCTGCTGAAACGACCAAGACCAGATTGCTCGAAATAGCTACGACAAAAGCTCCCCTGGCCCTGCTATACCAAATGAAATTCTGCCAAGTCGGCTGCGACCCCTTGGATCACCGCCGTCCTCTCAACCTGATAGAACAGCTTAATCAGATCTTCACATACGTTGCCTCCTTTAAGGCTGCCGAGTATCTACTTGATCGGCACCCAGACGTGAGATCGCTTACGCTGAATTTGGGCACGCGATCAGGCTGGGACATCGAGACTCAGGACGATGGAGGAATTGCTGCCGAAGTGTTCGCTGCGGTAAGTCCACAGAACAACGACAAGCTCAGACTAGACATCGCTAAAGTGACTACGGCAGTGGCGAGGTATCGATATGTTTTTTTCATGTGTCCAGATATGCCGCCAGGGCTAGAGCACAACTCTCTTCAAAGCGGTTCTGTGCAAATCGTATCGCTTGGTTGCGACTGGCTATGAGCGCTAATCAGCGGCGGACTGCGCCCACATTATACACCGCCGCACTGCATGACCAGGTTTGGGCCAGAAAGCTGGAACCGCAAACCTCTAAGAAAGGATTCCTCCCAATGACAGAGAAAAGCTACTATCATCCCGATTATCCACACCCTCTGGCTCGGGAACAGGTTGGCACTGTCGGCACAAATGTGCAAAAAGACATAATGCGTCATTGGTTTCACGCCCATTTTGAAGATCCAGTCGAAAATACACCCTACGAAGGAGCTGAAGGAGGCTACATATACATTTGGGGAGGGCCTCATGATGCACAAGAGGTATTGGGGTATGAGTTTGGCGGTATCGTTCCGGAAGCGATCATCCAGGAACTGGTAGAGGAGCTTGAGTCTGAATGCACTGAATGGTCGGGAAAACCGGATGACGACGATTTGGAGGAGTACTATTATTCTGTTATTGCGTCCAACACAGACTTTCACAGAACATTTGGTCTCAATTTGGATAACATAGGATCTTTGCTGGAGCTGCAAGTGGCGGATCATCTTGAACAGCCGCTTATGAAAGTTCTTTATGCCAATACAATAACTGCTCTGGAAACGTTCCTCTCAGATGCTTTTATCAACACCGTTATGGACGATTCTCACCTCATTAGGAGATTGGTCGAAAACAATCCCGATTTCGAAGCCCGAAAATTCACATTGAATGAGGTGTTTCTCAAATATGATTCAATTGCTGACGAGGTAAAAACCTATCTACTTGATATTATTTGGCACAACCTCGCGAAAGTCAAAGAGATGTACAAGGCCACCCTTGGAATTGATTTCCCTGCCGACTCAAGAGAAATTTTTAAATCTATACTTATTCGGCACGACATAGTCCATCGGAATGGCAGGACAAAAGAAGGGAACGAATTGGTCCTGTCCAAAGATACGATTCGAAGTCTGCTGGCTGAGGTTCGTAGGTTCGTGGATTATATAGACGGTCAGTTCGATGCCGAATAGGCAGAGAAGGGGTCACCCATCAAAAGAGTGGTCAAGTCTGCTGTTGACTCATGCCCACAGAACCTGGATTCCGGCTCTTGCTCCGGACGTCTGTCCGGAGCTGGCCGGAATGACGAGCTTGTGTAGGATGCTGGTGAGCACGCCGGGAGCGTGGGAACCGCGACTGGTCGCGGTTAAAGTCACACAAGTTCTCACAGTGAATACCTCGAATGATGCGGTTCGCTTCACTCACCGCATCCTACGAAAAGTATAATGCGCTAGAACAGGCATTATGTCCCTCGGTTTCACAAAATTTAAGAGTTTTTGGGGAGGGGTTCGGGGAGGGTGTTTTTGCAATCCCGCGCAGAACGCGGGACTCCCCGAGCGTTCTTCACATTCACGTTGTGTCGCCAGCTTTGCTGCGGGTGAACTGGTCCACCGCTACCGCGAGGACGATCACCACGCCGATCACAATTAACTGAGCGTTCGTCGAGATGCCCACGAGGGTGCATCCGTTGCGCAAGAAGCTGATGAGCAAGGTGCCTACGATGGTTCCCGTGATGGTTCCGCGGCCTCCGGAGAGGCTGGCGCCGCCAATGACCACCGCGGCAATTACGTCAAGCTCTGCGCCTACTACTACTGAATATCGGGTGTTCCCCTCGCCGAGTGCCAGACTCTTACTATCTGAACTGTGCGCTCTAGGCTATCGATTCTGTAGACGATCCTGCACGGTCTGCGCATCACTTCTCGGATAGCGGGATCGCCGAACTCCGGAACAATACGCCCGGACTTTGGAAAATCGGCCAATCTTTCCACCGACTGGAACAAGCTTTTGACAAATTGCTTTGCAGCCAAGGGGTTGTCTTCCGCGATAAAGGCGGCAATATCCTTCACATCTAGCTGAGCCGAAGGAGACCAGATCAGCCTGAAAGCCATTCGGCGAATTCCTCCTTCACCATTTGATGAGCAATGCCCTTTCCTTCATTGAGTTCGCGAAGGCCCTTGCGGACCCCGGCCACAAAATGGATGCGCTCCTGGACGTCCTCCCAGGTAGCATCAGCCGGGAGTTGCTGAATAGTCTTTATAGCTATTTCCTTGACGGTCATTTCTCAACCTCTTTGTAAGTCGTGTTTGTAAGCTGGTTCGTGGTCATGGAAAGATACGATCAAGGAGCGACTCTTGCCATTAACAGGATTTCCACCAGAATTCTGTGGAACTCTAACGCTTTTCGCACGTAACTGCAATTATTCTAAAAAATAAGTGTTATGTCCTCTGAATTCCCCCGAATTCAAACATCACTCATGCTGCGTCGCCTGCTTTGCGGCGGGTGAACTGGTCCACCGCTACCGCGAGGACGATCACCACTCCGATCACAATTAACTGGGCGTTCGTCGAGATGCCCACGAGGGTGCATCCGTTGCGCAAGAAGCTGATGAGCAGGGTGCCTACGATGGTTCCCGTGATGGTTCCGCGGCCTCCGGAAAGGCTGGCACCGCCTATGACCACTGCGGCGATGACGTCGAGCTCTGAGCCCATTCCCGCGGTGGGTTGCGCCGAGACGGTTCGGCTCATGGCGATCATCGCGCCGAGCCCGGTGAGCACTCCTCCGAGGGTGTAGATGCCGATCAGAGTTCGGTCGACTCTCACGCCGGCGTGATGCGCCGCTTCCACGTTGGAACCGATGGCATAGGTGTGACGACCGAATCGCGTGAACTGCAGAATGGCTCCCGCCAACGCAATGACGGCCAAGAACAGGACCAACGAAATCGGTATTCCAAGCAGAGTGCCTTCACCCAGGTAGCGGTATGATGACACGTTGATCGGCTGTCCGTCGTACATGACCAGCGCTATCCCGCGGTAGAGACTCATAGTGCCTAAGGTTGCAATGAACGGTTGGAGCTTCAGCTTGGTGATCAAGGCTCCCGAGATCACACCACCCACAGCGCCGGTAAGGAGCCCGACCGCGGTGCCCAGGGCAATTATCCCCACAGGAGGTTTTTCGCCACCGAGCCCGATCATTATTCCGGCGGCGCACATGCCGCACAACGCTAGCAGCGAGCCCACGGAGAGATCGATGCCGCCGGAGATGATGATGAATGTCATTCCAACCGCGATAATGCCGTAGACCGACGAGCGGCGCAGCACGTTGAGGAAATTGTCGACGGTCAAAAAGCTGTCGGGCTGCCAGAGCGACAAGATTGCAATTATCAGGATGAGGCTCCCGAACGGTAGCAGTTCTCGAACGAATTTGTTCATGTGCTGCCCTTATCCCGGTGGGACAGGCTTCCAGCCTGTCTATTCGTGAATGGCAGGCAATCCCGCGAAGCGCGGGACTGCCCCACCATGAGCTGCATCACGGCCTCCTGGGTGGTTTCTGAGGTGACGAGGTCCGCGACGAGGCGGCCCCGGCGCATTACCAGAATTCGGTCGGTGATTCCGAAGAGCTCTGGCAGCTCCGAAGAGATGATGAGAACGGCCTTCCCCTCAGCGGCCATCCATCCTATGAGCTCGTAGATGTCGACCTTGGCGGCGATGTCGATGCCACGAGTGGGCTCATCCAGCACCCACAATCGCGACTGAGCGATGAGCGCGCGACCGAGCAGCAGCTTTTGTTGATTGCCACCCGACAGAGCGCTCGCCGGCGCTCCCGGCCCGGACCACTTTAGCGAGAGCATTTTGGCCGTTTCTTCGGCGATTTCGTTTTCACGGCCGAGGTGCAGGACATGTTTCATGCCCAGTTCGGCCAGGCACGGTAGCGTCATGTTCCACGCCGCCGGGAGCTCGAGGCATAGCCCCGTGCGCTTTCGATCTTCTGTGACGTACATGATTCCGCTGGAGAGTGCGTCGGCTGGCGTTGCGATTTTCACGCTTTTCCCGTCGAGCTCGACGCTGCCACGGATTGAGGGGTCGAGACCGCACAAGACGCGGGCAAGCTCAGTGCGACCTGCGCCCACCAGTCCGGCGACGCCGACGATCTCTCCCCAGTGCAGATCGAAACTGATGTTCTCGACGCCTTGGGACGAGAGATCCGACACGCTCAGAGCCGTGGCCCCAACAACGACCTCCCTTTTGGGGAAGTAGTCGTCCAGGTCGCGGCCGACCATGTGTTTGACGATATCGGGGATCTCGAGGCCCTTCATGGGGCCGGTGTGTACGGCTCGCCCGTCGCGGAGAACGGTTATGTCCTCCGCGATCTCAACAACCTCTTCTAGCCGATGGGAGATGTAGATGATTGTGGTCCCCGCCAGGCTCAGTTTCTTGACCATTTCGAGAAGCACGGCCACTTCGTGCTCTCCACACGAGGACGTCGGTTCGTCCATCACCAGAATCTCGGCGTTACGCGCAAGGGCCTTCAGCACTTCGACAATCTGGCAAGTGCTCGCTGGGAGGTTCTCCACTTTTTGATTGGGATCCACATCGAATCCGTGTCTTTCGGCCAGGGCACGGGTGTCTGCGATCATTAGAGTTTTGCTGTAGGTGCCGAGAAGTACGCCGCGGGGCTCGATCCCGAGCCACACGTTTTCGGCGATGGTGAGATCCGGGGCGAGGCTGAGCTCTTGGTAGATCATCGCGACCCCGGCCGCGAGGGAGTCGGAAGGATGCTTCCACGCGCAGGTCTTACCCTCTCGCACGATGGTTCCAGTATCGGGCT
>JBKQMK010000677.1:0-11458 GCA_052146735.1 Desulfomonilaceae bacterium | reverse complement strand
TCTACAATCGGCAGAGACTCCAGAAAAAGCTGGACTATCTCTCCCCAGCGGCCTTTGAGAATCGATTCTATCAACTACAGAGGGCAGCCTAGACATTTGGTGTCCACTATTGACGACTGACCTCAATCTGCCTGATATTGTCAATTGCTGTCCCCAGGATTTTTCTGCGCTCTTCGATCGAATACATAGTGAACAGCGGCCGAGACGGATCGATTACCGGCGGGTACGGGTCCAATTCGAGATCGTGCCCCCGTGAAGCCAGATAATCCAGATTGGAAACCATCTTGTCCGTGAGGTGCGGCGGGCACAAAGCACTCACAAAGAAAGTCCCTTTGAAGCCGTATTCTTCAAGTTTTGCTACTACGAAGGGCGTGCCGTAATCTTTTCCCCGCCAGGTCCCTTGAAAATCCTCGCCGCAGGGCCAGCAAACCTCCGTGGTGAAGACCAGGTAAGTGCCGCGGGCCTGTTCGGGCATCCAAACTAAAGCCAGCAGAACCAGGAAAATTTTCCCGGCAAGGCTGACCGGCCTCAGTGCGATGTTGGAACGGGTCTGCTGGGCATGAAACCGAGCCTCCGGCTCAATGTGGCAAAGTATCTGAGGTCGCAACTCTATGGAGTTCTGACCTTAACGGAGCGCCAACCATTGCAATAACATTTTAATGCGTGGCAGGGGGCTTAAGTCAACTGCATTAGGCTAGGAAAGCGTGTGCTCTTTAGAATCACGGGATGTCACACTTGAGGTCAGCAGCCGTACAGTAGGGGAGTATGATGCGCACGGTGGTACCCTCACCGAACTGTGACTCGACTTCGATGCGCCCCATGTGTTCGTGGACGACCCTCTCCACTATCGCAAGGCCCATACCGGTGCCGTGAGCACGGGTAGAAAAGAAGGGATCGAAGATATATTCCTTGTCCTCATCCTTGATGCCGGTCCCGTAATCCTTTACTTCAAGGACTGTGCCCTCACCCGTGGGGTAGACTGCAATGTCCACAACGGCTCCATCAAGGGAAAAACCTATGGCGTTGGCCAATACTTGTTTCACGGCCAAACTAAACAAAGATGGATCAAATATGACCGAATACTGCTCGGGCGTTTGATCTCGGAGCCTCAAAGATATTTTCCTCTTAAGCGCCAATGAGCTCATTGCCGAGACCGCATCAGCCACGACTGACGAGATGTGCCCTTTGGTCGGGTTCATGTCAGGCAGATCGCAGCACTCGTGAACTCTATCCACCACCTCTTCCAGTTGTTTCACATGTTTAACGATTATTCCGCCGTATTGTCTTGTCTCTTCCGGGTTCTTTTCATCCTTGAGGATGCGGGTTGCGAATCCGCCGATGGTCACCATGGGATTTCTTATTTCGTGAGCGACTCCCATTGCCAATTTGTGAAGGCTTCTAATTTTCTCTTTCGCGATCCTGTCCTTTTCGCGGATCAGCTCTTTTTCTTCGCGGCGCAGATTAAAGACCTCGGTGATATCCTTGAACAGCGCCACAAAACCAATGAACGAACTTTCATGAGCACTTTCCGCCATCAGGTAAGAAGTGGTAGCAGCAAGGCGCCTGACTGAGCCATCAGGGTGATGGTAATCCACTTCACTGTAGTTGTTGACGTTCTTTCCATGAATGGCATCGAGAAAGATCTGACTGAAATTGTAATTCTTTTCACTCATGAAAAACAACATTTCAAGGCCGTGCTCGATTAGATCGTCCGGTGAGCAACCCAGCATTTGACCGCTTGTCTTATTTGCGTAAAGGACTTCGCCGTGTTGGCCCAGCACTATCAGACAGTCACTCATACTGTCGAGAATGCTTTTGACTATTGGAGACTCCGTGGCCCCCAGGCTCACCAAAGATAGAATTTCAATGCTCTGATCTTGTGAATTCAATGATGTTTACCAATCTTGATCAGTCTTTAACGCTGTTAACAGATAAAGCAATGTTGATTTATTGTTGTCGGCAAGTCAAGGGCAAAAAAGGCATCAGGCCACAGTTGACCACACTCAATGTCCTCATTTCACGGATTTTTAGTCGGCTCCTAACAATTATCTAACATAGCGCCCTCATATTATTTGTGAACCCAAATCCGGGTCACAGCCCATGCGTTTTGGAGGTGAATGACGTTGAAAAAAAGTCTGTTAATCGCCGTATCTGTCGGCCTGTTCCTCGCGTCCACAGCTTTCGGGCTCGAGGTGGACCCCAATCTTCCCTCGTACAAGGCTGTCAGCGGCGTTTCCGGAACCTTGAAGTCGATCGGTTCGGACACCCTTAACAACCTCATGACACTATGGTCCGAAGGATTCCGAGGTAAATATCCCGCCGTCAAGTTAGCCATCGAAGGCAAAGGGTCTGCCACAGCTCCGCCGGCCCTCATCGAAGGAACCGCTCAGTTCGGCCCGATGTCGAGAGAAATGAAGTCTTCTGAGATCCAGGGCTTTGAAAAGAAATTCGGTTACAAGCCTTCAACCATCCGGACGGCGGTGGACTCGCTGGCCGTTTTCGTCCACAAAGACAATCCCATCAAGTGCCTGACCTTAAAGCAGCTCGACGCAATATTCTCAAAGACGCGCAAAGGCGGAGCCCCCAAGGAAATAAAGACGTGGGGCGATCTGGGGCTCACAGGTGAATGGGCCGATAAGCCGATTTCACTTTACGGACGTAACTCCGCATCAGGAACCTACGCGTATTTCAAGGACGAGGCTCTTTTCGGTGGTGATTACAGCGACAGTGTCAAGGAGCAGCCCGGCTCCTCTGCTGTTGTTCAGGGTGTGGCCGCCGACAAATACGGCATTGGCTACTCTGGTGTAGGTTACAAGACAGCGGACGTGAGAACAGTCCCGCTGGCCGTTAAGGAAGGAAAATGTTTCGAAGCCACTTCTGAAAACGCTTACAGCGGAGACTATCCGCTTGCCAGGTTTCTCTACATCTATTTTAACAAAAAGCCGGGGCAGCCGCTGGATCCGCTCATGACCGAGTTTATAAAGTACGTCCTCTCAAAGGAGGGGCAGCTGGTTGTAATAAAGGACGGCTTTTATCCTGTGTCCATGACGCTAGCCGAAGAAGATTTGAAAAAAGTGACGACCAAGTAACTAGCCGGTCTCGGACTTAAGCCACCCCACCGATGGCGGAGAGGCTTAGAATGCTCTCCGTCAATACCTTTCCAAAGCGGAAACGCGCCATCGCACAAGTCGCTTTGTTATGACTCCTTGAATTTGTAGCCGACACCCCTGACTGTCTGGATGCATTCACCGGCCGAGCCAAGCTTTTTTCGTAGGCCCACGATTTGAACGTCGACAGATCGGTCCGTGACCGCGTAATCTTCTCCTTTGACGGCATTGATAATTTTATCGCGGCTGAAAACCCATCCGGGACGCCGGGCCAGAAAATGTAGGATTCGGAACTCCGTCGTGGTCAAAGTAATAGGGACACCTTTAAGCAGTACTTCATGGCGGGCCGGATATATACTGAGATCGTGTACCCTTATTGACGCATCTTCAGCATCGTCATGTTCCCGCCTCCTAAGGACAGCCTTAATCCTGGCCTCCAGAACTCGGGGACTGAACGGTTTGACGATGTAATCATCAGCGCCCAGTTCCAGCCCTACGACAATGTCGGCTTCCTCCCCTTTGGCAGTGAGCATGACTATCGGAGTACTGCTGGTCAAGGGATCGCGTTTGAGCTCCCGGCAGACAGTCAGCCCATCGAGGCCGGGCAGCATGAGATCGAGCAAAATCAGATCAGGGCGCTCTTCCCGGGCCTTTTCCAGTGCAAGCTCGCCGGAAAGGGCACAACTTACGCGATATCGCTCTTTCGAGAGGTTATACCTTACCAATTCAAGGATATCTTCCTCGTCGTCAACCACAAGAATCTTCTCTCTAGCCATAATCCTTCCTCGGTTGCTCGATGATCACAGGTCTCTTGGCTCCGTCAGCGCTTCTGGAAGCTTCTTCAAAAAAGCGGCTATCTCGTCCCCTACGCGACGGTAATGCATGAGCTTCTGTTCTTCATCGGGTACGTCCTTTGCAAGCGCTACAGGATCGGAAAACCCCGCGTGGATGAGCTTAGCATCGCCTGGAAAGAATGGACAACTCTCCTTGGCCTTGTCACATAGCGTGATGACGAAGTCAAATTCCAGGTTGGGCAAGTCATCGATTAGCTTGGACTGGTGACTTGAAATGTCTATTCCGGCCTCCGCCATGACCCTGACAGCTCGCGGGTCCAGGCCGTGCTTCTCAATTCCCGCTGAAGAGACGTCGATTTTGTCTCCATACAGATGGCGGACCCACCCCTCGGCCATCTGGCTTCTGCAAGAGTTGCCAGTGCACAAGAAGAGAATTCTCAGTCCGCCTCGGTTCAGCCGGCCAGGCTGCGAATCGTGCATAACCTCTCGCAAGGCCACTGCGCCTGCTTTCAGCCTCCTTTGGGTTTCAGTTCCATTGCTATGTTGTACCGCAGGTTTGTGGCGAACACATTAAGGCTTTGTTAGAAAAAGGTTAGCCGGAACCTTCGCAAGGGTTCCTTGAACTACCCCCTGCTCTCGTGGTCTTTCCATCTGTTTTACCGGCACAAAGTCAGCGATCTGTTGGAAAATAAGATCAGGCTACAACAAGTTGCGGGCTCTTTGAAGACTGAAAGTGAGAAAATTTGAGCTAAAAGTTGCTATTGAGAAGGACACCCCAGGCAAATCTCTATGCAGCGGTTTCCCGTTCAAGCGACTTGTGTTCCGATTCGGTCAGAAGGGCCTTGACGACATCCGTGCGGCCGAATTGAAGGGCTTCCGTGAGGGCCGTATGACCTGCTTTGTCCTGTAACCTGGCATCGGCTCCCCATGCTAAAAGGAGTCGCACCACATCCAGGTGACCTGACGCGGCCGCTACTATCAAAGCTGTCTTCCCTTCGCTATCGGCAGCGGAAATCTTCGCCCCTCGGTCTAAGAGTGTGCCAACGGTTTTGCTGCATCCGGACAAAGAAGCCTCCAACAGAGGCGTTTTCCCATATTTGTTCTTGGCATTAACCTGAGCGCCGCGGTCCAGCAGTAACTTGACGACGTCCGCTTCTCCCAGGAGAGAGGCGGCGATCAGAGGCGTTGTTCCATATCTATTGCCGGCATTTACGTTGGCCCCCCTGTCCAGAAGCATTTTGACCAACTCGGAGTGGCCCGCAAAACAAGCTTCCAATAGCGCTCTCCTCCCATCTTTGTCCCGAGCTTCCACGTCAGCGCCATGAGCCAGAAGTACTTCGACAATTTCAAGATGACCGGCCAAGGAGGCGAAAATCAGCGCTGTCGCTCGCAGAAGTGGTTCCTGGGCATTCACATTGGCGCCTCTCTCAAGGAGTAGCCTTACCACCCGGATTTGACCCCATAGCGAAGCTTTTATCAGGGCCATGGATCCTTGTTCGTCACCATCGCTGAACTCATGTCTCCTGTCGATCAGCAATTCCACCACCTCGGTCAAGCCTTCCTCGCAGGCCACGGTAAGGGCCATTTTGTGCGTTTCGTCCATAAATTGTTCTGAG
Source organism: Desulfomonilaceae bacterium (assembly GCA_052146735.1). GTDB lineage: Bacteria > Desulfobacterota > Desulfomonilia > Desulfomonilales > Desulfomonilaceae > CAWBBA01. The sequence continues at coordinate 5,941 of JBKQMK010000677.1, read as the reverse complement.
GTTCGGGCCTCTAGGAGGCGCTTAACTTCATCCAGATTGCCGGTACGCGCTGCATCAACAAGATCACGATCATCACTGTGACTCATTCTGTTACGAGTTCTCATTGCACTCTTCCGTCCTTATGTTTGATTTCATCTTGGTTCTGAGCATGCCGGTAGCGAGTTAGGCGAAGATTAGCATTACAAGAAATCTTCGTTAGCCTGGGGCTAAACCGCAACATGTACCAAAGCATATCTGATCCTAAGCGGTCCAATTAGCAATTCAGATGACGCATTCCCCAACTGGAGAGAATGGGGGCCGGTTCGAGATCACTGTGTTGGCGGGAGAGGCATTCGAAACTATCTCAAAACTCTTAGAGATCCCTGTCCCACCACTTCTGCCCGATATATGTTGCCGAATTCATGAAAAGGAGCACGACGGCAAGAACCCGGCGATGTTTCGTGGAAACCGTGAAAGCTCTTTCTTTGCCCGGACAGGCCTTGGTTCTTCTCTATTTGTTTCTCTAACCAATTCCTAACACACCTCTAACGCCTTTATGACCTTACCGTGACTATTTTCTAATATTCCCCTCACGGCCTTTTAATGAGTGGGGCTTATTTTGAGATAAAACTTACCAGCAGTTCTCTATCCGGTAAGCTATGGAAATGGTCCAATGAAAGGAGACTCGTATGAAGGCCGGACGTACAAGCAAGTCGGGTGTCTCAATGGCCGCGACGCTGGCCGTCGCCATGTTCCTGCTGATCCCCGCACTAAGTTGCGTCTGCAACGCGGCAGACACGGTTACGATTAACGGAGCAGGGGCGACTTTCCCGTACCCGATTTATGGAGCGTGGGCTCACAAGTACCAAGAGGAAACGGGAGTGCAGATGAATTATCAGTCCATAGGATCCGGTGGCGGCATCGCCCAGATCAAGGCAAAAACCGTCAGCTTCGGAGCCTCTGACGAACCGCTCAAGAAAGAAGAGCTTGAGAAGATCGGGCTGATACAATTTCCGATGGTTATGGGAGGGGTTGTCCCAGTCATCAATATTAAAGGAATCGAAAAGGGGAAACTCAAACTCAGCCCGGATTTGTTGAGCGAAATCTTTCTTGGAAAGATAACAAATTGGAAAGATGAGAAAATTAAGAAAGCGAACCCTGACCTTCAGCTTCCCGATCAGGCCATCGTGGTAGTTCACCGGTCGGACGGTTCGGGGACGACCTGGATTTTTACAAGTTACTTGAGTGCGATTTCAAAAGAGTGGAAAGAGAAAGTCGGCGCGGACAAGTCTGTTTCATGGCCCACGGGGATCGGCGGCAAGGGCAATGAGGGAGTTTCGGCTTTCGTCCAGCGCACCAACGGTGCAATCGGCTACGTTGAGTTTGCCTATGCTTTGCAAAACAATCTTGTCTACACCCAGTTGCAGAATAAGGCAGGCAAATTCGTGGAGCCCACTATTGACACGTTCAAATCTGCAGCTGCCAATGCGGACTGGAAAACTGCCCCGATGTTTTACATCCTCCTCGTAGATCAACCGGGTGAGAAGAGTTGGCCGATAGTCGGCGCTACTTATATCCTGGTCTATAAGGACCAACCGGATGCGGCTGTCGCGGAGGCGGTGTTGAAATTCTTTTCCTGGGGTTACGACAAGGGTGATGAGATGGCGGCAAAACTTCTCTACATCCCTATGCCGAAAAACGTGGTGGATCTTGTCAAGAACACATGGAAGTCCGACGTAAAATCAGGTGGCAAGCCAGTTTGGAAATAAGAATCTGACAACATGAAATCGAGGGAGCTCCTGTCTCCCTCGATTTCGGGACAAAGCGGCACGGATAACAACGAATGGGCCCACAGAAGAACAAAATCAACAGCCAGGGAGATACCATATTTCGACTGATCGCTGCCTCATGTGCAGCCGTGCTCGTGCTGCTCATGGTAGGCATCCTGATCCAGCTCATCCGCTACAGCGGGTTGTCGCTGCATCGTTTCGGACTAGGCTTCCTCGTATCGGACGCATGGAACCCGGTCACCGGAAACTTCGGGGCATCGAGCAGCATCCTCGGGACCCTGGCTTCTACCGCTATTGCGATGATCCTTGCGTTGCCGATAAGTCTTTTCATCGCGTTGTTTCTTGCTGAGCTTGCTCCTCCCTTCATTGGTAAACCGGTGGGATATGCTATTGAGCTGCTGGCGGCAATCCCCAGCATCATTTACGGCATGTGGGGTCTGTTCGTTTTTGCTCCCTTTATGGCAGACCACGTGCAGCCGTTCTTGGCCCGGTATTTGGGGTTCGTGCCTCTATTTCAAGGGCCGCCTATGGGAATCGGAATGCTTAGTGCCGGAATCATACTTGCCCTTATGATTCTGCCCTTTATCAGCGCGGTCATGAGAGACGTTTTCGCAATGGTTCCGACGGTAGTTAAGGAAGCAGGTTACGGCGTCGGGAGCAGCACGTGGGAGGTAACGCGACACGTGACCATACCGTACGGTTTTTCAGGAATGATCGGGGCCTCGTTCCTGGGACTTGGTAGGGCACTCGGCGAAACAATGGCAGTGACCTTTGTCATAGGCAACAACCATTCGTTTTCGCTGTCCCTCTTTTCAGCGGGCAACACAATAGCCTCTACAATGGCCAACGAGTTCACCGAGGCATCGGATCCGCTCTATGTAAGCAGTCTCGTTGAATTGGGTCTCATATTGTTCGCAATAACTCTGGTAATACAGGTTCTTGCCCATTTTTGGCTCAAACAAATTCGTGGTTCGATTGGGGTAGGCATTTGATTCACCGCTCGTCAAAAATTCGTAATCTTAAGAATTTTGCGGCCAAAGTTGTTGCCACCTTGTGTGCGCTTCTCGGCATCTTCTTTTTGGGATGGGTCCTCATTGAGGTTATTCAGAAAGGCGCGCATGCTATCAACTGGTCTTTCTTCACGATGCTTCCTCCTCCGCCCGGACACGAGACCGGCGGTGTGGCCAACGCCATTTTAGGCACGCTGGCGATTACTCTTCTAGCCACGATCCTGGCCGTCCCCATTGGAGTGCTTGCCGGAACATACTTGTCGGAGTTCGGACAGAAAACCGCCTTGGCAGCGGCAGCTCGCTTTGTTGCCAATTCATTGATAGGGATTCCGTCGATCATTGTAGGACTTTTCGTTTATGCCTCGGTCGTCGTGCCGATGGGCCAATTCTCGGGCTACGCCGGTGCAATATCCTTGGCCATCATAATGTTTCCGGTTGTGGTCGGCACCTCGGAGGCCATGCTCAACTTGGTACCTAATGAACTGCGCGAATCTGCCATCGCCTTGGGAGCGCCCAGGTGGAGGATAACTTTCGAGATCGTTTTTGGGGCGGCAAAGGCAGGCATAGTTACGGGTATAATTCTTTCAGTGGCCAGAGTGAGCGGTGAAACCGCACCTCTGTTGTTTACGGCTCTCAATAGCCCTTATTGGCCGAATGCGTTGTCCAAACCGACCGCCAACCTGACTGTAACTATCTTCAATTTTGCCATGTCGCCGTATGCTTACTGGCAGGAGATTGCATGGGGAGCTTCGCTCCTGATCACGACTGCAGTGCTGGCACTGACAATATTGGCACGTTCGTTTTTCAGGGAGTCTCGACGATGAATATCGGCACTGCTTTCTCTCATTCAGCGGAATCTCAATCGGTCAAGGAAATGCCAAAATTACAGGACAAAGACTTGGAAACTCTGGTCAAAGTTTCGGTGAGAAACCTCGACTTCTTTTACGCCAATCATCAGGCCCTTCATTCCAATAACCTGGAAATCGCGTCCAAGAAAGTCACGGCAATCATTGGTCCCTCCGGATGCGGCAAGTCCACACATATACGCGTCTATAACAGGATTTTTGAGCTTTACCGCGAGCAGAGGGCCTCTGGCGAGATTTTAATGGACGGTGTCAACATCTTGTCATCTTCCGTCGACATCCTTGAGCTGCGAAGAAAGATCGGGATGATATTCCAGAAACCTACCCCGTTTCCAATGACCGTGTTCGACAATATAGCTTGGGGACTGAAGCTGCATTATAAGCTATCCCGTCGCGACCTTTCGGAACGCGTTGAACAGGCTTTGGAGGGAGCTGCGCTTCTGGACGAAGTCAAGGATAAGCTCCACTTTCCCGGGACCGCGCTCTCCGGCGGGCAGCAGCAACGACTTTGCATAGCCAGGGCCATTGCCGTCCAGCCAGAGGTCTTGTTGATGGATGAACCCACATCGGCGATCGATCCAAGAGCCACCGACAAGATAGAAGAGTTAGTCGAATCCTTGAAGGAGAATTTCACCATCGTCATCGTTACCCACAACATGCAACAAGCTGCCCGCATTTCAGACCACACAGCATTCTTCTTTGAGGGACGGATAATTGAAGTAGGGCCCACCAGTCAGGTGTTCACGAACCCTCGCAATCCCCAGACCGAAGGATACATAACAGGACGGTTTGGTTAAAGTCGGTTTCGCTATCGGGGATTATTCACTTGAAAGAGAATTCTGCTATGGTTGCGACAGGCGGGCCCGAAGAGGGAGATTGCTTTCCCGCGTTCCGGGGGTATTCACTCCCCGCAATGACAGGGTGAGCAAACCGGACAAGAAATTAGGCAACGGATAATCGGTCAACGCGGCTCATCCGGACCGACCGAGCGAAACCAACTGGCGCTACCCTGCAGGACAACAGCCCCTCGGTGGTGTCGGTGGATCTCACCCGTAATCATGTATATAACGTCTTCTGCAATATTGGTGGCATGATCGGCTATACGTTCAAGATGGCGTGAAACCAGAAACAGGTGGATCATGGATTCCGGGTGATCCTGAGGCTTGCGCATTTCTTGAGCGAATTGTTGCTGCATGGCGTTTTTCATAGAATCAACCTCATCGTCTTCGCTCAACACCTCATAGGCGAGCCGCAGATCCGTATTTACAAGGGAATCCAGGCTTTTCTTCAGCATTTCCTCGGCCTTCCGACCCATGGTGAAATAGTCAAATGGAATGGCCGGCTGACCGGCATCAAGAGCAAGTTCCGCGCGCTCCGCAATGTTTACCGCCAGGTCACCTATTCGCTCCAGGTCGTTGTTCATCTTCAGTACTGCCACTATGTAGCGCAACTGGTCCGCCACAGGTTGATGAAGAGCCAGGATTTTCAGGCATTCTTCCTCGATGTCAACCTCAAGACGATCTATTTCCATGTCACCATCGACGACAGTTTCGGCCAAACGGTCATCTCGGCTTTGGATAGCCTTAACAGCCATTCGGACTCGCTCTTCCACCAGGGTCCCGAGTGAAACGATTCTTTGTTTTAACCGATCAATGTCTCTCTGGAGTCTTATTCTCATATATCGTGCAATCCTCGCGTTCTCGATCACGCTCATTTTCGTTGATCAAAAAGAGTCTCGATTCGGCGTGCCCATTATCCGTGACACGTGTTCGCCGCGGAAAAATGTTGGGAGGTCAGCGTTGGATTGGAAGGAATTCCCCACACTAATCGCCGAAAGCAAGTGGTGAGATCGCTGACCTCTCAAACTCTATCAGAAGCTGACTAGCAGCCTGGTCTCCACTGAAAAGAGCGCGTCTATGTCCCGACCGAGTTGTTGCGTTGCTGCGACTTCCCCTGCCGCGCTATTGGGATTGGCAGTAGGCGTAATTCCAAGCCGATATAGCTCGGCAGTGTTCGGATAGGCATACGCCCACCAGTTACCGGGTTTCCAGTATGCAAGAGTGGTGTCCCACGTAAGACTCTCCAAGAGTTTCCAATTTATGCCCAGATCCACTTCCCAACCTATCTCTCTTGCACTATCCGGCACAGCATGGCCACGAAACGTTCCCAGTTGGGACAACCTTATGTCTTCGTTGGTCCATTGCTGCGCGCCGAGCCTATAGTCTCCTCCGAGCCTGTACGCGTTGGGCTGGTCACGCCAGGCGTACGCGTAGCGCGTAAAGAGATTCAGGTTCGAGGC
>JBKQMK010000676.1:0-4150 GCA_052146735.1 Desulfomonilaceae bacterium | reverse complement strand
GCATAGTGCCTATGGAGCATAGCCTAACGTGAGCTAGCTTGTCGGCGCTCTCTTTTCCTGCGTTCTTCTTGGCCCAGCGTCGCGAAAGGCTCTTTTCGCCTCAGCAGTCGTCACGGCGACGTGTCAGCAAAATAAGATAGTTGCAGCGAAAAGTCCTATCCTTAGCGTTTGCCATAGCCGGATTTTATTCTTCTCAGTCTCAACTTTCGCAGTTGATTGACAGACGGAACTGCCAACGTGATTAACGGGTTAAGGCATCACACCGTTGCAGTAATATGCCATTCAAGCAGAATTTGACACGAACCACACCGCCGAGAACCTTCGCCACGTAATGCCAAGGCTCGGGGAACTTTTGGGTCGTCAGAATGGAATGTCTGCTCCAATATACTGAGTTAGGCGTTCATTTGATATCGTGTTTTGGTCTGCTGAGCATAGTAGCAAACACAACAGCGATCCGTTTTCAAAACGACCCTAAGTCCGTTGTAAGTGGCTATAGGACAGGCTTCCAGCCAAGTGCGAAAGTTGAGTTCTCAGTTCCGTCGAGGTGAGATCGGCACGATATTCGGGGGGGTTGGTGAATAAAATGGGTGTGTGAAGAGCGGGAATGCTGAAAGGGGGATCTGAACCCCACTCTTGGGAGGCCGCCCCACGGGACTGGTCAGGCACGGCTCAATGAGTCTGTTCAGCACCGCATTGGCCGGAAGCCTGAAGAAGTGCGGAACCCACTCACCGTCGCAATACGTGTACACCTCAGGATCAGCAAATGCGGCGACTCCACGACGCCAGATGAGCACTAATCGGGACCGATAAAGCTTCACGATCGGATCGAGAAAGGCCAAAACGCCATCGGCTGAATGAAATTTGCCGGGATTCAGCTTCCCACCACGAGAATCCCCGTCGCTGGTGAAGGCGAATAGCGGATGAAAGCAGTTCTTCTCGAAATGAGCATTGAAGGCCACGTTCTCTTGCTTTCCGTGCGCCGAGTCTTCCGTCGAGTCCACATCCACGATGAGACGCCGCTTCTTCTTTCTCCTCATGAGCACTTCCTTCCATCCATTTGTTCCTCCTCTTAATCGCATGTTTGTTCTTGCCAAGAAGGATATTCCCTTCTCTACACTGGTATACGGGGAAAGCTAAAGGGCGGACGGTAAAGGAACGCTGCTGGAGTTAACGGTAAGATCTGGCCACGGGTTAGCCTGCTGAAACTGTGTCAAACAATTGTCAGGCAACTCTTTTCAGCCGGTCTCAATTTTTGGACTCGAACTTCGCATCGAACCTACGTTTCGGGTACTTGGGACATCGGCAACCACACCGTAAATAGAGTGCCGCTCTTGTCGGATTTCACTGAGATTGAACCATTGTGTTCTTCCACTATCTTACGGGCCAGCGTTAAACCTAAGCCAGTCCCGGAAACCTTGGTGGTAAAGAACGGATTGAAGATTTCTTCGAGTTCGTCAGATGGAATCTCCTTTCCATAGTTGTGGATCTTGAGTTCGAAATAAACTTCCGCTTCTAATCCCCCTGTTTCCCGAGCCATCTCGCTCGGCTTGGTAACGCTAGTTGCAACCCGAATGGCCTCTCCTGGAGGCGAAGCATCTATCGCGTTTGCTAGGAGGTTTCGAACCACATGCTGGAACCGGTCCGGATCGAGCATCATGGTACCCACATTCCTGTCGAGATCAAGAGTCAATGTGAGGTGTTTTTCCCTTATTCTCTCTGAATTAATGTGGACGATGTACTCGATCAGCTCGTTAGGATCGATGTTCTGCAACCCGACGTCGTCGCGTTTGGTGAAGTCTATGAGCCGGTTAAGGATCTTCTCCAGTCTTTGGACCTCTTTCACGATGATTTGAGGAGATTCGTCAAATACCGCTTCCGAGGTCTCGTCGCCTAATTTGGGCTGGCTGGCTAGTCGCCGCGCGAATCCACCGATGATCGTCAGAGGTTGCCTAAGCTCGTGAGCAACTTCAGCCGTGTACTCTGCTATTGCCTTGGCTTTGGCGGACTGGAGAAGGTGCTCGTAGAGTTGGTCAATCGTCTGGATCTTCTCTTCGAGCATTTTATTGGCAGCATAGAGTTCCGCTGTCCGTTCCCGAACTCGCGTTTCAAGTTCAGCCTTGGCCTCCTTGAGCGCTTCTTCGGCCAATTTGCGCTCGGTAATATCCCTTGCCACGTGGGCACAAGCTATCAGCTCCCCTTGCTCGTTGTGCATTGGAGACGCTGTGAGCATAAACGTTGCGCCGATTCGTGGCTCAGCGAATTCTGCGGCATGTTCTTTGCCGTCTTCCCTAAGCTTTTGATGGGGGCAGAAGTCCGGTGGCGCGTTTGTTCCGTGCATCACCTCATAGCAGACTCTTCCTACAGCTTCCCGGACATCCAGACCCAGCCGCGCAGCCATGGGCTTGTTGAGACGAACGATCCGGTGATCCATGCCAATGATGGCGACCATATCAGGAACTGAATCAATCATCTGTTCCCATTCACGTTTCGCTCTCTCTATAGAATCTTCCAATCGTTTCTTTTCCGTGATATCACCCAGCATGCAGTAAACATAAGTCGAACTTGAGGTTACGTCGTGAACGAGGCCTGCGGAAAACGAGACATCTAGTTTCGAACCGTCTTGTCTTATTAACTCGTATTCTGTGCCTCGGACTTGGCCGTGAAGCCTTATGGATTTCAGTTGCTCGCGAAAAGTATCTCGCTGGCTGGGAACCAGGTAGTTGCCAAACCAGTTGCCCACAACTTGTTCTCGGGAATATCCTGTCAGACTAAGCCACTCCCGGTTAACCAGTATGAGATGGCCGATTTCATCGAGGCACTGAAAGCCCAGTGGGGCATTATCGTAATGCAGTCGGACGCTCTGCTCGGCATCGGTCAACGGCCCCTCGTTGCTTTCAATCTGTTTCAGGGTATTTCCAGAACGAAGTATTTCTCTGCTCGTTTCTTCTGATTCTTCGAGAGATCGTTCAGTGGTCGTGTCTTCGCTGTTCATGGATTAGCCCTCCGGGATCTTGTAGGTTAGGTAAGAATCAGAATAGGTATGATTTGCCGCCGGAGCTTATCCTGTCAATATTCTACCTGAAACAACTACCAAGATCAAAAGAAGTGATAGACAATATGAGAGGCACGAGGTACTATTTGTGATTGCCCCCTCCTTTCCTAAATGTGGGCGTATTTCTTTTGATCAGATCATCCCTCAACAGAAATCCTCAACCCTCAAATATAGAGAAGAAGGGAAGATGCAGGCGGGAGTAAATGAAAGGGGCACGCCGGGGTCTTTATCGTGGTGGCGGCACATGATGGAGGTCTTCCTCGGAGTTGCGGGATTTTTTATTGTGGTGGGGTGGAGTTCCCGCCGTCATTTTGTAGGGACACGCATGCCGGGCCCGTACGTTGCCGCTGGCCCAAAACCCATGTTTGTCAGCTGCCTTCCGTGCGTTGCACTAGGGTAAACGGCTTCGTTGTTCAGAGTGCCGTGAGATCGTGTTACCACTTTTTGTATGGGAGAAATTTGCCGTTAAAAATAACGACAACCCGATCTCCTTTTGGATCCACCTTCTTCTGGATTTCCATGTCAAAGTCTATCGCGCTCATTATTCCGTCACCGAACATTTCCTGAATGATTTCTTTGATCGTGGTCCCGTAAACCTGAGTTATCTCATGAAACCGGTAGATCAAAGGGTCGACAGGGACGGCTTTGTCGAGCGATCCCTTCATCGGGAATTCTTCGAGGACGTCAGCAATCTCTGTCGGCAGATCGAGTAACTTAACTGCTTTTTCCGCCTGGTCTGGGGCCATGCTATTCTGGCCCAACAAGGCTGAAGTTACCCAGACCTTGTGTCCGCCGACCTCCTTTGCAATCTGCTCCCAGGTCAGGCCCTTTGTCTTTTTTGCCGCCACGATCAGTTCAGTAGCTTCTTGTCGAGTCAGCCTATGTTTCCCAGCATTTTCTTTCATCTCCTTCTCCTTTCGTATTGTGTCTATATTCCCACTCCGAACAGCGAAGCCATTAAACCGGAATTATGCGGCGGTCTTGCCATTTCTGCGGCCTTTGGGCTAGTGACCCGTCGAGAGATGGTTCCCCTGAACCCGAAAAAAAGTGCCGCGTTGCCTTGAATGAAATCCCACGCAGGCAAAATTGCCACCCCGT
>JBKQMK010000675.1:0-8803 GCA_052146735.1 Desulfomonilaceae bacterium | reverse complement strand
GCAAGGGAATGGATCTGTTTCGGATCAAGATGTTTTCGAAGATCTACGGATTTGGGCTCTATTTCAGGACCCACCGCTGTGAGCACCTGATTGAATCCCTGAGACAATGCCCCGGAAGCGTTGATCGATGTCCGTTCTGCAATTCCCTGCAAGAATGTATCGATAGCGGGGGTACCGTGTTTGAGGTGGAGCTGCCTTTGGTAAGCAGACAAAGGCACAGGGGGAATACGGCCAGCGTATGAAAAACACCGCACATTTTACCATTCCGGGAGGAGTATGCTGAAATGCGGGGATTGTGGGCTCGACCAACCGGCCAGGGGCCAAGTTTTGCAAACAATGCGAAGAACAGAAAATCGCGGAGATCGCGTTTCAGGCGCGTTATAAGCGATGATCGTTCGCAGCGGATCACTTGAGGGCTACATTTAGCGAGCAGGTTGAACTCTTGACAGGGGACTACGAAATTGAAGGCTCCCACAGCGAGCAATTACATGAGCTCAGGACAACGGGACAATTAATTGACATAGGGTGCAGTGTACATTAAACTAAACCAGCATTTTCAGGGGATAAAGATAGTCATGATTCGTCTCGTCGTCTTGTTTTTTCTCTGAGTTTAGAAATTCTACCAGCCTCCTCTCAACAACTTGGCGGGGGAAGGGATGAAATGCCCAAAATGCCAATTCGAGAACCCAGCGGGTATGAAGTTCTGCGGAGAATGCGGATACGGACTGAAGAGGGCTGAAGCACCCATTCCCCTTCACTACCAGCAGCCGCATTCCTACACGCCAAAGCACCTCGTCGACAAGATCCTGACAACCAGAAGCGCTATCGAGGGCGAGCGCAAGCTAGTAACAATAATGTTCGCGGACGTGACTGGCTTCACCTCCATGTCTGAGAAGCTTGATCCAGAAGATGTCCACCAGATCATGAACGGCTGCTTCAGCATCCTCATGGATGAAGTCCACAGATGCGAAGGAACGGTCAACGAGTTCAGAGGCGATGGCGTAATGGCCATCTTCGGAGCGCCCATAGCTCATGAAGACCATGCACATCGGGCGTGCTACGCTTCCCTGGCTGTCCAGAAGGCGCTAGTCCCTTATGGCCAGGAATTGGAGAAAGAGTTCGGGATAGACTTCAAGATGCGCATAGGTCTCAATTCCGGCCCCGTTGTTGTCGGAGCCATCGGTGACGATCTCAGGATGGACTACACCGCTCAAGGCGACACGGCCAATTTGGCTGCCAGAATGGAGACCAGCGCAGACCCCGGTAGGGTCCTTGTGTCCGGGAACACGTGGAAGCTTGTGAAAGACTCGTTTCAGTTCGAGCCGATGAAAAAGATGAAGGTGAAGGGTAAGGAGCACCTGGTGTCGGCTTACCTGCTCAAGGATAACGCTAGCGCAATCAGACCTCGCCCTCAGCGTGAAGTGTACTCGGAAATGATCGGCCGCGATCAGGAACTTGCAAGGCTGGAACTGCAGGTTCTCAAGGCCGTCAACGGCGACGGCTCGGTGGTAAACGTCATTGGAGAAGCGGGCATAGGTAAATCCAGACTGTTGGCTGAACTGAAAAAACGGGAAGTGGTGAAAAGGGTGAGCCTCGTGGAGGGGAGGGCTGTCTCCATGGGAAAGAATTTGAGCTATCACCCGATTATCGATCTTCTTAAGAACTGGGCGCGGATAAGAGAGGACGACACAGAGTCCAGTGCCTCGAACAAGTTAGAGACAGCCATCCGGCGAGTATCTGCAGATGGGGTGGATGAAATCTTCCCATTTGTGGCCACAATGATGGGCATGAAGCTTTCCGGGAATCATGCCGACCGAGTAAGGAGCATAGAGGGCGAAGCTCTGGAAAAGCTTGTTTTCAAGAATGTCAGGGAACTGCTCATCAGGTCAACGGAGATCATGCCCATCGTCATCGTGATGGAAGATCTCCACTGGACGGACGCCAGCTCTCTGTTCCTTCTTGAGTCCATCTATCGCCTCGCACTGACACAAAAGGTCTTGTTCATCAACCTGTTTCGCCCTGGATACTGGGACACCAATGATGGGATAGTTGAGACTTTGAAGGCCAAATCACCAGATCTCCCCGTCGTCGAGATCCTCATTCAGCCGCTCGATCCTCACAACAGCGAAGCCCTGATCAACAACATGCTTAATGTCAGGGGGCTTCATCATGACGTAAAGGGACAGATCGTGGAAAAGGCTGGAGGAAACCCTTTCTTTATAGAGGAGGTGGTTCACTCACTCATAGACGAAGGAGCCGTGAAGGTCGTTGACAGAGGTTTCGAGGTCACGGACACGATTCATTCGGTTGTCATTCCTCAAACGATCAGCGACGTGCTCATGGCCAGGATCGACAGGCTGGACGAGGAGAGTCGCGCGATCGTGAAAACGGCCTCCGTGATCGGGAGGAGCTTTTTTTACCGTGTTCTAGCTGACGTAGCTAGCCAGGTAGACAATTTGGACGACAAGTTGGCGTATCTGAAGAGTGTGCAGCTCTTCCGATCCCGGATGAGGATGGGGGAGCTAGAGTATCTGTTCAAGCATGCGATGGCACACGAGGCCGCATATGAATCAACTCTGTTGAAGCAGCGGAAAAAGATTCACCTCATGGTTGCGGAGTCCATAGAGCGCATTTTCAAGGACAAACTACATGAATTCTTCGGCATGCTCGCCTTCCACTACAGCAGAGGCGAAGAACTGGAGAAAGCCGAAGAATACATGACAAAGGCCGGAGAGGAGGCCCTAAGGTCTTCTGCATCCAATGAGGCGCTCCACTATTACCAGGAAGCGCTCAGCATTTATCGAATGGTGCGAGGCAACAGTGTAGATCCCGAAAAGGTTGCCATGTTTGAGAAGAATATCGGGTTGGCGCTCTTTAACCGAGGCCACTATGCAGAGGCTGTGGCGCACTTCGACAAGGCCCTAAACTACTATTGGGGCGAGTTACCCAAAAATGCTGCCTCAGCGGCATTGAGGTTCCTGTCAAGTTTCATGACATTCTTCCTGGCCCTATACTTTCCATCCTTCTGGTTCAAGAGGCTCCCCACGCAGCAGGATACCGAAGCCGTAGATCTGTTTTACAAGAAAGCCCAGGCCTTGGTGGTCGTCGACCCCAAGCGGTTCTTTGTCGAATCCTTCTTCTTCTATGACAGAATCGTCCATTTCGATCTCACAAAATTCAATTTAGGGATTGTGATCTTTGCTGGTGCAAGTGCCCTGTTCTCCTACACCGGTCTTTCCCTCAGTATTGGCAGAAGAGTCCTGGATCACGCAAAACCCAGGCTGGCTCCGGATGATGCCAAGCAATTGGTCACATACGATCTCCTGAATACGATACACCTTTTTCTCAAAGGTCAGTGGAATGAGATCAGTGAGTACAACGAGGATTTGGTGAAGAATGTCCTGAGAATTGGGGAAATGTGGGATGCCGCGATGCACTATTACTGGCACGGGCTTCCGAAAATCTACCAGGGGCATTTTGATGCAGCAAAACTGATGGTGACAAGACTAAGTGAAATCGCGGAAACCTATGAAAACGACATCTACCGCCTCTTGAAATATCTGCTGAATATTTATTTGTGCATTGAAAGCCGCCACATCAACGAAGCAACTGCCGAAGTGAATCGAGGAATTGCCCTTGTCCAGTCAAAGTATTGGAGTTTACACTCATTTGATATGCATACCCTAAAAGCCTCGATAGACCTGCTGATGAAGGACACGGAGGAGGCTGGTAAGTCGCTGGATAAAGCCAATCAGATCAGATCTGAAGTGAAGGCGGTTCCCATGCAGTTATCAGCGTTTTATCGAAGTCAGTTTGAATACTACCTCTGTCGCCTCGAAGAATCTCTTAGAGCTGGCCACAGAGAAGAATCTTCTGAATATCGGAGGAATGCTTTCAGGTCCGGAAAGATGCTGATCAAGATCTGTCAGAAAGCGGCGTCATATCGAACGGAATCCTACAGACTTATGGGTGTCTATAAATGGTTGATCCACGATCAGAAAGGCGCCGTCAAGTGGTGGCGCAAGGCAATTAGCGAAGGAGAAAGCCTTGGTGCACGTCCCCAGCTCGCCAGGACCTATGCCGAAATGGGTATGCGCTTGTGCGCAAGCAGTGGCGAATCCTCCGCGCCGGATGCCAGCTGGGCCAAAGAGCCTTTGCAAAAGGCGCAAACGATGTTCCATGACTTAGGGCTCCGCCACGATCTGAAGGACCTGAACTCCGCGATTTACCGAATAGGTCTTGAACCTTCTGAGGTATGCAGTCCTTTGGCGGAAAGACAAGAAAAATAGAGTGCTATCAAATGAAAAGTAGAATAGGGAAGTTCCAGCTTTATTGTGAGGCTCTGGACTTCGGTAAGTGCAAGCTTTCGAAAATGGAAAGCGCATTTTACAGGCGGTTCAGCAATGAAATCGTCTCACTTTGCAGATCTCTGCCTAGGTCCGTTCAGACCGACTCGGTACTTTTCCTTATGCAGTATTCAGGGGTAAATCTGGGTGAAGAGCTGAATTTCTTTGCCAATTTTTATCCACCTGCATGGTCCATCCTTTACTGGCTCAGCCACGATCGCACTCTCCCCACCGAACGATTAAAGGAAGGGGATGTGACGAATGCAGTGACAGCCCAATCTATGGCGATGTTTCTTCATTCCTTGGATGATCATCTCATCGATAGACAGATGCCTGTTTCCCCTATGACCCTGCTTTTGAGGAGCCAAGCCTGGACGATCATGAACCGTGCCTCCTGCAATTTGTCTGCAGGCGTTCCTGCAGGTGAGAGTACCGTTCAAAGCTTCCTTGATAATTACTGTTCGAGCATCCAAGATTCAAAAGGACTGAAATCCCTCGATAGCTATTGTGATCTTTTCAGAAGGCAGATGGCCATCGGCATGACCGCCCCCCTCCTCCTATCCATGAAGATGACCGGAATCTCAGATTTCACAAAGGACATTGAGCTTGCGTATGGTTCTTTCGGTATTGCCTGGAGGCTTCTCGATGACATCAGGGATATTGGCCCCGATATGGAAAAGGGAGCACACTCAGCAATATATTTTTGTCTCCCTAAACAGGTTAGGACTCACTGGAACAATAACGCCATAAGAAGCGGAGCCGCGGCTAAAGATTCCACGAAGGCTATCCTTAACCATGTCTTGGAACACCGACTCATTGACAAAATCAAAGAGAGAATATGCGCTGAATTAGATACAGCGGCATCTATTGTTGGGGCTCACAACATGACAGGCCTTGCACGGGAATTTGAATGTCTTGCGCATCCTCTAAGGAACAGCCCTAATACCTAGGAAGAGGGCAATGGAAGACTGGAAATCTCTTTGGCCTCAAAGCGATTGCCTCAGTGTCGAGGTAACAACTCGCTGCAACAGCTCCTGCTCCCACTGCTTTGTCCGCGCGAGTCGGCGACGGAGGTCAAGTCTCGCCACCGACCTCGTCCAGACTTTGGTTCGGGAGGGGTACGAAGCAGGTTACAGGCATCTTCACGTTACAGGAGGGGAGCCCCTGCTGTGGCGTGGCTTGCTGCGCATTTTCGATTATGCCTTTGCCCAGGGATATCAGACAGTCTTTTTGAATACCAATGGGACATTGCTGACAAGCAAGATCAGCCACGAGCTTGCAGCCTACCGTGGTCTTGCCATTTCAGTGAGCCTTCAAGGGCCGAGACGACTTCATGACCGCATACGAGGAAAAGGATCATACGACCGGGCCCTAAAGGGTGTCGACAATGCAATAAGAGCCGGTCTCCCCGTTTATATATTTACCACGGTCGGCAGAAGCCTCATTCCAGATCTTCCCCGCTTTGCAGAAGGGCTTTTCGTAGCTTTTCCCGACATAAAGCAGC
This sequence comes from Desulfomonilaceae bacterium, assembly GCA_052146735.1. Lineage (GTDB taxonomy): Bacteria > Desulfobacterota > Desulfomonilia > Desulfomonilales > Desulfomonilaceae > CAWBBA01. The sequence continues at coordinate 2,953 of JBKQMK010000675.1, read as the reverse complement.
TAAGCTTTATACAACTTATCCGCGTGCCAGGAGACGTATTTGATTTATCAAAAGAGCTTCTGCGCCCTGATGATTTTCTCACAGTCGTCCGGATGGTTTCGCTTCTAAACCTTTACGGTCTGCACGTAGACCTTTTGAATAATCCCCTGGCTGTGGTTGCTTCCAGAGTTCTTGGCATGCCCCGGATACCCCCTTCTCCCCCTTTGTTCCGGCCAGGTAGGGTCATGATCACCGCGGAAAAGCGTATCACCCTTGCCCATTCCGCAACGGATCATTTCGGCATTTATGAACCTGGTATTCTCTCGAAAATCATGAACTGGACGGACTACCGCACAGCGGTGTCGAAGGATCTATTGATTTGTCGGAACTGCGTTTACTCACGCCTCTGCCGTATTGAGGGGATGGTAAGGCCTTCGGAATGGTATCGGGACATGTGTCCACAGGTTCCTTATTGCAGGAGAGTGCTGGCGAAAGCATCGTCTTATGGGTAACCTATTATCGTCATATTCCACTTTACGTGGCGAAAGACTCAGCCGAATGGTTTCAGGCACCTATTGTCCGACCTCATGTTGGCAAAAGCGTCTAAACCACGATGATGGAAATCGGAAGGACAACCAGAACTAGCTATGGCTTATTAGAAAGGAGAATTGAATTATGGGCGATTTTATAAGTTTCATCCAGGACTGCATTGGCAACCCAAAACTAGCGGGGGCTTTCTATAATCTGCTTGAAGCATTAGCGGTCCAGACTGCAACTTCAGCAGAGCCGCCGCAGCAAACGCTCTGGAATTTTTTCAATGGCTCCTCGGGTAATGCCGTCACGGGTACTTGCACTTCCCTTATTAATAAGAAGACTTACTCTAATGTGAGCGTTCCGAACTGTACCACGCTGCTGAACGCTGCAAAAGCTCAAGGCCCTTGCCCCCCCGGATTCCAGCCGGAGTACTAGCAGGGTGCTGGAAAAATCACTGTAGTACAGGCTTTTCAAGAATGGCCAGGAAGGTGGCTTTTGAAATCCTGCGCTACGCCGAGTCCGGAATTCTTACAAGTGGCACACGAGCAAGGTTCAAGGCATTGACTTCTATGAACACGCTTGTCGTGTCCTTCTTGCCCTCGTCTTGGACCTTGCATCGTCCATTGTTGAATCATCGGCCATATGCCGCAAGCAGGCTTGCATTTACTGGCGTTTCATCATGCAGACCGGGTGAAAATCAGGACAGTCCCTCGAAACGCTGGACAGATGATCGTTTCTCTGCCTGCTAAAGGCATGATATCGCATTGGCAACCAACTCAGAGGGGTTAGGGATCATCCATGATTGACGGGGAATCCAGCTTTCCTGGATGCCGTAAATGCCTGAATTCTATAGGCCACGCCCGTGACAGGGCGGCTCTTGTAACGCCATGCCTTTCCCATTTGCCCTTTCACCCCAGCTGTTTTCTGGGTTACGGCGCCGCGCTCTTGGCGGGAAGGTATGACTTGGAAGTGATGGATTTAAATGCCGAACTCCATTTCAAACACAGGGAAAAGCTCAAACCAATATTGGATATTATGGATAAGGCCCAGTTCGTTTCGGATGCCTTGTTTCTTTATCCCTTTTACCAAGCAGTTGAGACCCATATTGACGGATACTATGCAGAAATACCTTGGAAGAAATATCCTCTGGTTTATGTAACCCCTCCCTCCTGGTTTCCTACCGTTCCGACGGAGGCGGTTTTGAGGCTCTCTAGGGCAATCAAGCGGGTGTCTTCAGAAACCAGAATATTCTTCTTCGGCAACTCCCTCGGTTCATGGACAAACGAATGGGAGTTGGAGAAAAATGGGGTACAAACGGTTCACCTGAATGGTCTTTGTGAGTTGGACCCGACCGCAAAACCTGTCAGATATGATTTGTTACCGACTCCAATCTATGAAAATCGAAACAAATACCTGTTTGACCTTCTCCCGTTCATGTTGAAACATGGGTGCTCCTGGGGACGATGCAGATTCTGCTCGCTTAGTAAAGGCTGGAATTCAGGGTATCTTGAGAGGTCACCCAAGGCCGCCATCATGGAGTTGGAGGCGCTGATCGATCAATATGCCCCAGCAGCGCTCGTCTGCAGGGATAACTCACTCAATGGGCACAATTTGGTTGAGTTCTGCGGCTATCTCGAAAGGTTTAATAAGCCGTGGTACGGGATGTCCAGGGCTGATTTGTCTGGAAAGAAGATTCAGGCATTGTGGAAGGCAGGCTGCAAAGGGATCTTCTTTGGGTTGGAGTCCGGAAGTGACAGAACACTCAGTGCAATGAACAAGGGGATCACCTCAAAGCAGCTGTCCAATTTCATAAAGAGGCTGCATTCAAACGGGATTTTGCCTGCTCCTTCAATTATAATCGGTGCCCCAGGGGAGGGAAGAGTAAATTTTGAGAAAACGATTCAATTCCTGATGGATCACAGGCGTTACTTTGAGATAGTGAACGTATATCCATTTAGGGCAACGCCAGCTTCAGAATTTGCTTCTCAAAAAAAGCAGCCTGCACCAAATACCCTCATGAGACTGTTTCAATTCATTCAGACGTGTGAAAACCTGGGGCTGCAGGTGTGTGTGGGTGAGCAGTGCGCTGAATATGTCCTATTCAAAAGGTTTTACAATGGCCATCTGGCGGTTTCTTGAGGACGGGGTTTTTACATTCACTCGAAAACCGAAAGGAGGTCGCGCGCGAGTCGTTGGCAAGGATTTGAGGCTATCGGAGCTCCAGTGGAAGTAGGATTCAAAACCGACCTGGGCCGAAGCAGGGCGCTGAACGAGGACAACGTCCTGGTTGACCTCGAACTTGGGCTCTTCGTCGTCGCGGACGGCCTGGGAGGGCACGAGGCAGGTGAGTTGGCAAGCTCCATAGCAGTGGTGGAAATCGCGAATCACATACGGGAGCAGATCGGCCAGGGAAAAGAAACCAACGTGGTCATCGAGGAAG
>JBKQMK010000674.1:0-11522 GCA_052146735.1 Desulfomonilaceae bacterium | reverse complement strand
ATATTCTACAGACTCGTCCAAGGGGTCTGTGAAGCCTCACCGCAACCATATTGGAAACTGGTAGGGCGCTCTTTTGCTGATGAACCACTAGATGTTGGGGTAACCTGACCAAAGTGGATACCCCCTTAATTACATTCAATTCCCATCGAGGAATGAAATTCCGGAATGTCTCACAAGATGCCTCTCAGCGTGCCGGCCAATCGTTCCAAGCTGACGAGGTTATGACCTGGCAGGAACGAATCCACGTGAGGCAAAGCAGCCTTCATCCCCCTGCAAGTCGGCTCGTAAGACGGCCCGCCCATGAGAGGGTTGATCCAGATGACCCGATACGACCTCCGATGGATCTTGGCCATTTCTGCTTCCAGCAGCAACGGGTCACCGCGATCCCATCCGTCGGAATGTATCATCACAACCGTGGACGACCCTAGCGCCCCACGTCCTCGAAAAGAGGTGAACTGTTGCAGGCACTCCCCGATGCGTGTGCCGCCGGACCAATCGCGCACCGTGTGACCCAGCTCTTGCATGGCTCTTGGAAACGGTAAGCGTACCAGCAAGTGAGTTATGCGGTGGAGTCGCGTGGCGAAAACAAACGTTTCGACTTTAGTAGGGATTGTCTGGATTTCTTTTATGAATCGGAGAATGAACCGAAGATACGGGTTCATGGAACCGCTGACATCGCACAAAAAGACCAACTTCTTGATTCGCCTTTTCGGCCTAAACTGCGGCAGCTCAAAAACTTCGCCACCATACCGTATGTTTTTTCGGAGCAACCGCCGGAGATCGAGAGAAGCGGCCGAGAAGACTGGCCGACGCCTCACGCCGACACGCTTGAGCAACGGCGCCAGGATTTCTCGTATGAGCCGCGCCATGCGGTAATCCTCGCCTAGCGGAATCTCTTTGAAGTCTTGCTCCCGAAGTACCTCTTGAGGAGAATACATCTCGCATGGTCTTGGCCTTGCACTCTCGGTATCTTGTTCCTGGGATTCCTCGATTTCCTCCTCAGCGAGCGTGATGCCGTCGAAAGCCAGGGAAGGATCCAGCTCCATATTTTCCGGTCCGGGCCTTGTGGCCCGTTCCTCTCGCGATTCTTGGACTCCCCTCCCTGCCAGCCAGAACGCCGCGAACAGGCGGTCAAACATGGCCGATTCTTCTCGCCTGACTGTGAAGGTAGCTCTTAAAACGGTTTGGAAATCATGAAGGTTTTCAACGCCGACGCACGAAGTGCCCCTGAGCGCATCCATAACCGCTGGAGTGGATACTGTAAAGCCGTTCTCCTTTAAGATACGGCCAAAAGATGCCACTGCGCCGGCCAAAGAGTCTTCAGGAATGGAAGGACAAAGCATTTTAATTAAACGCAAACCGTTATTAACACTTAATAGTTCACCGCGGAGAGCGCAGAGAACGCAGAGGATTTTGTTTCTTTCGCCAATTCTCTCAGTTGAGGAATAGCGCATTCGGCCCGGTGGCAATGAAGCCACGCTGGTCTGACTGTATGCCTTCGTCGGCTTATACTGCGATGTGCAAGTCGTTGTTCCTCTCAGCGTTCTCGGCCCACTCTGCGGCGGATCCTGCTTGGTCGTTGAACCCTTGCATTAACACATAGTCTCAAGCACTTCTGCGGGAAACGAATCCCTGAAATCAGGCCGACTCCATAGATCTTGAAAGTACAACATGTCCTCTCGGTACTTCAAAATACAGCCCAGAGTTTCCGTGACCGTCTTCTCGTCCAAGGCCGTACGCTCCAAGGCAATGAGAGCGGCCGCCCAGTCCAGAGTTTCAGCTACTCCAGGCTTCTTGACCAGGTCTTCTTCCCGGACCCGTTTCATGAAAAGCGCCACTTGCAGAGCCAAATCTTCAGAGATGCCTTGAACTCGGGCCGCGATTATTTCTCGCTCCTTTTCTGGGCTGGGGTAGTCTATCCAGTGATAGAGACATCGGCGTTTCAGTGCGTCATGGATGTCCCGAGTTCGGTTGGAGGTCAGAATCACAAGGGGCCGACGCACTGCCTTTAGGGTTCCTATCTCCGGGATGGATACCTGGAAATCCGAAAGCACTTCGAGAAGGAGGGCCTCGAATTCTTCGTCAGAGCGGTCGATTTCGTCGATCAGCAAGACCGGCTGCTTGTCTCGCGCTGAAAGGATTGCCTCCAGAAGAGGCCTCTTAATAAGAAAATCCTCAGTGAAGATTGTGCGCCCCAACAATTGACGATCCGTGCCGCATTCCTCGCCAAGTTTGATGGCAAGGATCTGCCGGGGGTAGTTCCACTCGTAAAGGGCATGATTTGCGTCGAGCCCCTCGTAACACTGAAGCCGAATTAGATCCGCCTTCAGTGCCCGTGCTATCACCACGGCGGTCTCCGTCTTGCCTACCCCGGGCTCACCCTCCAAAAAGAGCGGCTTCTTCAAAGACCACGCCAGGTAAAGGACCGTAGCGAGGGATCGATCCGGGATGTAGTTTTCCCTTAAAAGTCCCTGTTCCACCGATTCGATAGAATCAAACATTGTTCCGTTCCGTTATAATGAATGCCAAAGATTTTATCTCACTTAATGCTGATAACTTCCATTGAGGTTTCCCCCTCTCCCTTCCCTCTCCCGCCAGGGGCGAGGGCCAATCGTTTCCCCTCCCTTGACGGGAGGGGTCAGGGGAAGGTGATTCCGGACACTTCTTTTGACAGCATGGTGCCACGGATTTGCCGAAGGCTCATCCGTGCACGGACGAGCCGGACGGCACGTTCGTGGCACCAATACATATCCTCCCGGTTCGTTATGGGGGTTCTACCATGCTCATGGCATTCTCCAAGACCGACGCCGCCATGATGATGTCCTCTTCGGTGTGGTCGCTCATCAGAGTGAAGCGTAGCCTTGCAGTCCCTTCAGGCACCGTGGGAAATCGTATTCCATGGGCGAAAACCCCCTGCTCCAGGCACGATTCGCTGACTCGCACGGTCTTGCGGGAATCACCGATCCTGACAGGAATAATGTGGCTAGGCCCGGACGGGGCGCCTGCGTGAGGATTCACCGCTCGATGGAATCTCAGAGTATTCTCCCTGAGTTGGGATCTCCTGCGGTCCCCTTCCGGCGAAGCAATGATCTTCAATGCAGCCAGCGCTGCGCCCACAATTCCCGGAGGCGCTGCGGTAGTGTAAATCAACGACCGGCACTTATTGGTCAAAAGTTCAACGAGGGCACGGCTCCCTGCCACGTAAGCCCCGCTTGTGCCGGCGGCTTTACCCAGTGTTCCCATCTGAATCTCCGGGATGACGCTCTGTTCTGCTGCCAATCCCTGCCCCTGAGGTCCCTTCACTCCTGTGGCATGAGCCTCGTCAACCATGAGCAGCGCCCCCCAACGACGGCAGAGGTAGTCCATCTCTCTTAGCGGTGCAGAATCACCGTCCATGGAAAAGATCGTTTCTGTGACCACCAGCCGGCGGCGGAATCCTGACAAACGGAGAATACTTTCCAGTCCCGAAAGGTCCAGGTGCGGATAGATCATCACGCGAGCCTTGGAAAGCCGGCAGCCATCGATAATGCTGGCATGATTTAGCTCGTCCGAAACAATGAGGTCCCCTTCGCCGGTGAGGGCCGAAAGAATGCCCACATTGGCCTGGTAGCCGCTGCCGAAGACGAGCGCTGCCTCGGTTCCTTTCCAGCCTGCAATGAAGGACTCGAGCGCCCTGTGGGGCTCTGTGTTACCGGCGATCAGGCGTGATGCGGTCGACCCTGCCCCGTAACGGGTGACACAATCGACGAAGGCCTGCGCTATGTCCGGATGTCCCGCCAATCCAAGGTAATTGTTGCTTGAGAAATTGATGGCGATCTTACCGTTCACATCAATCGTGCGGCCGGGCATTTGCCTGACAGACGGCATGACCCTGTAAAGCTCGTTTCGTCGAAGCTCCTCCAGTTCAGCCGTCCAAGGCGTCTCGTCGGTCGAATACTTCATTATCCGTGGCGCTCCAAAGCGTTCTTGATGACGTAATAGCATTTACCCGTTAAGTTTGACAATCTGAAGCAATAGTGTACTCGGGTTACTACTCCGCCTAGCGTGGTGTATAGTTCGAAGCCGACAGTCACGTTTGCGAACTAGGACTAATCCCCGCGCACGCCGATTTTCGGCTGAGCCGAGCCTGCGTGCGTATTGGACGCGTGATATAGAGAATAACATGAAAATTACTTTTTGGGGGACAAGAGGGTCCATACCTTCGCCGGGACCGGATACAATACTTTATGGCGGAAACACCACCTGTCTGGAAATAACGACGGCTTTCGGTCGGACGGTCATCATTGACGCCGGAACTGGCATCCGAAGCCTGGGTGATGCTTTATTGCGACGGAATAAGCCACTCATTGCCCATTTGCTGATGACCCACATCCACTGGGATCACGTGTGGGGTTTCGCCTTTTTCGGTCCTGTCTTTCAGCCGAATACTCGGATTGTGGTGGACGGCTCCCCTAGAGGCATGGAAGGACTCAGACGGGTCTTTAGCAGGGACTATCTCGATGGGACCTGGCCGATCAGGTTTGAGGACCTGAAGGCGAAAATTGAAGCGACCCGGGAACTTCCCGGAGCACGCATGTCCTTGGACGGAACCCTGGTGGAGTCTCAGTTCCTTCAGCACCCTCAAGGTGGATTGGGCTTCAAATTTACCGAGACTACGGGCACTTTTGTTTTTCTGACAGACAATGAGCTTCTCGATAAGCCCTGGTCGGGTCCAAGCTTCAAGGACTTTGTGTTATTCTGTCGGAATGCCGATATCCTCGTCCATGACTGCCAGTACCTCCCCGAGGAGATTAACATTCGGCGAGGCTGGGGTCATTCCGATCTCGACTCTGTAGTGAGGCTGGCCTTGGTGGCTGATGTAAAAAGGCTTATCTTGTTTCATCACGATCCGTGGAGAACGGATCAGGCCGTGTCCTCGATGGTCGACCGTTGCGTGGACATGCTTGCTTCGACCAACTCGAGCATCTCCGTGCAGGCCGCACAGGAAGGCTCGACGCTGGAACTTTGAGGTGGGGAGTGATGTCGGGTTTCAAATAAGGGTATGGGAAGTTGACCTCAACATGTCCCTGATGAATTGATTAAACGAGACGAGAGGATGCCCAGGTGAGAAGCAGTCAGAAGAAAAAGGAGGAACTGGCTCGCGAATTGACTCCAGGCACGCGCAAGGCCGTCCAATTGAAGCAATTGGAATCCGAGCGGAGAAGAGTCGCTGAGGCACTGCGTCAATCCGAGACGATGTTCAGAAAAATTACTGAGAAATCCATTGTGGGGGTTTATCTTATACAAGATGACCTATTTCGTTACGTCAATCCCAAGATGGCTGAGATTTGTGGCTATGAAGTATCTGAACTGGTTGATACCCGAGGCCCAAAAGATGTCGTTTGGGGTGAGGACTGGCCGCTTGTTGAAGAGAATCTCCGGAAGAGAATCTTCGGAGAAATGGAATCTATTAATTACCGTTTCAGGGGTATTAGGCCAACGGGCCAAATGGTACACATGGAGGTTTATGGCTCCCGAACGGATTACCAAGGCAGACCGGCCGTCATAGGGACAATTCTCGACATCACTGATAGAGTGGAGGCCGAAGAGCGGCTCGCACAATCGGAAAATGAGTTACGCCATCTTTCGGCACAACTGCTAAGGGCACAAGAGGATGAGAGGAAAAGACTGGCTCAAGAGCTTCACGACGGCATCGGCCAGTCAGTTTCTGCCATCAAATTCATGATAGAGACTTGCTTGAAACGAATTCGAGAGAATCCTAACTCGGAAATCACAGGACAATTGGAGATGCTGTTGCCGATGGCACAAGGTACGGTCGAAGAAGTTCAGCGGATTGCCGTTGATCTGCGCCCTTTTATTATCGACGACCTGGGCCTGGTCGCCACATTAAGGTGGTTCATGAGGCAATTTCAGAATACATATTCGAACATTCGGCTGGATAATCGGATCGGGCTGGAGGAACAGGAAATTCCCGAAGCGCTCAAGATAGTGATTTTTCGCATAGCCCAGGAAGCATTAAACAATGTTGCCAGACACAGCCGGGCCAAGCGAGTTCATGTTGCTCTCAGAAAACGAAAAGACCTAATTGAATTGCTAGTAAAAGATAATGGGACCGGCATAAAGAGCGATTCCTCTGCATCTCCGTCTAATTTAGGCAAAGGATTCGGACTTTCCAGCATGAAAGAGCGCACCGAACTTTTAGGAGGCACATTCCGTCTGGATACAGCGCCGAGCGCGGGAACTTCAATAAGGGCCTCGTGGCTGCTCAAAGCCTCTGCTCAAAACAAATAAGGCCATTTTCCAAAGCGAAAGCCGTCAAGGCCGCTCCGCTATGCAGATCCAGCTTCTTCATCAAATTGGCGCGATGCCTTTCCACTGTTTTGACGCTGATACCCAGAAGGTCCGCAATCTGCCTATTTTTATAACTTTCAGCTATCAGTTTCAGCACCTCCGTCTCTCTTGTGGTAAGCGCACGGAAAGGCGACTGGTTGCTCAGTCCTTTTTGTCCCTCCAAATACGCTTCCAACACCACAGCGGAAACAGCAGGGCTCAGATAAGGCTGCCCTTTCAATACCGTTCTTATGGCTGATACCAGCTCCTCATGGCCCGCGTACTTCAGGACGTAGCCGTCAGATCCGGCTTGAAAGGCCGCAAGGATGTATTCTTCATTCTTGTGAACAGTGAGAACGACTATTTTTGTGTTAGGCGTCATCCGCTTGATTTCTTTGATGGCCGCCACGCCGTTCATTTTGGGCATTGACAGGTCCATGATTACTACATCAGGAGTAAGGCTTTTCGCGGATTTGATCGCGTCAAGACCATCTTCGGCCTCTCCGACGACATCGAACTCGGGATCCGAAGCAAGCAGCGCCCGGAGGCCTTCTCTGAGGATCGTGTGGTCTTCAGCTATGACAATTCGATGTCTCCGACTCATGCTATTTCCTCGTTGGATCCGAGTGTGGCATATGAACGTCTTGATCCCGACTTAAGAGGGTCGATTCAAGAACCCGCAATGATGTTATCATATCGCAATCTCTCTTCTCAAGGAGATTGGCGTCTTCCAGAGCCCTACTATAGTGGATCTCAGCCGTCCGGCGGACAAGGGTCTTTGAGAACGACCTGGGGACTTGTGCTCGTGCTCAGCAGGCGCCACTTCTTGTCGTGCTTTTCATGCGGATGAACAGAATGGAATTGAAAATGTTCAGTATGGGATACTAACATCCTGCATAGACCCCACAAGACTATGCAGGATTCCTCGCGGCAAAATGGAGCATTTACCCTATTGACGGCAGCTTGAATAATGGTAAAAAGTTCACAACGAAAAACTATGCCGTACGATGACGAGACGAGGAGGTCAGTATTCTGAACAAGTAAGTACTCCCGGCGTGATTCTTTCCGATTCACACTTTCCTAGCAAGACACTAAGCTTTGGCGACAGTCTGCTGGGAGCAAGGGTTGGGTTCTTTATCTAAATCTTCATTAACCCCCGGCGGTTTGACCCAAGAGTCTGGAAAATCAGTTCAGTGACACCCACACGAATCGGAGCATTGGACGAAATTGCATCGAAGCCGGGCATGACACCGCAGCCCTATGCGAGGCTTTACGGCTCACATCAACAACGTTTCCGTTCAGCAAGGAGGGATGGCATGAAGAGGCTCCTCACAGTCGTTACGGCGTTTCTTGTCTGTTCGATTATATGGATGGGTGTGCCTGCTCTGGCGCAGGAACCGATCCTTATCGGCGTTCCAACCGCACTTACGGCTATTGAAGGAAAAGAGTCCCTCAACGCCGTCGAGATGGCGGTATCGGAGATAAACGCCAAGGGTGGAGTCAAGGTAGGGGATGTCAAGCGGCCGCTAAAGGTTGAGACCATCGACCTTCGAGACGCGTCTGCCGGAGTTCCGGTCTCAGAGGCTCTTCTCGGACTGGAAAAGATCATTACCGAAAAGAAGGTTAGCGCCCTGTTAGTGGGACCGTTTCGCTCAGAGGCGCTCCTGGCGGGAATGGACATACTGTCGAAGTACAAGACCCCCTTGCTCGGAACCATTGCCATGTCCCCTAAATCCGAGGAGAAAGTCAAGGCCGAACCGGACAAGTACAAGTATTGTTTCCGCGTCTGTCTCAATGCCCAGGGCTTGGGCAAGTATCTGGTCCAGACCCTGGCAAGTCTGAACAAGGAATTCGGCTTCAAGAAGCTTTTCATCATGCACCAGGATGTCTTGTGGGCAAAAGCCACCGCGGCGGGCACAGCAAAATTCGCGGCAGAGAAGTTCGGCTGGGAGGTCCTTGGTACAGAGGTTTACCCTACCGGCTCGTCGGATTTCTCAGCGGGCCTTGTCAAGGCCAAGACCAAAGGCGCACAAGTCATTCTCCCGGTCTTTGACATGCCCCAAAGCGGCATTCTCGTCAAGCAGTGGAACACAATGAAGATCCCTACAATGCTGGCGGGCTTTATTTCCCCAATGGCCGGCCCCGGTGCCTGGAAAACCTTTGAAGGGAAAATTGGAGGCGGCATCAACGTAAACTTTGAAATCGGCAGCGGAATAGCAACTGAAAAATATGCGCCTTCCAAGAAGTTCTACGACGACTATCAGAAAAAATACAATACGCCCATCGAAGCGGGACATGGGCCGGCCCCTTCTTATGATTCAGTTTACATACTGGCTGAAGCGATTGAACGTGCCGGAACCTTGGACCCTGACAAAATGGTGGCCGAAATAAAGAAGACGGACCGCCAGGGTGTCATAGGCCGGATCAAATTCGACGAAGGCAACCAGGCGATCTACGGTGATGATCCTACCAAGACGGCTGTAGCAGGCGTCGCACAATGGACTGACGACGGCAAGAGAGTCATAGTGTTCCCGGCCTCTATCTCGGAAGGTTCGATCAAGCTTCCCGAGTGGGTCAAGAAAGAGAAATGAGCCGAATCGATCCTATCGAAGAAAGTTCGATAAGGTCGCAAAATCACCTTCCCCTGACCCCTCTCTTTTGGGGAGGGCGTACAAAAAACCTTCCCCTGGCGGAAGAGGGTAGGGTTAGGGAAATCTCACACGGGTAGAGCCGCCCATCGCCGCTGGCGCATTCGAGCATTGGCGGGCAAGGCTCACTCTACCCGGTTGGGCAGCTTACTCCAGTAGCTACGAGGGGCATGCTATGCTCGAAGTCACCCTGATCTATGGGTTCGTCAACAGTATAATTCTGGCTTTGATAGCGCTTGGCTTCAGTTTGACCTTCGGGATCAGCGGAGTTTCCAACTTCGCGTATGGCTCATTCTACGTTCTGGCCGGGTTCACGGTCTGGATTCTTATCCACAAGCTTTCAATTCCGTTTCTGCCCGCTGTGATCCTTTCGGTGCTTTTCACTGCGGCGCTCGGGGCCCTTCTCTACAGGTTCGTCCTGTTGCGGATCCGCGGTCTGGTAATTTCCGAAGTGATAGCTACCTTCGGCGTGGGGCTGGCCATCCTGGAGTTGTTCCGTCATCTGGGCTTCACTGGTTTCGAGTACACGCTCCCCGTCTTCAGTGAAGGCAGCATAATGATCGGGAGCACATATGTCGATCACCAGAGGCTGTGGATTGTGGGGGTGGGCATTGCGCTGGCAATCGGCCTCTATTTCTTTACTCACCACACAAGGACAGGACTGGCGTTTCGCGGGATTGCACAAGATGAAAAGACGGCTCTTTCACTAGGAATCAATTCAGACAGGATCGCAGGAATCAGCGTGGCTTTTGGATCAGGCTTGGCCGCAGTGGCGGCTGTCCTTATCTTGCCGCGAGGCACCATATCGGTTAATGAAGGATACGACGTCTTAATCAATGCTTTGGCTGTATGCATCATCGGTGGCCTGGGCAGCACAGTCGGGATCGTGGTCGCATCGTTTCTGATCGGCTACGCTCAAATGTTGACGGACGTACTGTCAGGCCCGCACTGGAAGATGATAGTCTCTCTGGTGGCCATCTTGCTGATACTGGTGGTAAAGCCTTCGGGCCTGTTCGGAAAACAGAAGGAGTTGGAAGAGCGCATATAACGGGCAGCTCTCTGCGGGACAATACGGTCGCTGCACGGACGAGGCGACAACGTAAGCGGTGGGTATAGTGAAGCAAAGAAGACAAGAGAGAGTCGATCGAGGAATCAAGGCCAGATCTGACGACATTTTCGCCTTGACCTCATACAGGGAGATGCTTTACGTATCGGTTCCTCCGATACTCCCCGTGATCGCGCTCATCATCCTCCCCTTGATCCTGCCGCCTTACTGGCAGAAGGTGCTGATCTCCACATGCATTTTCGCCCTGTTGGCGATGAGCTGGGATTTCCTGGTTTCCGTGGGCATGGTCTCGCTGGGGCAGGCTCTCTTTTTCGGAGTCGGAGCCTACATAGCCGGAGCTCTGGATCGATTTGCAGGTTGCCCTGTCTGGTTGACCATACCTATGGCCACTGTGCTAGGGGGGGCGTTGTGCACAGTAGCGCTTCTGCCGGTCCTGAGATTAAGGGGGGTCTACTTCTCGATGGTCACCCTTGTTCTGCCGCTGATGCTGGAGCGGAGTATTGAGGCTACAGGGCTGCTTGGTGGAACGGAAGGATTAGCTGGGTTGAAGCCGTTTGCCAGCAAATGGATCGAGATGTACTTTGTAGCGGCGGTGGTGCTAATTGCCCTTTTCGGCTTCCGAAGGCTTGTAACAACCGATTACGGGCTGGTACTCAAGGCCATCAAGGACAACGACAGATCCGTCATGAGCGGTGGAATCAACATTTACTGGCTCAAGGCGCAGGCGCTCTTCGTGGCAGGTTGCGTGGGAGCGTTCTGCGGAGCGTACATGACTCACGTCTACATGTTCGTGGGCATGCCCGCATTTGCACTCGATTACTCGATACTTCCGTTGGCTTCCGCGGTAGTTGGAGGCATGGGAACCTTTGCGGGTTCCCTCATGGGAGCTTTTATTCTTGTCCCGCTTTCCGAGGCGCTTCGGGGAATAGGCGGTCTCCGTACCGTTATATATGCGCTTGCACTTGTGGTTTTCATCGTTTCACTGCCGGAAGGCCTCTTCCACTATATTCAGAGGAAGTACCATCAGTTCGAGAGATGGGCCGAGGTGGAAAAGTGACGGAGCTTTCAGGGCTCGGCAGGAGGAAGTATTGGATGAATCCGGAGCAACAGGCGCCTCACTCTAAGGCAGGGCGCACTCAGATCGGTGCCTTCCTCGGAATGTGCGAGGTAGATGTAGGGGCAGACCTGCGTGTCTGCCCGGATTTGGGCTATAATGGGTGATACTTTGCAGACACAGGGTTCGGATATGCTCCTGAGCGTCCGGGACGTCAGTAAGAGTTTCGGTGGCGTACGTGCGGTCGTCGCTGTGAGCTTCGATCTGTACAAAGGCGAGCTTTTAGGAATCATCGGCCCCAACGGTTCGGGGAAGACCACGCTGGTGAATCTCATCACCGGCTTTCTGGGGCCGGATTCCGGAACGATTGAATACCAAGGGCGGAACATCACCGGATGGATGCCCTACCGCATTGCACGGCTGG